>NZ_LIFT01000012.1:1671-145275 GCF_001297795.1 Citrobacter sp. CtB7.12 | reverse complement strand
TGGACTGCACCCCAAAAGTTGGACACTCAACTGAGTAAGGTGCAGTTTTTTATGGCAAAGCCAAAATATTCCCCTGAAACAAAACTGGCTGTGGTTAATCATTATTTGTCCGGAAAAGACGGAGAAGAGCGTACAGCCGACCGTTTTGGTGTTGAAAGAACTTCCGTCCGTCGCTGGGTCAGGGCGTGGCAACTCCACGGTATGGAAGGGCTGTCAGGGAAAAATAAACATCATTCAGCTGAATTTAAACTCGTCGTCGTCCGGGCGGTTATCCGTGACCACCTGACGATGCGTGAAGCAGCTGCCCGGTTTAATCTCTCTGCAGAAACGCTTGTCCGACACTGGGTCTGCGTGTACAACGATGCCGGAGCGGAAGGACTGCTAAACATTCAACGCGGACGGCCTGGAAAAATGACAAAACAAAAAATCCCCCCATCCCCTACAGATAAAGAACTGGAAAAACTCTCCCCCGAAGAACTCCGGGCTGAACTCCGTTACCTGCGGGCAGAGAATGCCTATCTAAAAAAGTTGAAGGCCTTGGTTCAGAGCGAAAAAAACGGCAGCAAGCCCTGATAATCAGTGAACTGAGGCATAAGCACGCTCTGCGAGACCTCCTGCGCGCGGCAGGCATGTCCCGCAGTACATGGTATTACAATATGAATGCCCTGAAGCAGGTGGACAGGCATGCCGGGCTGAAAGATAAAATCCGTGAGATATACGCCTGGCACAAAGGCCGTTATGGCTACCGCAGGATCACGCTTTCGCTGAGAAAGCAGGGTCTGCTGGTGAACCATAAAACCGTGCAGCGGCTGATGACAGAGCTGTCGCTCCGGTCTCTGATAAGGGCGAAGAAATACCGCTCATGGAAGGGGGAAACAGGCAAGGCAGCCCCCAATATCCTGAGCAGGAACTTCAGTGCATCAAAAGCCAATGAAAAATGGGTTACGGATGTTACAGAGTTCTCGCTGCAGGGTAAAAAGCTGTACCTGTCGCCGGTACTCGATCTTTTTAACCGGGAAATAATCTCCTACAGCCTGTCGGAAAGGCCGGTGATGGAGATGGTTAATACCATGCTGCGGGATGCGTTCTTAAAGCTCGGACCAGACGACGCCCCCTTGCTGCACACAGATCAGGGCTGGCAATATCGGATGGCAGGCTATCAGGCAAAGTTAAAGGCGCAGGGCATGACGCAAAGTATGTCCCGAAAAGGAAACTGTCTGGATAATGCCGTGATGGAAAACTTCTTCGGGACGCTGAAATCGGAGTGTTTTTACCTGAGTCAGTTCAGCAATATCAGCGAACTGAGGAAGGCGATAGAGGATTATATCCGTTACTACAACAACGAGCGGATAAGCCTGAAACTAAAAGGCCTGAGTCCGGTAGAGTACCGGGCCCAGGCTCTGAAGGCCGCTTAATATAAACTGTCCAGATTTATGGGGTCAGTCCAAAAGCGGCATCGGGCCTTTTTCTTACACCAGACTCTTCAGCCGATAGATCCACTCCAGCGCCTGACGGGGCGTTAGCGAATCCGGGTCGAGATTTTCCAGTGCTTCAACGGCAGGAGAGGTCTCTTCGGGAACGGACAGCAGCGACATCTGGGTGCCATCCACCTGTGTTGCCGCCGCGTTGGGTGAAATGCTCTCCAGTTCGCGCAGTTTCTGTCGCGCACGTTTGATCACCTCTTTCGGAACGCCCGCCAGTGCTGCGACCGCTAGGCCGTAGCTCTTACTGGCCGCACCGTCCTGCACGCTATGCATAAAGGCAATGGTATCGCCGTGCTCTAACGCGTCGAGATGGACGTTGGCAACGCCTTCCATTTTTTCCGGCAACTGGGTCAGCTCGAAGTAGTGCGTCGCGAACAGCGTCAGCGCTTTGATCTTATTCGCCAGATTTTCCGCACATGCCCACGCCAGCGACAGGCCATCGTAAGTTGATGTCCCGCGGCCAATCTCATCCATTAGTACCAGGCTGTTCTCAGTGGCGTTGTGCAGAATGTTGGCCGTTTCGGTCATCTCTACCATGAAGGTGGAGCGCCCGGAGGCCAGATCGTCCGCTGCACCTACACGGGTAAAGATACGATCGACAGGACCAATTTCCACCTTCTGCGCCGGTACGTAGCTGCCAATATAGGCCAGCAGGGCAATCAGCGCGGTCTGGCGCATGTAGGTACTTTTACCGCCCATGTTTGGTCCGGTAATGATCAGCATTCTGCGCTGTGGTGAGAGGTCGAGCGGGTTGGCGATAAACGGCTCATTCAGGACCTGTTCCACCACCGGATGGCGGCCCTCGGTAATACGAATACCCGGTTTATCGCTGAATGTTGGGCAGGTGTAGTTCAGCGTGTACGCGCGTTCGGCCAGATTCACCAGTACATCGAGTTCCGCCAGTGCACTGGCGCTCTGTTGTAGATCCGCCAGATGCGGTAGCAGCAGGTCGAACAGTTCGTCATAGAGCTGTTTTTCCAGCGCCAGCGCTTTGCCCTTGGAAGTCAGAACCTTATCTTCGTACTCTTTGAGTTCCGGAATGATGTAGCGCTCGGCGTTTTTCAGCGTCTGGCGACGGACGTAGTTGATTGGTGCGAGGTGGCTCTGCCCACGGCTAATCTGGATGTAATAACCGTGCACCGCGTTAAAGCCGACTTTCAGCGTGTCCAGCCCGGTACGCTCGCGCTCACGGATTTCCAGCCTGTCGAGATAGTCGGTCGCACCGTCTGCCAGGGCGCGCCACTCATCAAGCTCTTCGTTGTAGCCCGGCGCAATAACACCACCATCACGAACGAGAACCGGGGGAGCGTCAACGACCGCACGTTCCAGCAGTTCCCGCAGTTCGGTGAATTCGCCCATTTTCTCGCGCAGCATTTGTACAGGGACGCTGTCCACCGATTCCAGTTGCGCACGCAGTTCCGGCAGTTGCTGGAAAGCGTGGCGCATGCGAGCGAGATCGCGCGGACGCGCGGTACGCAGTGCCAGACGCGCAAGAATACGTTCCAGATCGCCCACCTGGCGCAGCACGGGCTGCAGTTCACTGGTTGCATCCTGTAATGAACCAATGGTTTGCTGACGTTCTGTCAGGATTTTCGTATCACGTACCGGCATATGCAGCCAGCGTTTGAGCATACGGCTGCCCATCGGCGTCACGGTGCAGTCGAGCACGGCGGCCAGCGTGTTCTCCATGCCCCCGGCCAGATTCTGGGTGATCTCCAGATTGCGGCGCGTCGCGGCATCCATGATGATGCTGTCCTGCTGCCGCTCCATGGTGATAGAGCGAATATGCGGCAGGGAAGTGCGTTGGGTATCCTTGACATACTGCAACAGGCAGCCAGCGGCGCAAAGTCCGCGTGGCGCGTTTTCAACGCCAAAGCCAATCAGATCGCGGGTACCAAACTGCAAATTCAACTGCTGACGTGCAGTATCAATTTCAAATTCCCACAGCGGGCGACGACGTAATCCTCGACGACCTTCAATCAGAGCCATCTCCGCGAAATCTTCGGCGTACAGCAGTTCCGCCGGGTTGGTCCGTTGCAGTTCGGCGGCCATTGTTTCGCGATCGGCGGGTTCGCTCAGACGAAAACGCCCGGAGCTGATGTCCAGCGTGGCATAACCGTAGCCTTTACTGTCCTGCCAGATGGCGGCGAGCAAATTGTCCTGGCGCTCCTGTAGCAGGGCTTCATCACTGATGGTGCCCGGCGTGACAATACGCACGACTTTACGCTCAACCGGCCCTTTACTGGTGGCCGGGTCGCCAATTTGCTCGCAAATGGCGACGGATTCACCCTGATTGACCAGCTTGGCGAGGTAGTTTTCGACCGCATGATGGGGAATACCCGCCATCGGGATGGGCTCGCCCGCAGACGTACCGCGCTTCGTCAGCGAAATGTCGAGCAACTGCGACGCCCGTTTTGCATCGTCGTAAAAGAGTTCGTAAAAGTCGCCCATGCGATAGAAAAGCAGAATCTCCGGGTGTTGGGCCTTCAGCTTGAGATACTGCTGCATCATGGGGGTGTGGGCGTCGAGATTATCGATTGTACTCATGGAGTTGTGTCCAGTCCCTGAATGTAAATGGGTTGCGATACTTTTAGTTTTCGTTGTTATCACATAAGGGACACATGATAGCGGAGATACGCATTTCAGGGAAAGTCAGGATCGCCGACTTCTCGATCCTTCTTCCGTTTCAGAATTTTACACCGATTGTTGTTGTCGCAATTCCGAATGTCGGTCGCGTAATGCGGCAAAAACAAACGCCGCGATAAAGAGAATGGTGAACAGCACGACGATCGTGGGAGCGGGTGCGCTGTCGAGGAAGAATGACAGATACACACCTAAAAATGAGGTAATCACCGACAGACCCGTTGCCAGCAACAGCGCGCGGGCAAAGCGTCGGGTGAGGAGTACGGCAATAGCGCCTGGGGCGATCAGCAGGGAGATTGACAAAATGATCCCCACCGATTTCAGCGTCGCGACGATGGTCAACGCAATCATGCACAGCAGTCCGTAATGCAGCAAAGTCGTGTTAAGGCCGCAGGCTTTCGCCTGATGCGGATCGAAGGCGTGCAGCAGCAAATCTTTCCACTTGAATGCAATGATCAGGACGATACCCAGCACAATGAAGGCCGTTTGCCCAATATCGCTCAGCGAAATCCCTAGCATGTCGCCGAACAGAATATGATCGAGGTGAACCTCTGACTGGATAGAGACATAGAGCACCAGTCCGACGCCAAACATGCCGGAGAAGACGATCCCCATGATGGTGTCGCGTTTGATACGGCTGTTGTCATCAAGATATCCAGTTGCGACTGCGCAGAACAGCCCAGCAATAAACGCGCCAATAGCCAGTGGAATACCGACGATATAAGCCAGCACAATTCCCGGAAAAACCGCATGACTCATGGCATCGCCCATGAGCGCCCAGCCTTTGAGCACCAGAAATACCGACAGTAACGCACAGGGAATCGCCACAAGAGCGGAGACGGCCAGCGCGTTGACCATAAAGTCGAACTGAAAGGGTTCCAGCAGAGTGCTCAGAAACATGATGACTCCTTACGTCGTGCGCGACGGCGGTTTGCCAGCAGGCCGTGTTTGGGGGCAAAAACGAACGCCAGCAGGAATAATACGGTTTGTAGCACCACAATGATCCCGCCGGTCGCCCCGTCCAGCCAGTAGCTGAGCCAGGCGCCGAAAAAACTGGTCACACTGCCGATCGCAACGGCGATCATAAGAAGGCGTGGAAAGCGGTCAGTCAGTAGCCAGGCGGTGGCACCGGGCGTCACGACCAGGCAGATCACCAGAAATGCCCCCACGGTTTGCAGCGCGGCGACGGTGGACACCGATAACAGAGTGAAAAACAGCAGCTTCAGACGGGCCGGGTGCAGGCCAATGGAGCGGGCGTGGTTTTCATCGAAAAAAGTGACCATCAGATCCTTCCACTTCAGCAGCAGGATGAGCAGGGAAACCGCGCCGATAATCGCCAGTTGCACAATGTCTTCCGGCGCGATGGCCAGTACGTTGCCGAGAATGATGGTCTGAATATTCACCGACATCGGGTTGAGCGACACCATAAACAGCCCGATGCCAAAGAATGACGAGAAGATCAGGCCAATAATGGCATCTTCTTTAAGCCGTGAGCGCTGGTTCAGAAAAAGCATACTGCCTGCTGCCAGGCCACCGGAGAGAAAGGCACCGAGAGAGAAGGGCAAGCCGAGCATGTAGGCACCGGCAACGCCTGGCACGATGGAGTGCGACAGCGCATCGCCAATCAACGACCAGCCTTTAAGCATTAAATAGCAGGAGAGAAAGGCGCACAGTCCGCCAACCATCGCCGATACCCACATCGCGTTGAGCATGTACTGATAACCAAAGGGTTCTGTCAGCCAGTTCATGATGACTCTCCGCAGCCTGCCGCTCGTCGGGAGATAAACGGGCGTTCGTCGTCGGTAATGATGTGTTCTTCGCCGCCGCTGAGCGCGACGTGACGCAGGACGCCGCTGAACGCCAGTTCAAGGTTGTCGGCGGTAAAAGTGGTTTCGGTCGGGCCGCTCGCCAGCACGGTGCCCTTGATCATCACCGTATAATCACAGAATTCGGTGACTGACCCGAGATTGTGGGTGGAGACCAGCATCGTGCGCCCCTCATCGCGTAACTCGCGTAGCAGCGCAATAATGCGCGCTTCGGTTTTGACATCGACGCCGGTGAAAGGCTCATCCAGCAGAATGACCTGACCATCCTGGGCAATGGCCCTGGCGAGGAAGACGCGTTTTTTCTGCCCGCCAGAAAGCTCGCCAATCTGCCGGTGGCGGTATTCCAGCATATCCACCCGCGCCAGCGCAGCGTCAACACTGGCATGATCCTGAGCCTTCGGACGACGTAGCCAGCCCATATGTCCGTAGCGGCCCATCATCACGACGTCTTCCACCAGCACCGGAAATGACCAGTCAACCTCTTCGGACTGTGGGACGTAGGCAATCAGATTCTGCTTCAGCGCGTGATTCACCGGCTGTTGCAGGATGGAAATGTCGCCGTCGGCCAGGCGGACAAAACCCATCAGTGCTTTGAACAACGTTGATTTTCCCGACCCGTTGACCCCTACCAGCGCGGCAATCGAACCGCCCGGTACCTGAAAGGTGGCATCGCGTAGTGCGGTATGACCATTGCGATACGTCACCGTCACCTGATTCACGGTAATCGCAGATTGACTCATTTCTGACTCCTCAAACCGTCATTGATACCACTGACGATGGTCTCGGTGGTAACGCGTAGCAGATCGAGATAGGTGGGAACGGGGCCATCGGCGGCGCTCAGGGAATCGACATACAGCACGCCGCCGTAATGTGCGCCGGATTCCCGCGCGACCTGACGGGCCGGTTTATCTGATACGGTGCTTTCGCTGAATACGGTGGGGATCTGATGCGCTCTGATCGCATCGATCACTTTACGTACCTGTTTGGGCGTTCCCTGCTGATCGGCGTTGATCGGCCAGAGATACAGCTCTTGCAGATCGTTATCGCGGGCAAGATAAGAGAACGCTCCTTCGCTGGTGACCAGCCAGCGTTTATCGGCAGGGATTTTTGCCAGCGCGGCATGGAGAGGGGCCAGCGTCTGGTGAATTTGCGCTTTATAACGTTCGGCATTTTTCTGGTAAATCGCGGCGCTATCCGGATCGTATTTCGTCAGCGCGTCGCGAATATTGTCGACGTAGATCATCGCGTTTTCCGCCGACATCCAGGCGTGAGGGTTGGGTTTCCCGTTATACGGTCCTTCGCTGATGCCCATGGGTTTCACCCCGTCAGACACCGTCACTTCCGGCACACCCGACAAATTCTGGTAGAAGCGGGCAAACCACAGCTCCAGATTCAGACCGTTAGAGAGGATCAATTGCGCCCCCTGCGCTCGCTTAATGTCGCCCGGAGTGGGTTGATACTCATGAATTTCCGCGCCGGGTTTGGTGATCGAACTGACGTTGGCCGCCTCACCCGCCACGTTTTGCGCCATGTCCGCAATGATCGTGAAGGTGGTAACGACATTGAGCTTCTCTTTGGCATAAGCCGGTGACAGCATGCAGATGGCCAGTACAGCCGCCAGCAGAGACGAGGTGAGACGGGAGAGGTGCGACATAGTATCCCTCATAAAAAAGTGGTTAATTATTCATCGAATATAGCCTTTGCTATGTTATATAGCACAAGGCATGTATAAAGATAGTGTTAAATGAAAATAATTCTTATTTGAGATGTGGGTGGAGAAGTGTCACCTTTGGGTGATAGAGTTGCGAGAATTTAAGTTGTAGAATAAATGCACTTTAATGTAGTGGAGGGCGCATCATGTCCGGCAAGCGCATTGCTCGCGAAAAACTGACGATTAAAAAAATGATCGCGCTGTACGAGAGCCAGTGTCCGCAGGCATCTGATGAGCCGGAACACTACGACGCGCTGTTTGCCTATGCGCAAAAACGTCTGGATAAGTGCGTCTTTGGCGAGGATAAACCGGCATGTAAACAGTGTCCCGTACACTGTTATCAGCCAGCGAAGCGTGAAGAGATGAAGCAGATCATGCGCTGGGCGGGGCCGAGAATGCTCGGGCGTCATCCCATCCTGACCGTTCGTCATCTCATCGACGATAAACGTCCCGTACCGGAACTGCCGGAAAAATACTCGCGTAAGAAGTGAAGCGAAATGCCGGATGGCGGCTTCGCCTTAATCCGGCCTACGGATAATTGCCCACCCGACATCCAGCAACGCGTGCCTCAAACCAGCGCGTCTTTATCAATACCTAAACGCTTCATGCGTGAAAGCAGCGTGGTACGCTTAAGACCCAGCCGCTGAGCTGCGCCTTTCGGACCTGCAACCACACCATTGGTCTCTTTCAGCACCCGCAGGATGAGCTGATACTCGTCTTCCCCTTCCTGGGCGACTTCGGTCGCGACGGGTGGTTCACCAGGTGAGAGCATGCCGATATCCGGCAGCGAGAGTTGCAGCACGCTTCCTCGTGTCAGCAGAACGGCGCGCTCCACCACGTTCTCCAGTTCGCGCACATTACCCGGCCATTCCATATTGCTGAGGATGCGCAGGGTTTCCGCCGGGATACTGTCGATGTTACGCCCCAGGCGGCGAGCGATTTTAAAGGTGAATGCTTTCACCAGCAGGGGGATATCTTCCGGGCGTTCGCGCAGCGGCGGGAGTCGGATCGGAAAAACGTTGAGGCGGTAGTAGAGATCGCTACGAAACTCGCGATCCTCGACCATTTTTTTCAGGTCACGATTGGTGGCGGCGATCAGACGCACGTCGGTCTGGATCAGCTTATTGCTGCCCAGACGCTCAAATTCCTGTTCCTGTAAGACGCGCAGGAGCTTAGGCTGTAATTCCAGCGGCATGTCGCCCACTTCATCCAGGAACAAAGAACTTTTATCCGCCAGCTCAAAGCGGCCAATGCGCTGCGCACTGGCACCGGTGAAGGCGCCGCGTTCGTGACCGAACAGGTCACTTTCCAGCAGGCCAGCGGGCATGGCGGCGCAGTTCATCTTCACCATCCGGCGTGCGTTACGCCCACTCAGATTGTGGATTGCGCGGGCAATCAGCTCTTTCCCGGTGCCGGTTTCACCGAGGATCAGCACAGTGCTGTCGCTCTGGGCCACCATCTCGACCTGCTTGAGCACGCTGTACATCGCATCGCTGCGCCCGATGATTTCACCAAACTCGCTGTCGACATTGTTGAGCTGTTCGGTAAGTGCCAGGTTTTCATCCACCAGCCGCTCTTTCAGCCGATGGATTTCCTGATAGGCGAGGGCGTTGTCCACGGCGATGGCGACGCGCCCGGCAATCTGGCGCAGCAGGTTCAGGTTAGCGGTGGTAAACACTTTTTCTTCACACTGTGCCAGCTTGAGTACGCCGAGCATGGTGTTGCCCGACATCAGCGGTAGCAGGCACAGCGTCTGAATCTGGTTGCCCCACGTATCGAACAGCATGCGTTCATAGGGGGCCAGCGCGTCCCGTTCGTTCAGGTTTATCAGCAGCATCTCTTTGCTTTTAAACACCCGTTCCGTCAGAGTGCCAGCTTCATCGACTTCGCTTTGTTCGTGTGCGGGATGATTTTCATCGAGGTAGTGAGTGGAGTAAATGCTGAGCTTATTTTTACGGTGGCTACGCAGGACAATGCTGATGTCGTCGATGTTGAAATAGTGATGGATCTCTTTGGCGACTTCACTTACCAGCTCATCCATGTCGAGCCGGGAGAGTACGGCGTTAGTGATGGCGACCAGAATACGAAAGTTGTCGCGTTCGCGGCACAAGAGATCGTAATCGACGTTGTTTGTGACCCTGCACTGAATTTGCTCCGCCACCACGCCGACAATCTGGGTGAAGGTTTGCAGACGCTCGTACTCTTTTTCGCTCCAGGGGCGATCGTCGTTGCGGATAAATTCGCAGCCGCCAAAAATGCGTCCATCCGCCGCCAGCGGCAGCAGGCAGTAGTGGCCGAATGGCGGGTAAAGGCCGCCAGCAGCCAGTTGCGGCCAGGTTTCTGAAAACTCGTGATAATTGCAGTGCAGGGCATCGGGGCGAGAGAGAATACGGCGGATCGGGCCGTGGGCCAGCACGGTTTCATCTTCGTAGATAACGGGTTTGCCGTTATCGCGCGTGGCGTACCAGGACGCCCGCTGTGTCTGCGCTTGCCACAACACAATCGCCGCGCTGTCGGCAAGCGCCGAGCGCTTTACCAGTTGCGAAAGCGCCTCGCTTAACGATTGCAGGTCGGGCTGCTGTAACAATGTGCGAGTGATGTCGAACAATCCTTGCTGCCCGAGATCGCTCATCGGTGTATACGACATATTGCTTTTCCAGGAAAGTACCGCTGCGCGGTGCAAAAAAAGAAATTAAATTATAGGTATAGACACTCGACTTCCGCTGGGTGTCGACAAAAAACGCCTTATCCGGCCTACGGTTCGAACAGTTTGTGTGAGTTGAATAACGGCGAAAACGCCTTATTCGACCAACGGTTCAACCGATTGTGTAGGCTGGATAAGGCGACGCCGTCATCCGGCATAATGACGGACTTAACAGATCCGCGGCAGCGGTTCTGCATGCGGTAAATCCAGCGTGCGCTTCACGCCGTAAAGACCGGCCAGACGCACACCTTTACGTTCGACCACTTCGCCAATCAGTGCCGCATCGCGCCCCAACGGATGGGCATGCAACGCCGCCAGCACCTGCCCGGCCGCCTGACGTTCAACAGCAATGACCAGCTTGCCTTCGTTTGCGAAGTTAAGCGCATCCAGACCCAGCAGTTCACATACTCCACGAACGGCAGGTTTCACGGGAAGTGCGGATTCGGACAGCTCAATGCCAAAACCGCAGGCGGCGGCAAACTCATGGGCGACCGCGTTCACGCCGCCACGCGTCGCGTCGCGCAGGGCTTTCACGCCGGAAATATCGCGCAACGACTGAATTAGCGGCGTTAATACCGCGCAGTCGCTGACCAGTTCGCCATCCAGCCCTAACTGTTCACGCAGATTAAGAATAGTGGCGCCGTGATCGCCCAGCGTACCGCTGACCAGCAGCACGTCGCCCGCTGCCAGGGTTTGTGCACCCCAGTGAATATTGGCTGGAATCGCCCCCATGCCTGCAGTGTTGATGAACAATTTGTCCGCTGCGCCACGTTGAACAACTTTTGTATCGCCGGTCACAATCGCGATATTGGCCTCACGCGCGGTGGCGGCCATGCTGTTTACCACGCTTTTCAGCGTCTCCATCGGCAGTCCTTCTTCGAGGATAAAGCCGCAGGAGAGATAGCGTGGAATTGCGCCGCTGACGGCGACGTCATTGGCGGTACCGCAGATCGCCAGCTTGCCGATGTTGCCGCCGGGGAAAAACAGTGGGTCAATGACGTAGCTGTCGGTGGAGAATGCCAGCCGATCGCCTTCAGCGACCAGTTGCGCCAGTTCAAGCCGCGCCTGATCTTCCTGCTCCGCCAGCCACGGGTTAGCGAAGGCTTCCATAAACAGACTGTTAATCAGTTGCTGCATGGCCTGACCGCCGCTACCGTGGGCGAGTTGTACGCTCTTCATGCTTCACACTCCTGCTGACGATACTGATACCAGGCGGCGCATGCGCCTTCTGAAGAGACCATCAGTGCGCCGAAGGCGGTCTCTGGATTACAGGTCTTGCCAAACAACGGGCACTGATGCGGTTTACATTTCCCGGTCAGCACGTCGCCGCAGCGGGCGCGCGGGTCGTCGTAAACCTGCTGAGGTGCCGGTCGGAAATGCGCTTCGGCATCAAAACGCTGATAGTCAGGCGTCAGATGCACGCCGGAGGATTCAATCACCCCCAGGCCGCGCCACTCGCTGTCGCCGGTGACGCAAAATACGTCGGCAATAGCCTGTTGCGCCAACAGGTTGCCGGCGTCTGGCACCACGCGGCGATACTGGTTTTCGACCTGGCTGTGGGCCGCTATTTTCTGCTCAACCAGCATCACGACGCCTTGCAGTAGATCAAGGGGTTCGAATCCAGCGACCACCAGCGGACGATGAAACTCACTGGCAATAAAATGATAGGCGTCGGTACCGATCACCATACTGACGTGACCTGGCGCGAGAAACGCGTCGATGCCGTTATCGGGCTGTTCCAGCAGGCTGCGCAGGGTCGGAATGAGCGTGATGTGCTGACAGAAGAAGTAAAAATTTTGCACGTCGCGCAGTTTTGCCTGTTGCAGGGTAATGGCGGTGGTCGGCATGGTCGTTTCAAAGCCGAGGCCGAAAAACACGACTTTACGCGTTGGGTTTTCCTGCGCCAGTTTGAGCGCATCCATCGGCGAGTAGACGATGCGAATGTCCGCACCGCGCGCTTTCGCCTGCAACAGCGAACCTTGTTTCCCCGGCACGCGCATGGCGTCGCCAAAGGTACAGAAAATCACCTCCGGATGGCTGGCAATTTCAACGCAACTGTCGATACGTCCCATCGGCAGTACGCAGACCGGACAACCCGGGCCGTGGATAAACTCCACGTTATCAGGGAGCAACTGGTCGAGACCAAATTTGAAGATCGCATGCGTATGGCCGCCGCAGACTTCCATAATGCGCAGCGGACGTTCAGCGGTATACGGCAGATGCGCGGCACGTTCACGCAGGTGTTCAATCAGTTGCATCACCTGTTCCGGCGCGCGGTATTCGTCAACAAAACGCATTATTTTTCCTCGCCATACAGCAAAGCGCCGACATCCGGCTCAACATCAAACATGTTCTGGAGCGCATCGAGCGTGTCGCGCGCTTCGGCTTCGTTAATCACGCTCATGGCAAAACCGACGTGGACCAGTACCCACTGGCCCAGACGAGGTTCGCCGTGCTCATCACAACTGCCGACCAGCGTCAGATCGACGTCGCGCTGAATGCCGCAAACGTCGACTTTCGCCAGGTTACCTTCGATAGTGCGGATTTGGCCGGGAACGCCTATGCACATCGCTGTGCCTCCAGCCAGTTCAGCCACTGATCCATTCCTTCGCCGCTGGTGGCGGAAATCAGGATGATCTCGATATCCGGATTAACTTCCCGGGCACTGGCAATGCACTTCTCAACGTCGAAATTCAGGTACGGTAGCAGATCGACTTTGTTGAGCAGCATCAGCGAGGCGGCGGCGAACATATGCGGGTATTTCAGCGGCTTGTCTTCGCCTTCGGTGACAGAAAGCACCGCCACTTTATGGCGTTCGCCGAGATCAAAACTCGCCGGGCAGACGAGGTTACCGACGTTTTCGATAAACAGAATGCCGTGGTCTTCCAGCGGCAGACGCGGCGCGGCATCGGCAATCATCTGCGCATCGAGGTGACAGCCTTTGCCGGTGTTGACCTGAATGGCCGGAGTGCCCGTGGCGCGAATGCGTGCGGCGTCGTTGACCGTCTGCTGGTCGCCTTCAATGACGGCGCACGGGACGCTGTCTTTCAGCTTCATCAGCGTTTCGGTAAGCAGAGTGGTTTTACCGGATCCTGGGCTGGAGACGAGGTTGAGCACCAACTGTTGGCGCGCGGCGAAGCGGGCGCGGTTGCGCTCGGCCAGACGGTTGTTTTTATCCAGCACGTCGATTTCTACTTCCAGCATACGCCGCTGGCTCATGCCTGGCGCGTGGGTGCCGGCTTCACCGTGACCGTAGTGCAGATCGCCTTCTTCCGTCTGGCTCGGGGTGAATTCGGACGTTTTTATGCCGGTAATATTCAGCGCCGGGCGAGCTGCCGGGGCAAAAGGCGCGCTGCGAAACGCGGAATGAGGGTTATGCTCATCACCCTCTATATAAAGGTTGCCTTCAGCGCAACCGCATGTTGTACACATCGCTCACTCCTGATCTATTTCTATTCGTCGAATCTGTAATCCATCATCGGCCACGATCTGCAGCGTGTCGCTATTGCATTGCGGGCAACGGCGTACGCGTTGGGTCAGTAAGGTGACGTATTGCTGACAGGATTCACACCAGCATTCGGCTTCTTGTTCCTCGAGGTGCAGTTTACAACCTTCCGCAACGGTGCCACGGCATACCAGATCAAAACAAAAGGAGAGAGCGCTGGTTTCTACGCAAGAAAATGCGCCAATTTTGAGCCAGACCCCAGTTATCCGTTTTGCGCCGTGCGCGACGGCCTGTTGTTCGATCAATTCCAGTGCCCGCTGGCAAAGGGTAATTTCGTGCATAGTGCCTCCCGATATGATGGGCAGTGATAAGCAATAACTATGCCAGCCTGAAAGTTGGGGGCATTTGTCGATGACGATGATGACGAAATGACATGTCATTCGGGCGTCGACAGCCGTCTTTTATTATTAAATTCATGAAAAAACAAATGGTTAAAAACTGGCATGGAAAATGCTTATGGCAGTCTATCTCTGTTAAACGGGTAACCTGACATGACTATTTGGGAAATAAGCGAAAAAGCCGATTACATCGCGCAGCGGCATCGTCGCCTACAGGACCAGTGGCATATTTACTGCAATTCGCTGGTTCAGGGGATCACCCTGTCGAAAGCGCGTCTGCACCATGCGATGAGCTGCGCGCCGGATAAAGATCTCTGTTTCGTACTGTTCGAACACTTTCGCATCACCGTCACGATGGCGGAAGGCTTCAACAGCCACACCATTGAGTATTACGTCGAAACAAAAGATGGTGAAGATAAGCAGCTGATTGCACAGGCGCAATTGAGCATTGATGGCAAAGTGGACGAGCGGGTCAGCAACCGTGAGCGTGAGCAGGTGCTGGAACACTATCTCGATAAAATCGCCAGCGTTTATGACCGACTGTATGCCGCTGTTGAAAGCGGGTCGCCGATCAATCTGAGCCAACTGGTGGCGAGACAAAATCCGGCGGCCTGACCCCAGCGTTTTACGTCGTGACGTCGTCTCATGGGTTGTCACGACGCTTTAAGGGACAGACGTGTCGAACAGTGTCGAAAATGACATTTCATCGGCATGTTTTCGTCAAAAATGACTATCACCTGAGGAATGCCTGGTGAATCGTTTTGTAATTGCTGACTCCACGCTCTGTATCGGCTGCCACACCTGCGAGGCCGCCTGTTCAGAGACGCATCGCCAGCACGGCCTACAGTCTATGCCGCGCCTGAAAGTGATGCTGAATGAAAAAGAATCTGCGCCGCAGCTTTGCCACCACTGTGAAGATGCCCCTTGCGCCACCGTGTGTCCGGTTAACGCCATTAACCGGGTGGATGGCGCCGTACAGCTTAATGAAAGCCTGTGCGTGAGCTGCAAACTGTGCGGCATTGCCTGTCCGTTTGGCGCGATCGAATTTTCCGGCAGCCGTCCGCTGCATATCCCGGCCAACGCCAATACGCCTAAAGCACCACCAGCGCCACCGGCACCGGCTCGCGTCAGTACGCTGCTGGACTGGGTTCCGGGCGTGCGTGCCATCGCGGTGAAATGCGATCTGTGCAGTTTCGATGAACAAGGCCCGGCCTGTGTACGGATGTGTCCGACGAAAGCTCTGCATCTGGTGAACAACATGGACATCGCCCGCGCCAGTAAACGGAAACGTGAGCTGACTTTCAATACTGACTTCGGCGATCTCTCCTTGTTTCAGCAGGCTCAGAGTGGGGAGGCAAAATGAGCGCAATTTCACTGATCATCAGCGGTGTGGCCTGGTTTGCCGCCGCCGCCGTCCTGGCATTTCTGTTCTCTTTTCATAAAGCGCTTAGCGGCTGGGTTGCTGGTGTGGGCGGCGCGGTGGGGGGCTTGTGTACTGCCGCGGCGGGTTTCTCCGTGCTCATCAACGCTGTCGCGGTGCGCGGCGTGATACCGTTTATCGGCCACAGCGTACAAATCACCCCGCTGAATGCTATCTGGCTGATTACGCTGGGGCTGTGTGGACTGTTCGTCAGTTTGTACAACATCGACTGGCATCGCCATCCGCAGGTCAAGGCCAACGGTCTGCTGGTGAATCTGCTGATGGCGGCGTCGGTGTGCGCAGTTGCCGCCAGCAATCTCGGCACGCTGGTGGTGATGGCGGAAATCATGGCGCTGTGTGCGGTGTTCCTGACCGGATGCAGCAAAGAAGGCAAGCTGTGGTTTGCGCTGGGGCGTCTCGGTACGTTGCTGCTGGCGATCGCCTGTTATCTGGTGTGGCAGCGCTATGGCACCCTTGAGTTGCGTCTCCTCGATCTGCGCACTCAGGAACTGCCGCTGGGCGCTGACATCTGGCTGCTTGGCGTGACGGGCTTTGGTCTGCTGGCCGGGATTATTCCGCTGCACGGATGGGTGCCGCAGGCTCACGCGAACGCCAGCGCTCCAGCGGCGGCCCTGTTCTCCACCGTGGTGATGAAGGTCGGTCTACTGGGCATTCTCTCGTTATCGCTGATTGGCGGTAATGCGCCGTTGTGGTGGGGTGTGTTACTGCTGGTTCTCGGCATGATCACCGCGTTTGTCGGCGGTCTGTATGCGTTGATGGAGCACAATATTCAGCGCCTGCTGGCGTATCACACGCTGGAAAACATCGGCATTATCCTGCTCGGTCTCGGCGCAGGCGTGACCGGGATTGCTCTCAAACAACCGACGCTGATTGCGCTGGGCCTGACCGGTGGTCTCTATCACCTGGTGAACCACAGCCTGTTCAAAAGCGTGCTGTTTCTTGGCGCGGGCAGCATCTGGTTTCGTACCGGACATCGCGATATCGAAAAACTGGGCGGCATCGGTAAACGCATGCCGGTCATTTCCATTGCGATGCTGGTGGGGCTGATGGCGATGGCTGCACTGCCGCCGCTGAACGGATTTGCTGGCGAGTGGGTGATCTACCAGTCCTTCTTCAAACTGGGCAACAGCGGCGCGTTTATTGGTCGTCTGCTGGGGCCACTACTGGCGGTCGGACTGGCGATTACCGGTGCGCTGGCGGTGATGTGTATGGCGAAAGTGTATGGCGTGACCTTCCTCGGCGCGCCGCGCACGAAAGAGGCGGAAAACGCCTGCTGTGCGCCTCTCCTGATGGGCATCAGCGTCGTGGCGCTGGCGATTTGTTGCGTACTCGGCGGGGTTGCCGCGCCGTGGCTGTTGCCGCTGCTGGCGACTGCCGTACCGTTGCCGCTGGAAACCGCCAATACCACCGTATCGCAACCCATGATCACGCTGTTGCTGATTGCCTGTCCGCTGCTGCCATTCATCATCATGGCGATGTTCAAAGGCAACCGTCTGCCATCGCGTTCTCGCGGGACGGCATGGGTCTGCGGTTACGATCACGAGCAGTCGATGGTCATTACCGCGCACGGTTTCGCGATGCCAGTGAAGGAAGCCTTTGCACCGGTTCTCAAACTGCGTAAGTGGCTCAATCCGGTAGCGTGGGTTCCGGGTTGGCAAAGCGCGGTGGTACCGGTGCTGTTCCGCCGCCTGGCACTGATCGAACTGGCCGTGCTGGTGGTGATTGTGGTTTCACGAGGAGCCTGAGAATGAGTGTTTTATATCCGTTAATTCAGGCGCTGGTGTTATTTGCCGCTGCGCCGCTGCTATCCGGCGTGACCCGCGTGGCGCGTGCCCGTCTGCACAATCGCCGCGGTCCTGGTGTATTGCAGGAGTATCGCGACCTGCTCAAACTGCTGGGCCGTCAGAGCGTCGCGCCAGCGGATGCTGGCTGGGTCTTTCGTCTGACGCCGTTTGTGATGGTGGGCGTTATGCTGACCATCGCTACCGCGCTGCCGGTGGTAACCGTGGGTTCACCGCTGCCGCAACTGGGCGATTTGATCACGTTGATTTATCTGTTCGCTATTGCCCGTTTCTTCTTTTCTATCGCGGGACTTGATACCGGCAGCCCGTTCACAGCGATCGGTGCCAGTCGTGAAGCGATGCTCGGCGTGCTGGTGGAGCCGATCCTGCTGCTGGGACTGTGGGTCGCTGCGCAGGTTGCGGGTTCCACCCATATCAGCAATATCACCGATACGATCTATCACTGGCCAGCAGCCCGCAGCATTCCGCTGATTTTGGCACTGTGCGCCTGTGCGTTCGCCACCTTTATCGAAATGGGCAAACTGCCGTTCGATTTGGCGGAAGCGGAGCAGGAATTGCAGGAAGGGCCGCTGACCGAATACAGCGGCAGCGGTTTTGCGGTGCTGAAGTGGGGCATTAGCCTGAAACAGCTGGTAGTACTGCAAATGTTTGTCGGCGTGTTCCTGCCGTGGGGACAGATGGAAACGTTCAGCACAGGTGGACTGTTGCTGGCGCTGGTGATCGCCATCATCAAGCTGCTTGTCGGCGTACTGGTGATTGCCCTGTTTGAAAACAGCATGGCGCGTCTGCGTTTTTGCGCCACCTCACGCGTGACCTGGGCCGGTTTTGGGTTTGCGTTTTTAGCGTTCGTCTCCTTGCTGGTGGCGTGATTTAAGAGAGTTTGAGCATGTCTGAAGAAAAAGTTGGTCAACAATACCTTGCTGCACTGCACCAGGCGTTTCCTGGCGTGGTGCTGGACGAAGCCTGGCAGACCCGGGATCAGCTGACCATCACCGTGAAGGTCAACTATCTGCCGGAAGTGGTCGAATTCCTCTACTACAAGCAGGGCGGATGGCTCTCGGTGCTGTTTGGCAATGATGAACGTCAACTGTGCGGTCATTACGCGGTGTACTACGTGCTGTCGATGGAGCAGGGTACCAAATGCTGGATCACGGTACGTGTTGAAGTTGATGCCAATAAGCTGGAATTCCCGTCCGTCACGCCGCGCGTGCCGGCTGCCGTCTGGGGCGAGCGCGAAGTGCGCGACATGTACGGTCTGATCCCGGTCGGTCTGCCGGACGAACGCCGTCTGGTGCTGCCGGATGACTGGCCGGACGAACTCTATCCGTTGCGTAAAGACAGCATGGATTATCGTCAGCGCCCGGCACCGACCACCGATGCGGAAACCTACGAGTTCATCAATGAACTGGGTGACAAGAAAAATAATGTGGTGCCGATTGGCCCGCTGCACGTTACTTCGGATGAACCGGGACACTTCCGCCTGTTTGTTGATGGCGAAAATATTATCGACGCTGATTACCGCCTGTTCTATGTCCATCGCGGCATGGAAAAACTGGCGGAAACCCGGATGGGCTACAACGAAGTCACCTTCCTGTCGGATCGCGTTTGCGGGATCTGCGGCTTCGCCCACAGCACCGCGTATACCACCTCCGTTGAAAACGCGATGGGCATCGTGGTGCCGGAACGCGCACAAATGATCCGCGCCATTCTGCTGGAGGTGGAGCGTCTGCACTCCCATCTGCTGAACCTCGGTCTGGCCTGTCACTTCACCGGTTTTGACTCCGGTTTTATGCAGTTCTTCCGCGTACGCGAAACCTCCATGAAGATGGCGGAGATCCTGACCGGGGCGCGTAAGACTTATGGTCTGAACCTGATCGGCGGGATTCGTCGCGATCTGCTGAAAGAGGACATGATCCAGACCCGTCAACTGGCGCAGCAGATGCGTCGCGACGTGCAGGAACTGGTGGATATGCTGCTCAGTACGCCGAACATGGAACAGCGCACCGTGGGAATTGGTCGTCTGGATCCAGAGATTGCGCGTGATTTCAGTAACGTTGGGCCGATGGTTCGCGCCAGCGGTCACGCTCGTGACACCCGCGCCGATCACCCGTTTGTCGGTTACGGTCTACTGCCGATGACGGTTCACAGCGAACAGGGCTGCGATGTGATCTCGCGTCTGAAAGTGCGTATCAACGAAGTGTACACCGCACTGAATATGATCGACTTCGGTCTGGACAACCTGCCCGGCGGTCCGCTAATGGTGGAAGGCTTCACCTACATTCCGCATCGCTTTGCGCTGGGCTTTTCCGAAGCACCACGCGGTGACGATATTCACTGGAGCATGACCGGCGACAACCAGAAGCTGTATCGCTGGCGCTGTCGTGCGGCGACTTACGCCAACTGGCCGACCCTGCGTTACATGCTGCGCGGCAACACCGTTTCTGATGCACCGCTGATTATCGGTAGCCTTGACCCTTGCTACTCCTGTACTGACCGCATGACCGTGGTGGATGTGCGTAAGAAGAAGAGCAAAGTCGTGCCATACAAAGAACTTGAGCGCTACAGCATTGAGCGTAAAAACTCGCCGCTGAAATAAGGAATCGCCATGTTTACCTTTATCAAAAAAGTCATCAAAACCGGCGCGCCGACTTCGTCTTATCCGCTGGAGCCGATTGCGGTTGATAAAAACTTCCGCGGTAAGCCGGAGCACAATCCGCAGCAGTGCATTGGCTGCGCGGCCTGCGTGAATGCCTGCCCGTCAAATGCGTTGACGGTGGAAACCGATCTGGCTAGCGGCGAACTGGCCTGGCAGTTCAACCTCGGGCGCTGCATTTTCTGCGCCCGCTGCGAAGAAGTGTGCCCGACGGCGGCGATCAAGCTTTCGCAGGAGTATGAACTGGCGGTGTGGAAGAAAGAGGATTTCCTCCAGCAGTCCCGTTTTGCGCTGTGCAACTGCCGCGTATGCCATCGTCCTTTCGCTGTTCAGAAAGAGATTGATTACGCCATTGCGCTGCTTAAGCACAACGGCGACAGCCGCGCTGAGCATCACCGCGAAAGCTTTGAGACCTGCCCGGACTGCAAACGTCAGAAGTGCCTGGTGCCGTCCGACCGAATTGAACTGACTCGCCATATGAAAGAGGCCAGCTGATGAGCCATTTATTAGGTCCGCGTGACGCAAACGGTATTCCGGTACCGATGACGGTGGATGAGTCCATCGTCAGCATGAAGGCGTCATTACTGAAAAACATCAAGCGTTCAGCCTATGTTTACCGCGTGGACTGCGGCGGTTGTAACGGTTGTGAAATTGAAATTTTTGCGACCTTATCACCGTTGTTTGACGCCGAACGCTTCGGTATCAAAGTCGTACCGTCACCGCGCCATGCGGACATACTGCTATTCACCGGCGCGGTTACCCGTGCGATGCGCTCCCCGGCGTTGCGTGCCTGGCAGTCTGCGCCCGATCCGAAAATCTGCATCTCTTACGGCGCCTGCGGCAACAGCGGCGGTATTTTCCATGACCTGTACTGTGTCTGGGGCGGCACCGACAAAATTGTGCCGGTGGATGTGTATATTCCGGGATGTCCGCCGACGCCTGCGGCAACGCTGTACGGCTTTGCGATGGCGCTGGGCCTGCTGGAGCAGAAAATTCATGCTCGTGCACCGGGAGAACTGGACGATCAGCCAGCGGAAATTCTGCATCCGGACATGGTGCAGCCGCTGCGCGTGAAGGTCGATCGCGAGGCGCGTCGACTGGCCGGTTATCGCTATGGGCGTCAGATTGCGGATGATTACTTGCGTCAACTCGGCCAGGGTGAACATCAGGTGGCGCGCTGGCTGGAAGCGGAAAGCGATCCGCGTCTGACCGAGATCGTCACCCACCTGAATCAGGTAGTCGAAGAGGCGCGTATCCGATGAGTGAAACGGTGGTGTTCAGTCAACTGAGCCGTAAGTTTATTGATGAGAACGATGCGACGCCCGCCGAGGCGCAGCAGGTTGTCTATTACAGCCTGGCGATTGGTCACCATCTTGGGATCATCGACTGCCTGGAAGCCGCGCTGACCTGCCCGTGGGAGGCGTATCTGACGTGGATTGCCACGCTGGAAGAGGGTAGCGAGGCCCGTCGGAAGATGGAAGGGGTGCCGAAGTACGGCGAGATCGTCATCGATTTTAATCATGTGCAAATGCTGGCGCACGCGTTTGATCGTGCGCTCGCGGTACAGACCCCGGAGCAGCAGGCATGGAGCAAACAGATGCTCAGCATGTTGCATGATATTCATCAGGAGAGCGCGATTTACCTGATGGTAAGGAGACACCGTGACTGACGTTTTATTGTGTGTTGGCAACAGCATGATGGGGGATGACGGCGCGGGTCCGCTGCTGGCAGAAAAATGCGCGGCGCAGGCGAAAGGTCACTGGGTGGTCATTGACGGAGGCAGTGCGCCGGAAAATGACATCGTGGCCATTCGCGAACTGCGCCCGGATCGTCTGCTGATCGTGGACGCTACCGACATGGGGTTGAATCCCGGCGAGATTCGCATTGTCGATCCTGACGATATCGCCGAGATGTTCATGATGACGACCCACAATATGCCGCTGAATTATCTGGTTGATCAGCTTAAAGAAGACGTCGGCGAGGTGATCTTCCTCGGGATTCAGCCGGATATCGTCGGGTTCTATTATCCTATGACTCAACCCATTAAGGATGCCGTCGACACCGTTTACCAGCGTCTCGACGGCTGGGAGGGCCACGGCGGCTTTGCGGAATTAGCGGCGTCGTGACATTCATGCCGGATGACGCTCTGACCTCATCCGGCCTGTTCCTCTCTCACCTGTTCGATCACTAATTTCCCCTGCATTACCGCCACATTGACAAGGGTGCCGGTCGGAAAACCCGCCTGTTCCAGCCAGTCGCCATTAATGGTTAACGACGCATGCCGGCTATAGCGGCGCGTGTTGCCGGTTTTTGGATCTTCATGGCGCTTTCTGACATAGCTCACCTTTAAACGACGAAACGGCCTGATGATAGCGATTTCAGGACTGCCAGCCTCAATAGTCATAAACGATTCCTTGTTGCCCGCGAGTAGATGAAAATACCTGTATAAAATGCCAGTAAAAAAGGGAAGGGGCAAACCGAAAACTGGAAGGGAGATAGCGGAAACGAAATGCAAATGATGTAACGAGGGAAGGGAGGGGCGGACAGCGCGAGCGCCATCCGCCATCCTGTTTACGCCAGATCCTGACCGTTGCTGGCGATCACTTTTTTGTACCACCAGAACGATTTTTTACGCGTTCGCGCAAGCGTACCGTTACCGGCATCATCGCGGTCGACATAGACGAACCCGTACCGTTTGCTCATCTCACCCGTCGACGCGGCCACCAGATCAATACAGCCCCAGGTGGTGTAACCCATCAGCGGCACGCCGTCTTCAATGGCGTCAGCCATCGCACGGATGTGTTCGCGCAAATAGCTAATACGATAATCGTCATTAATGTGGCCATCGGCATCGATTTCATCTTTTGCCCCGAGACCGTTTTCCACCAGGAACAGCGGTTTCTGGTAGCGGTCGTACATCATATTCATCGTGATGCGCAGTCCAAGCGGGTCGATCCCCCAGCCCCAGTCGCTGACCTGGATGTACGGGTTGCGCATTGACTTCACCACGTTCGCGGCACTGCTGTTCTTTGTGTTCATCTCAGCCGACGCGCAGCGCGACGTGTAATAGCTGAAAGAGACAAAATCGACGGTGTTTTTCAGGATTGCATCATCTGCCGGGGTTTTCTCAATCACCACACCTTTTTCACGAAACACACGTGCAGAGTAAGCTGGATATGCGCCGCGCGCCTGTACGTCAATGAAGAACAGGTTTTCACGATCTTTTTCCAGCGCTGTCCAGACATCTTCCGGTTTGCAGGAGTACGGATAAAAATTACCGCCCGCCAGCATGCAGCCCACCTGGTTCTGCGGGTTGATCTCATGGGCGATTTTCGTCGCCAGCGCGCTGGCAATCAGCTCATGGTGCGCGGCTTGATATTTCACCTGATCCTGATTTTCCCCCTCTTCAAACACCAACCCCGCGCCGGAGAACGGGCTGTGCAGCATGATGTTGATTTCATTGAAGGTCAGCCAGTATTTCACCAGCCCGTTAAAAGCTTCAAAACAGGTACGCGCATAGCGGGTGAAAAACTCCACCATCTTGCGATTACGCCAGGAGCCGTATTCGGTAACCAGGTGCATGGGCACGTCGAAGTGGCACAGTGTAACCAGCGGTTCAATACCGTACTTTTTGCACTCGGCAAACACCGCGCGATAGAAGGCAATGCCTTCCTCGTTAGGCGTCAGTTCGTCGCCGTTGGGATAAATACGGCTCCAGGCAATCGAGGTGCGAAAGACGGTGAAGCCCATTTCCGCCATCAGGGCGATATCGTCCTTATAGCGATGGTAAAAATCGATCGCCTGATGGCTGGGATAAAATTCATCATTCCGCAGCTGGAAACGTTTCTCCTGTCCCAGTTTGACCGGCATGCGATGCTCTCCGTGCGGGATCATATCGACAGTGGTCAGCCCTTTGCCGCCCTCCCGGTATGCGCCTTCAGCCTGGTTGGCGGCCAGTGCGCCGCCCCATAAAAATCCTTGCGGAAATACAGCCATAATAACCTCAGTGAATAACAGTCAGACGCTGGCGCCTTTTACCGTAGACGGTTGTGCAGCCTGGTTTTTGCGTGCCTGTGCGGCCGCGTCTTCGACGGGGATATCTTCAAAGCCCAGCAGCAGCGTCAGGACAAATGACAACACCACCGCCAGCGCCATGACGCCAAATACCCAAACAATAGTCATGGGATTCGCCGGATCGAAGAACTGAACGCTGGTAAACAGGCCCGGCGCCGCCATTGAGTGGCTGGCGAGTCCAGCCATCCCGGCGACCGCGCCACAGATAAAGCCGCTGATCAGGCTGGCAATCAGTGGCCGTTTCAGGCGCACCGCCACACCGTAGAGCGCGGGTTCCGAAATTCCGGCCATGATGGCCGAGGCCGCCGCTGCCAGCGCAGTCTGGCGCAGTTCCGGGTTTTTCGTTTTCCAGGCTACCGCCAGCGAGGAACCGCCGAGCGACAGGTTGGCGCCAATTTCGGACGGCATGACCATCCCTTCTTTACCCGTTTCGGCAATGGTCTGAATGATGGTTGGCGTAAAGACACGGTGCATCCCGGTCATTACCAATAGCGGCCACAGCGCGCCCATGATGGCAACAGACAGCCAGCCGAGATAACCGTGAATGGTATAGACCAGCGCGGAAATCGCGCTACCAATCCAGATGCCAATCGGCCCAATCAGGACGATAGCCAGCGGCGCGGCGATCAGCACGATCAGCATAGGCTTGAGGAAGTTTTTGGTGACCGCGGGCGTAATGCGATCCACCCAGCGTTCGATGTACGACAGACACCAGGTCATCACCAGCGCCGGAATAACCGTATAGGTGTATTTCACCGCGGTGACCGGGATCAGGGCGAATTCAACGTGCTCACCCTGTGCCGCTTTCGCCATCAGGTCGATAAAGCTTGGATGCACCAGCACCCCGGCAATGGCGATCGCCAGCGACATGTTGGTTTTAAATTTAATCGCCGCCGAGGCCGCCACCATTAACGGCAGGAAGAAGAAGGCGCCATCGCCGATCACGGTCAGGATCGTTAACGTGGAGGAGCCTTTTTCCAGCACGCCGGTCATTTCAAGGATCATTGCCAACAGTTTGAGCATCGATCCGCCGATAATCGCCGGGATCAGCGGCGACATGGTACCGATTAGCGCATCAAGGATCCCCGCGCCAATGCGTCTGAGCGTCAGCTTGGGTTTGCCAACGGGCTCGGCGGGTTGCATATCGCCCGGCAACAGGTTGACGACCTCACGATACGCCTGGGAGACGGTATTGCCGATAATCACCTGGCACTGGTTGTCGCTGCGAACGACGCCGAGTACACCGCTGAGGGTTTTGAGCGTGGCACTGTCGACCAGCGTGTCATCTTTCACAACGAAACGCAGACGCGTCATGCAGTGTGTCACTGCGGTGATATTGTCGACGCCGCCCAGAGCCGTCACCACGGAGCGCGCCAGCGCTGCATAATTCTTGGACATAGGATTTTTATCCTGTTTTATCAGTAGGGTACGTTTTATTTTTGCCGCACATTCGCCTGAGCGATCGTCGGTGATGAAACGCTGATGAGAAACCGGTTCCACAAAATCATGAATAGTTTATTCTAGTTGGGCAATATTTAATTTTATTCATTTTCGTGAAATGTGATTCATGTCACTCACGGTTTTCTGGGGTGATTTAGCATCGGGGACAACCACGCGGCAGTGAAGTACACTGCATCTCATTGCGAGAAAAGGAAGAAAACTTATGACGACGATGCTGGAGGTAGCGCAGCGGGCCGGGGTGTCGAAGGCGACGGTCTCCAGGGTGCTTTCAGGGAATGGCTACGTCAGCCAGGAGACGAAGGATCGTGTATTTCAGGCGATTGAGGAGAGCGGCTATCGGCCTAACCTGCTGGCGCGTAGCCTTGCGGCGAAAACCAGTCAGACGCTGGGGCTGGTGGTGACTAACACCCTCTACCACGGCGTCTATTTTAGCGAATTGCTGTTTCATACCGCGCGGATGGCGGAAGATCAGGGGCGTCAGCTTCTGCTTGCCGATGGCAAACACAGCGCGGAGGAGGAACGCCAGGCGATCCAGTATCTGCTGGATTTGCGCTGCGACGCGATCATGATCTACCCGCGTTTTCTCAGCGTGGATGAGATCGATAAAATAATCGACAGCCACTCGCAGCCGATTATGGTGCTTAACCGCCGGTTACGGAAAAACAGTAGCCACTGCGTCTGGTGCGATCAAAAGCAGACCAGTTTTAACGCTGTGGCGGAACTGATTGCCGCAGGCCATCAGCAGATTGCCTTTATCACCGGTTCGATGGACTCACCCACCGGGGTTGAACGCCTGTCGGGGTACAAAGAGGCTCTGACCCGACATGGCATCGCCGTTAATGACGACCTGATCGTCAAAGGCAAATGGACGCCGGCCTGCGGTGCCGCAGGGGTGGACGTGCTGCTTTCTCGCGACGTGACGTTCAGCGCGCTGGTGGCCAGCAATGACGACATGGCGATTGGGGCCATCAAACAGTTGCATGACAAAGGGGTCGCCGTGCCATCGCAGGTGTCGGTGATTGGTTTTGACGATATCGCGATGGCGCCCTACACCATACCGGCGCTTTCCAGCGTCAAAATTCCGGTGACGGAGATGATTCAGGAGACCATTGGCCGACTCATTTTCATGCTGGACGGCGGGGCGTTTACGCCACCTAAAAGCTTCACCGGCACGTTGATTCGCCGAGATTCCGTTATGTCGTTGGCGGCGCAGTAACATTGTCACCCGTCATCGTCATTCGTGACGATGACACCATAACGGTCACTCTCTGTTTTTAAATATCGTTAAATTACAGCAAGATAAAAACTGGCATGATTTGTGAATGTTTCGGCACATTATCTGTCATTGCTGGAGAATTTGATGAACCGTTTCATCATTGCAGACGCCAATAAGTGCATTGGTTGCCGTACCTGTGAAGTGGCCTGCGTGGTCTCCCATCAGGAAAACCAGGACTGCGCGTCACTGACCCCTGAAACCTTTTTACCCCGTATTCATGTAATCAAAGGTGTGAATGTCTCGACGGCGACGCTGTGCCGCCAGTGCGAGGACGCGCCGTGTGCGAACGTCTGTCCGAACGGTGCCATCAGCCGTGATAAAGGTTTTGTTCATGTCATGCAGGAACGTTGCATTGGCTGCAAAACCTGCGTGGTGGCCTGTCCATATGGTGCAATGGAAGTCGTGGTGCGTCCGGTTGTGCGTAATAGCGGTGCCGGCCTGAACGTACGGGCAGAAAAAGCGGAAGCTAACAAGTGCGATCTCTGTTATCACCGCGATGCCGGTCCGGCCTGTATGGAAGCCTGTCCGACGCATGCCCTGATTTGCGTTGACCGTAATAAGCTCGAGCAACTCAGCGCGGAAAAGCGTCGTCGTGCGGCGCTGGATTCTTCCGCTTCTTTGCTTTTCTGATTCCTGCCGCAAAAATCACTCAGGAAACGTGCTGGCATCAAGGGAATTCCCGGAAATTTTCGTAAAATACCTTTCCGGGAATGATGATGGCGAGAATGACTCAATGGCAACAAATACCCCCTCTGGCATACAGCTCCGTATTCGCGGCAAAGTTCAGGGCGTCGGCTTTCGTCCTTTCGTCTGGCAACTGGCGCAGCAGCTTCAGTTGCATGGCGACGTCTGTAATGATGGCGATGGCGTGGTGGTTCGATTGCTGGAAGATCCCGCGCTGTTTATCCGTGAACTGCATGTCCATTGTCCGCCATTGGCGCGTATCGACAGCGTAGAAAGTGAGCCTTTTCGCTGGGCGCAGCCGCCCGCGGAGTTCAGCATACGCCAGAGTGCGGGCGGCACGATGAACACCCAGATTGTGCCCGATGCCGCGACGTGCCCGGAATGTCTTGCCGAAATGAATACGCCCGAAGAGCGGCGTTATCGCTATCCCTTCATCAACTGCACCCATTGCGGCCCGCGTTTTACCATTATCCGGGCGATGCCCTACGATCGTCCGTTTACCGTGATGGCGTCATTTCCGCTCTGCCCGCAATGCGACAGCGAGTATCGCGATCCCAGTGACCGACGTTTTCACGCCCAGCCGGTGGCGTGCCCGGCGTGTGGTCCGCATCTGCGCTGGCTGAGCGGCGGACACCAGGCGGAAAAAGAGGCGGCATTACAGGCTGCGGTTGAAATGCTACAGACCGGAGGTATTGTTGCCGTTAAGGGGATCGGCGGATTTCATCTGGCCTGCGATGCGGGAAACAGCGATGCCGTGGCGCGGCTTCGTGCGCGTAAGCGCCGTCCGGCAAAACCGCTGGCGGTTATGCTGCCGGATGCGTCGGGCCTGTCGGATGCGGCGACCCGACTGCTGAAAACGCCCGCCGCTCCGATTGTGCTGGTGGATAAGCAACATGTTTCCTCGCTGTGTGACGGTATTGCCCCAGGGCTTGCGGAGGTTGGCGTGATGTTGCCCGCCAATCCACTTCAGCACCTGTTGCTCCAGGCACTGAAGCGCCCGCTGGTAATGACCTCCGGCAATCTTAGCGGTAAACCGCCGGCCATCAGCAACGAACAGGCAATTGAGGATTTGCAGGATATTGCCGAGGGTTTCCTGTTACACAATCGCGACATCGTGCAGCGCATGGACGATTCCGTGGTACGTGAAAGCGGTGAAATGCTGCGTCGCTCGCGGGGATATGTCCCGGACGCGCTGGCGTTGCCGCCGGGATTTCATCATATACCACCGATACTCTGTCTGGGGGCGGATCTGAAAAACACCTTCTGCCTGGTGCGCGGTGAGCAGGCGGTGATCAGCCAGCATCTTGGCGATCTCAGCGACGATGGGATCCAACATCAGTGGCGTGACGCACTGCGGTTAATCCAGACTATCTATGACTTCACGCCACAGTGCCTTGTTCGCGATGCCCATCCGGGGTATGTCTCCAGCCAGTGGGCCAGTGAGATGAACCTGCCAACGGAGATCGTGTTGCATCATCATGCTCATGCCGCAGCCTGTCTGGCCGAGCATGGGTGGCCGCTGGACGGTGGCGATGTTATCGCCCTGACGCTGGACGGCATTGGAATGGGTGACGCGGGCGCGCTGTGGGGAGGAGAGTGTCTGCGGGTGAACTACCGTGAGTGTGAACATCTTGGTGGATTGCCCGCCGTGGCGCTTGCCGGTGGCGATCTCGCCGCGAAGCAGCCCTGGCGTAACCTGTTAGCGCAGTGTTTGCGCTTTGTGCCGGACTGGCAGCGCTATCCGGAAACGCGATACTTACAGCGACAGAACTGGAACGTGCTGGCGCGAGCGATTGAGCGTGGGATTAACGCACCGCTGGCCTCGTCCTGCGGGCGTCTGTTCGATGCGGTTGCCGCAGCACTGAACTGCGCGCCAGAATCGCTCAGTTATGAAGGGGAAGCCGCCTGCACACTAGAGGCGCTGGCGTCGCAATGCGCGGGGGTTAAGCATCCGGTCACGCTTCCCTTGACGGGGAATCAACTGGATCTGGCAACCTTCTGGTCGCAGTGGCTGAACTGGCAGGCAACGCCCGCTGAACGCGCATGGGCTTTCCACGATGTGCTGGCACAAGGGTTTGCCGCGATGCTGCGCGAGCAGGCCACGGCACGCGGTATCAACACGCTGGTGTTCAGCGGTGGGGTGATGCACAACCGGTTACTGTCAGCTCGCCTGGCTTATTATCTGGCGGATTTTACGCTGTTGTTCCCGCAGCAGTTACCAGCCGGTGACGGTGGACTGTCGCTGGGACAGGGGGTGATTGCTGCGGCGCGTGGGATGGCGGAAGCATAAAAAAGCCCCGGGGCAGGCGGGGCGAAACGACAAGCAATATCGCACTTCCGTGTGCATGAGGTTAATCAATCAGTGGCGATAGCGCCGGATGGCGACGCAGAGCGTCTTATCCGGCCTGCCGAGGCAACGTTTTCAGCAGGGCGAAAGCCTCCTTCATTCTGTCTTCACTTACCACGAAGGCGCAGAGCTGTCCTTCACCGTTCATCCCTTTGGCTACCATGCCGTCAGATTCTGCGGCAATGTGCCAGTTCAGATCGCGACGCTGGGTTTCCCCTGCCAGATGCAGCGGCAGTTCTGGCGTTTTGATTTTGACTAACATGGCAGGCAGCTTCAGCGGCGCGTTGCCGCCGAGCAGATTTTTCGCCAGGTACATCGCACTGAGCTGAATAGGCTGCAGGAACGGTAGCACCTGAGCGTTGATCTCCGCGCAGTCGCCGAGGGCATAAATATCCGGGTGGCTGGTTTGCAGGTAGCTGTCGACACAAACGCCGCGGTTGAGGGTTAAACCGGCGCGACGCGCCAGCGCCGTTTCCGGGCGCAGACCCGTGGCGGCAATCACCACATCGACGTGAATGCTGCGCTCGCGATCGAACGTTGCACGAATACCGGATGCGGTTTTCTCCAGCCCTTGTAACTGTGATTTCAGCAACAGGTGTACGCCCATATCGGTAAGACGATGCTGTAAGCGACTGCTCACTTCCGGCGGCATCAGCGAAGCAAGCAGGCTGGCTGCGTTATCTATCAGCGTGACCGCTTTACCTGCGCGGCAGAAATCCATCGCCAGTTCGGTTCCAATCAACCCGCCGCCGACAATCAGCACCCGTTGGGCATCGCGTAGCTGTGTTTCGCAGGCACGGTACTCCTGCTGGCTGTTCAATGTGAGCATTAACTCACGTCCTGCTATCGGTGGAACAAAGGCCGCAGCGCCCGTAGCCAGCACCAGTTTGTCGTACTGCCACTGCTTGTCCTGGCTTTTTACCACGTGGGCATCGGCATCAATGTCGGTGACCCAGGTGTGGGGAAAGAGACGCAGAGCAAACTGTTCAGCAAACTCTCCCGCCGACTGACGGGTGAGGTCGTCGGCGTGCTGCGCCTGGCTTATCACATGACTGAGATCGGGTTTGTTATACTCATCCATGCTGTCAGCCGCAATCAGAGTTAACGGGACATCCGCGTCCTGCTTGCGAATGTTTTTGACTAACTGGCGGGCAGCAAAGCCCGAACCAATGATGACAATTCCCCGGCTCATTTTGCCTCCGTTGCCAGCACGTCGAAGACATCTTTGCCTAATGAACATTCCGGACAGAGGAAGTTGTCCGGCACATCGCTCCACGGCGTACCTGGCGCGACATCCTGCAACGGTTCACCTTTTGCCGGATCGTAAATCCACTGGCACACGCTGCACTGCATGCTCGGACCGAGGTCGGCTGCTGCGGCGGCGCAGGCGCATGCTTCTTCTTTGGTTGTCGCTTTCACTGTCGCGTCCGGCAACGGCGCGAGCGCCCATTGACGCGCGATTTCACGACCGTGCTGGCGGCACAGTTCCTGCGCATTCAGGTCCGGGCGCCATTTGGCCTTCAGGCTCAGCGACATTTCAAAACCGGCATCCTGTAAACGGGTGGATAAGCGGTCGACCGCTCCGCCACTCCAGCCGTGGGAACCAAAAGCGCTGGCGTGTTTGTTACGAAAACGCAGACCGGTCATCTCCTCCACCAGACCGGCGATTTTCGGCATCATCACATTGTTCATCGTGGAGGTGCCGACCAGCACACCTTTAGAGCGGAAAACGTTGGTCAGGATTTCGTTTTTATCGCTGCGGGCGACGTTAAAAATTTTCACTGCCACGTTCGGGTCGACTTCGTTAATTCCCTGCGCAATCGCATCCGCCATCATGCGGGTGTTATTGGACATGGTGTCGTAGAAAATTGTGATGCGATCTTCCTGATAATCCGCCGCCCATTTCAGATACAGCTCAACAATCTGGGTCGGATTATCGCGCCAGACCACGCCGTGGGAGGTGGCAATCATATCGACCGGCAGGTTGAAGCCGAGGATTTCGGTAATTTTTGGCGTCACCAGACGACTGAACGGGGTCAGGATATTGGCGTAGTAACGCTGGCACTGTTCGAACAGCTCGGTCTGATCCACTTCATCGTTAAACAGACGTTCGTCGCAGTAGTGCTGACCGAAAGCGTCGTTACTGAACAGGACGGCATCGCCGGTCATGTAGGTCATCATGCTGTCCGGCCAGTGCAGCATCGGCGTTTCCACGAAGATCAACTGCTTGCCATTACCAATATCCAGCGTGTCGCCGGTTTTCACGACGTTAAAATTCCACTCCGGATGGTGATGATGACCGGTAATTGAGTCAATCGCGTTGGCGGTGCAGTAGATAGGGGTATCCGGGATCTGCGTCATCAGCTCGGTCAGCGCCCCGGCGTGATCTTCTTCCGCATGGTTGATAATGATGTAATCGATGTCTGCGAGGTCGATTTCATTACGCAGGTTCTGCACAAACTCACGGCTGAATTTATGATCGACGGTATCGATCAGGACATTTTTTTCTTCACGGATGAGATAGCTGTTGTAGCTGCTGCCGCGCAGCGTTTTGTATTCGGTTCCGTGGAAATCACGCACTTCCCAGTCACGTTGGCCAACCCAATGGATATTATTTTTAACCAGAATAGACATAGCAACCTCAATTCATTTAGCGTTGTTCAAATAAGTTGTTTCGCTTATTGCAGGTCGCGTGCCAATTTTTTATCTATTTGATTTTTATTGATTTAAAATTTTATACCCATTAGATGGTAGTCAAAAAGACTATTCATAACACAGTCAATATGACAGTATGGATTGTCAAAATGACAGTGAGGACAGCATGAGTTTTTCTGTTGATGTTCTGGCGGGGATCGCCATTGAATTACAGCGCGGAGTGGGCCATCAGGATCGTTTTCAGCGTCTGATTACTACGCTGCGCCAGGTGCTGGAATGCGATGCTTCTGCGTTGCTGCGTTATGAGGCGCGCCAGTTTATCCCGCTGGCGATTGATGGTCTTGCACGTGATGTGCTCGGCAGGCGTTTTACCCTCGAAGGGCATCCCCGACTGGAGGCCATCGCCCGCGCCGGAGACGTGGTGCGCTTTCCGGCAGACAGCGATTTGCCTGACCCGTATGACGGATTGATCCCGGGGCAGGAGAGTCTGAAAGTGCATGCCTGTATTGGGTTGCCGCTTTTTGCCGGGCAGAACCTGATCGGCGCGCTGACCCTCGATGGCATGGCGCCGGATCAGTTTGATGTTTTCAGCGATGAGGAGTTACGGCTCATCGCCGCGCTGGCCGCTGGTGCATTGAGCAATGCGCTGCTGATTGAACAACTGGAAAGCCAGAATATGTTGCCGGGGTCGAGTACCGATTTCGAACAGATAAAAGAGACGCAGATGATTGGTCTCTCGCCGAACATGATGCAGTTGAAAAAAGAGATCGAGATTGTGGCAGGCTCCGATCTTAACGTGTTAATCAGCGGCGAAACTGGTACCGGGAAAGAACTGGTGGCGAAGGCGATTCACGAAGGTTCACCTCGCGCGGTCAACCCGTTGGTCTACCTGAACTGCGCCGCGCTGCCGGAAAGCGTGGCGGAGAGCGAACTGTTTGGTCATGTGAAAGGGGCATTCACCGGGGCCATCAGCAACCGTAGCGGCAAATTTGAAATGGCCGATAACGGCACGTTATTCCTCGATGAAATTGGTGAACTGTCGCTGGCTCTGCAAGCCAAACTGCTGCGCGTATTGCAGTATGGCGATATTCAGCGCGTCGGCGATGACCGCAGCCTGCGCGTGGATGTGCGCGTGCTGGCAGCAACGAATCGCGATCTGCGTGAAGAGGTGCTGGCGGGACGTTTTCGTGCCGATCTGTTTCATCGTCTGAGCGTGTTTCCGCTTTTGGTTCCCCCGCTACGGGAGCGTGGGGAAGATGTGGTGTTGCTGGCGGGTTATTTTTGCGAGCAGTGTCGATTACGACTGGGGCTTTCCCGCGTGGTGCTCAGTCCTGGGGCGCGTAGCCATCTGCTGAATTACGGCTGGCCGGGTAACGTGCGTGAACTGGAACATGCGATTCATCGGGCGGTAGTGCTGGCGCGCGCGACCCGATCCGGAGACGAAGTGGTACTGGAAGCGAAGCATTTCGCGTTGCAGGAGGAGGCCATGACGCCGCAGCCGGAAGTGACAGCGGGTTTACCGCGCAATCACAATCTGCGTGATGCGACGGAGGCGTTCCAGCGGGAAATGATTCGCCAGGCGCTGGCGCAAAATAATCACAACTGGGCGGCCAGCGCCCGGGCACTTGAAACGGATGTCGCCAACCTGCACCGGCTGGCGAAGCGTCTGGGGCTGAAGGATTAGAGTATCCCGGCCTGATAGAAATCCTGCAGGTTGATGGCGCCGGTGAGCTTACCGGTTTCATCCACCACCGGCGCGGCGGTAATTTTGCGTTTCATCAGGATCTCTTTGGCATCAATCGCCCGGCTTTCTGACTGCAAGGTGATGCCGTTGTGGGTCATCGCTTCACTGACCGGCGTGGTGAGCGCGCCGCCGCCAACCAGCCAGCGACGCAGGTCGCCGTCGGTAAAGACGCCTTTCACCTGCATCTGGTCGTCGCAAACGGCGACCAGACCCAGACCGGTACGGCTTAATTCCAGCATCGCGTCCATCACGCTGGTAGCAAGTTGAACCTGCGGGACAGCATCGTCACGGCGCATCAGGTGATGCACTTTATTAAGCAAACGCGCGCCCAACGCACCGGCCGGATGCGAGCGGGCAAAATCTTCTTCATTGAAGCCGCGTGCCTGCATAATCGCCATCGCCAGCGCGTCGCCCATCATCAGGGTATTGACGGTGCTGGAGGTCGGCGCCAGGTGCATCGGGCAGGCTTCGCGCTCAACGGAGATATCCAGAACAGCCTTCGCCGCCAGACCCAGCGGTGAATTGGGTTTGCCGGTCATTGCCAGCAGGGCGATGGATTTATCTTCCAGACGCGGGATGATGAGATCCAGCTCTTTTGCGCCGCCGGAATAGGAGATAAACAACATCACATCACGGCTTTCGATCATCCCCAGATCGCCATGCAGCGCTTCGGCAGGGTGAACAAAAAAGGCCGGGGTGCCGGTACTGGCGAGCGTCGCGGCGATTTTCTTACCAATATGGCCCGATTTGCCGATACCTGAGACAATCACTTTGCCTTCACAGTGGATAATGGTATTGGCGGCGCGGATAAAATCATCGCCCAGACGTTCCGGCAGACGGCTTGCTTCCTGTAATTCCAGCATTAACGTCTGACGGCCCGCGTTCAGTAGTGCATCACTCATTGGTTTCTCCGGTTATGATCACTTCAATCCCTTTCTCTTCCAGCGCCTGACGAAATGCGGGATCAATACCCGCGTCGGTAATCAGTTTGTCGACGCTTTCCAGACTGCACACAACATTCGGACTCTTGCGGCCAAACTTTGATGAGTCCGCCATCAGAATGACTTCGCGAGCGGCGTTACACATCGCTTTGCTGACGGTGTAAACCTCATTAAAGGTGGTCACGCCGGCACTGAGATCAATACCGTCGGTGCCCATGAAGAGTTTATCAAAACTGAACTGCTCAAAGGCGTTTTCGGCCAGTTGTCCGTGAAATGAGGCCGATTTTTTACGAAATGTTCCGCCAGGCATCAGGATGGTTTGTTCGTTGTCTAACTCGGACAGCGCGTTGACAATGTGCAGGCTGTTGGTCATGACGGTGATATTGCTAAAGCGGGTAAGCATCGGCACCATTTGTAGCACGGTACTCCCGGCATCCAGAATGATGGAGTCGCCATCATGGATAAAGCGGACCGCAGCTTCAGCAATACGCTCTTTCTTATGCGTATTGATCAGCGTTTTGTGATCGATAGGCGGATCGGACTCATCTTTATTTAACATCACGCCGCCATAGGTGCGAATGACGGTACCGGCATTTTCCAGAACGACAAGATCTTTGCGAATGGTCGTGCCCGTGGTGTCAAAGTACTGGGCCAGTTCTTCCACAGAGCTTTTACCCTGTTTTTGCAGATGCTCCAGAATGGCGGCCTGACGCTGACGAGGTTTCATAGGCGAAATAACCCTGAATTAAATTTGCGAAATGATAATTTCGCAAGCTAATAGCATTCACAACGAAATTACCCATGTTTCAGATTAAGCGCCAATGATAGTGCATTCTGCGATAGCGGATCATGGGGAAAGATCACATCAGGCTGTAATTCATTAAGATGTTTGCCCTGAATGTCGGCGATTTTTCCTGGTCTGGCGAATACGGTGAGACCTTTCATAAACAACGTATCGGTGACTCGCTGATTGTCATCGACAGCGACGGCGACCACGACGCGCGGTTTAAAACGTCCTCCTGAACGCCCTACGCCGACACGTCCCTGTTGGCAAAGCCGGTCAAATGCATTGTTAAAGCGCGATATTTGCCAGTATCCCAGCGCCAGTTGTGCACACCAGGCAATGACGGCGACAGTAACGAGTGCGGATACCATATGTTGCTCCTTTTATTTTGCCAGACGGCGGTTTTACTTTATCCGGCCAGCGGGTAGGCCCGGTAAGCGTATCGCCACCGGGCGATACCCATTAAAACATTACTTGTCCACCGGTAACGTTGATTGACTGCCCGGTGCAGTACGACGCTTTCGGGCTGGCATAGAATAACAACATGTTCAGCACATCCTGATAGTCGCAGCCGCGCTTCAGCGGAACCTTATCAATGTAATACTGCTCCACTTCGTCTGGCTTGATACCCAGCTTGGTGGCGTACTGCGGCAGCAACGACTGGAACATCGGTGACTTTAACAGGTTGCCGAGCATCAGCGAATGCACGGTAATGCCATATTCCGCCAGATCCAGCGCCAGCGACTGCGTTAACCCCACGCCGCCAAACTTCGCCGCGCTATAGCCGGAATTGTGCTTGCTGCCCACTTTACCGGATTTGGAGTTGATCTGAATAATACGTCCCTGAATCCCATCGCGGATCATCAGACGGGAGAATTCACGTGCGCAGAGGAAGTAGCCGACCAGATTCACCTGCAGCGAGCGGTCAAAATCACCGAGCTGGAAATCACTGATAAATGCTGCTTTCGCAATCCCGGCGCTGTAAACCAGCAGATCCACGCGGCCAAAGATTTCATCCACACCGCGAGAGAGTGCGAGCACGCTCTGTTCGCTGGTGGCGTCGGCGCCGAAACCGTAGGCCATGCCTTCGCCAAATTCTGCGTTAATCTCCTGTGCAACGTTTGCGGCTTTATCACTCTGAATATCTACCACCGCAACGCGATACCCTTCTGCTGCAAGCCCACGGCTGAGGAACGCCCCCAGGGTCTGTCCTCCACCAATGACAACGGCAACCTGATTCATTTTTCTCTCCTTAAGCGACAAACTTCAAAATACAGCCCGGTGCGATATCGTCCGGTACAGGCCCCGCGACATGCACGGTGCCGGGAAATTCCGCTTCGCTCAGCCCATCGAAGCGCAGGGTGATATGCCCCAGTTCACGTAAATTCTGCTCGGCCACACTGCCAACGGCAGTGACCGGATAACGATGCTGACCCAGTTCGAACTGGGCGCCGGGCTGCAGCGGGCCGTTCAGTTCGCCATGACAATGGATAAAGCAAAACTCCTCGATATCCGCAGGCGCGCCTTCACGAAAGGTAATCAGCATCTGGTCGCAGAGCGCATCCGGTGCGCTCTGGCCGATACGGGTGATGGTGGTCTGATAAATAACGGTCATGTCGACACCTCTTATTGATAGATAAAGCCGGAAACAAACCAGGCGATGAGAACGGTGGGCGCCCCCGTCAGGAAGCGGCTCACCAGTACCGACGGCACGCCGACGCGAACGGTGTCCTGACGGGCTTCTGCCAGCGACAGACCGACCGGAATAAAGTCACAGGCTGCCTGGGCGTTAATGGCAAACAGGGCGGGCAGCGCCAGATGCGGCGGGATGTTGCCCAGGCCAATTTGCACGCCGATCAGAACGCCGATAACCTGCGCAATGACCGCACCTGGGCCGAGGAACGGCGACAGCAGCGGGAACGAACAGATCAGCGCCAGCGTCACCAGACCCAACGGATGGCTGGCAAGCGGCGCCAGGCCATGGGCGATCCAGTCACCCAGACCCGAGGCCATGATGATACCGATCAGTGCCGAGACGAATGCCATGAACGGCAGAATGGTTTTCAGAACCGTATCGATGGTGTCGCGACCGGACTGGAACAGCACGGCCACCGCCGACCCCATCCCCATGCCGACTTTTGCTAACAGGCCATCGCTCTGTTCGGTGATTTTTTTGCTGCTGTCGTAATCACGCCCGGCGGTAGCGCTTGCCGGTTGTGATTGCGGCTGCGGTGCAGCAGACGCGTCGCTGATGACGGTGATGTTGTCTTCCCTGACGCCAGAGACATAAATGTCTTCAACAATATACTGGGCCAGCGGGCCGGATTTCCCGGTTGAGTGAATGTTCACGGTCGGAATACGGCGTTTAGGATAGATGCCACAACGCAGCGTCCCGCCACAGTCAATGATGGCAACGCCAATTTCGTCTTCAGGCGGTTCTCCCTCTTTAAAGCCATCGACAGCCTGCCAGCCGGTTAACTGCGCCAGTTTGTCGACAATCGCCGGGCGAGTGCCTGCGGTGATATAGACAATTTTCTTTCCGGCGGTCACGTCCAGCTCTAACGGGCCACCCCAGCCGCCAGTTCCTCGTTCAATTCGAATACGCGTCATGATGCTGCTCCTGCAAGGTGGACTTTCTGCTCAAGTTGGATACCCATCTTTTTCTCAAAGATGGAGGTTGTGAGGTCCGTGACCCAGCCACGAAAGAAGTTGGTGACCACTCCGACCAGCAGATAGCTCACGGCCAGTGGCCCGAGCGGGAGACCTAACGTGGTCAGGCCGCTGGCAATGCCGAGGTAAACGAACAGTTCGCCAGGGTTGATATGCGGGAACAGGCCGTTCATTGAGTGACAGCTGTAAGAGGCGGCTGCGTAATAGCTGGGCTTGTATTTCTCTGGCATGAAGCGGCCCAGACTCAGGGTCATGGGGTTACAAAACACAAACGTGCCAATAAAAGGCAAAATCAGGTAGCGGGACAACGGATTCCCGGCGCAGCGCTGGGCGAAGCGTTCGATTCGCTGCTGGCCGATAAAGTTGATCAGCGCATTCATGATGACCAGCAGGCTGATCAGCAGTGGAAGAATGCCGGTGACCATCCCGGTAAACACCTCTCCACCTTTCTGGAACAGCCCGATGAACCACTCTGCTCCATGTGTAATGGTTTCGATCATTGTTCTCTCCTGTAGGGATTTTTAGTTATCTTGCGAATGGGTGACTTATTTTAATCAGATTGAAAGAAATAAAAGTGTTATTTTGATCTCAAAATGAAAGTAAAATATTTTAAGTTGAAAGTTTTTGTGGAAAGGAAAGAATGTACTGACGATCTAACGAGGGGAAGTGATACGTAAATTGTGTGACGGAGCGCGTCAGGCGCTTCCTTGTATGGCGGGGGATGCTTTACCATACTTCTCTCTGGCTGAATCTGTTTAATGGATGTCTCATGTTCAAGCGTCGTTATGTAGCATTACTTCCCCTGTTTGTGTTACTTGCTGCCTGTAGTAGCAAACCGAAACCTCAAGAGCCTCAAACGACAACGGGCACGCCTTCCGGCGGCTTCCTGCTTGAGCCCCAGCACAACGTTATGCAAATGGGCGGCGACTTTGCCAATAACCCAAATGCGCAGCAGTTCATCGATAAGATGGTGAACAAGCACGGTTTTAATCGTCAGCAGTTGCAGGAGATCCTGTCACAGGCGAAGCGCCTGGATTACGTTTTGCGTCTGATGGACAGGCAGGCGCCGACCACGCAGCCGCCGGCCGGACCTAACGGCGCATGGCTACGCTATCGCAAACAGTTCATTACCCCGGATAACGTGCAAAACGGCGTGGCATTCTGGAATCAGTATGAAGATGCGCTCAACCGTGCCTGGCAGGTTTACGGCGTTCCGCCGGAGATCATCGTGGGCATTATTGGCGTGGAAACCCGCTGGGGCCGTGTGATGGGAAAAACGCGCATTCTGGACGCGCTGGCGACGCTGTCGTTTAACTACCCACGTCGTGCGGAGTACTTCTCCGGCGAGCTGGAGACGTTCCTGCTGATGGCGCGTAACGAACAGGATGACCCGTTAGATTTGAAAGGATCCTTTGCTGGCGCGATGGGTTACGGACAGTTCATGCCGTCGTCTTATAAAGAGTACGCGGTAGATTTCAACGGCGACGGCCACATCAACCTGTGGGATCCGGTCGATGCTATCGGTAGCGTGGCGAATTACTTCAAAGCGCACGGTTGGGTGAAGGGCGACGCGGTGGCGGTGATGGCGAACGGTCAGGCACCGGGACTGGCGAATGGCTTTAAAACGCAGTACAGCCTTTCTCAACTGGCGGCCGCCGGACTCACGCCGCAACAACCGCTGGGCAACCATCAGCAGGTGAGCCTGCTGCGCCTGGATATTGGTACCGGCTACCAGTACTGGTACGGTTTGCCGAACTTCTATGCTATTACCCGCTACAACCACAGCACCCATTACGCGATGGCGGTGTGGCAGTTAGGTCAGGCAGTGGCGCTGGCGCGCGTGCAATAATGGTTTTTACCCAGGGTTGCTTCGGCTTCCCTGGGCCTCACTCGATTTTTCGGAATCCCCCTCGTAAAATTGTTACCTCATCCCCATCTCCGTTGGGAAAGTGTTATCTTGTCCGGCATATTTTTTAACTGACAGAGGCTGATATGACTGACAGTGAACTGATGCAGTTAAGTGAACAGGTCGGGCTGGCGCTGAAAGCGCGTGGTGCGACGGTGACTACCGCAGAGTCCTGCACCGGCGGTTGGGTGGCGAAAGCCATTACCGATATTGCTGGCAGCTCCGCCTGGTTTGAGCGCGGTTTTGTCACCTACAGTAACGAAGCAAAATCGCAGATGATCGGCGTGCGGGAAGAGACGCTGGCGCAGCATGGCGCGGTCAGTGAACCGGTGGTGGTTGAGATGGCGATTGGCGCACTGAAAGCGGCACGTGCCGATTTTGCGGTTTCCATCAGCGGGATCGCCGGGCCGGATGGCGGCAGCGAAGAGAAACCGGTCGGCACCGTCTGGTTTGCCTTCGCCAGCGTGCGCGGAGAAGGGATTACCCGTCGGGAATGCTTTCACGGCGACCGTGAGGCGGTGCGTCGGCAAGCCACGGTTTATGCGCTGCAAACCCTGTGGCAACAATTTCTACAAAATACTTGATACTGTATGACCATACAGTATAATTGCGACAACAGTACAGAATCACTATCCGGTTTCAGCCGGCATGACAGGAGTAATTAATGGCTATCGACGAAAACAAACAGAAAGCGTTGGCGGCAGCGCTGGGCCAGATCGAAAAGCAATTCGGTAAAGGCTCCATCATGCGCCTGGGTGAAGACCGTTCTATGGATGTGGAAACGATCTCCACAGGTTCGCTTTCACTGGATATCGCGCTGGGCGCAGGCGGCCTGCCGATGGGCCGCATCGTCGAAATCTACGGGCCGGAATCATCCGGTAAAACCACGCTGACGCTGCAGGTGATTGCCGCGGCGCAGCGCGAAGGTAAAACCTGTGCGTTTATCGATGCAGAACACGCGCTGGACCCGATCTATGCACGTAAGCTGGGCGTTGATATCGACAATCTGCTCTGTTCTCAGCCGGACACCGGTGAACAGGCGCTGGAAATCTGTGATGCGCTGGCGCGTTCTGGCGCTGTCGACGTTATCGTTGTCGACTCCGTAGCGGCACTGACGCCGAAAGCGGAAATCGAAGGCGAAATCGGTGACTCTCACATGGGCCTCGCGGCGCGTATGATGAGCCAGGCGATGCGTAAACTGGCCGGTAACCTGAAGCAGTCCAACACGCTGCTGATCTTCATCAACCAGATCCGTATGAAAATTGGTGTGATGTTCGGTAACCCGGAAACCACGACCGGTGGTAACGCACTGAAATTCTACGCTTCTGTTCGTCTGGATATCCGTCGTATTGGCGCGGTGAAAGAGGGCGATAACGTGGTTGGCAGCGAAACCCGCGTGAAGGTGGTGAAAAACAAAATTGCGGCACCGTTTAAACAGGCTGAATTCCAGATCCTTTACGGTGAAGGTATTAACTTCTATGGCGAACTGGTTGACCTGGGCGTGAAAGAGAAGCTGATCGAGAAAGCGGGCGCCTGGTACAGCTACAACGGCGAGAAAATTGGTCAGGGTAAAGCGAATGCAACCACCTGGCTGAAAGACAACCCGGCGACTGCGAAGGAAATTGAGAAGAAAGTTCGCGAAATGCTGCTCAATAACCAGGATACCAAACCTGACTTCGCTGCTGATGACGGTGAAGGCGTTGCGGAAACCAACGAAGATTTTTAATCGTCAGGTGTCGTCCGTCCGGATAACGCAACACTGCCATCCGGCAAAAAGTTGAATTACACTCAAGGGCTGCATTGATGCAGCCTTTTTGCATTTCTGATTTCGAAGGTTGTTATGAGTGAACCCACACCGCGCCGACCCGCGTATTCCCGGCTGTTAGATCGCGCAGTACGTATCCTCGCGGTTCGTGACCACAGCGAACAAGAGTTGCGACGTAAACTTGCCGCCCCGGTGATGGGGAAAAATGGACCGGAAGAGATTGATGCGACTGCGGAAGATTATGAACGAGTGATTGCCTGGTGTTACGAGCATCAGTATCTCGATGACGACCGGTTTATCGCCCGCTTTATCGCCAGCCGCAGCCGTAAAGGCTATGGTCCGGCGCGCATTCGCCAGGAGTTGAATCAAAAGGGCATTGCCCGTGAATCGACGGAAAAAGCAATGCGGGAATGTGAGATTGACTGGAGCGTTCTCGCACGCGATCAGGCCTGTCGTAAATATGGTGAACCGCTGCCTGGCGCATTTTCAGAAAAGGTTAAGATACAGCGATTTTTGCTCTATCGTGGATATCTGATGGAGGATATCCAGGAAATATGGCGAAATTTTGACGATTGAGCGCATACGGGATTTTACTTCCCCGTAAAGAAAACTTATCTTATTCCCACTTTTCAGTTGCCGGCGGCCCAGTCAATCAAGAGTTGTTGCTGGTAATGATTTTTCGTTAGCAAGATTTCAGGATAATTATGAGCAAGAGCACCGCTGAGATCCGTCAGGCGTTTCTCGACTTTTTCCATAGTAAGGGACATCAGGTAGTTGCCAGCAGCTCCCTGGTTCCAAACAATGACCCCACTTTGTTGTTTACCAACGCCGGGATGAACCAGTTCAAGGACGTTTTCCTTGGGCTCGACAAGCGTAATTATTCCCGCGCAACCACATCTCAACGCTGCGTGCGGGCGGGTGGTAAGCACAACGATCTGGAAAACGTTGGTTACACTGCACGTCACCATACCTTCTTCGAAATGCTGGGTAACTTCAGCTTCGGCGACTATTTCAAGCATGATGCAATCCAGTACGCATGGGAATTGCTGACCGGTGAAAACTGGTTTGCCCTGCCGAAAGAGCGTCTGTGGGTGACCGTCTACGAAACAGACGATGAAGCCTATGAAATCTGGGAAAAAGAAGTCGGTATTCCTCGCGAGCGTATTATCCGCATCGGTGATAACAAAGGTGCGGCTTATGCGTCCGACAACTTCTGGCAGATGGGCGACACCGGTCCGTGCGGTCCGTGCACCGAAATTTTCTACGATCATGGCGATCACATCTGGGGCGGCCCTCCGGGAAGCCCGGAAGAGGACGGCGATCGCTACATTGAGATCTGGAACATCGTCTTTATGCAGTTCAACCGTCAGGCTGACGGTACGATGGAGCCGCTGCCTAAGCCTTCCGTGGATACCGGTATGGGTCTGGAACGTATTGCGGCTGTGCTGCAACATGTCAACTCCAACTACGAAATTGACCTGTTCCGTACGCTGATTGAAGCAGTAGCGAAAGTGACCGGTGCAACCGATCTGAGCAACAAGTCACTGCGCGTGATTGCGGATCACATTCGTTCCTGTGCGTTCCTGATTGCCGACGGCGTGGTTCCGTCGAACGAAAACCGTGGCTATGTTTTGCGTCGTATCATTCGTCGTGCGGTACGTCATGGCAACATGCTGGGCGCGAAAGAGACCTTCTTCTATAAACTGGTGGGTCCACTGATTGACGTCATGGGATCGGCGGGCGAAGAACTGAAGCGTCAGCAGGCTCAGGTTGAGCAAGTTCTGAAAACCGAAGAAGAGCAGTTTGCCCGTACGCTCGAGCGTGGCCTGGCGCTGCTGGACGAAGAACTGGCGACACTGTCCGGCGATACGCTGGACGGCGAAACAGCATTCCGTCTGTACGATACCTACGGTTTCCCGGTTGATCTGACGGCTGACGTGTGCCGTGAGCGCAACATCAAAGTGGATGAAGCCGGTTTTGAAGCCGCCATGGAAGAGCAGCGTCGTCGCGCGCGCGAAGCCAGCGGTTTCGGTGCGGACTATAACGCGATGATTCGCGTGGATAGCGCCTCTGAATTTAAAGGCTACGACCATCTGGAACTGAACGGTAAAGTGACCGCGCTGTTTGTTGATGGTAAAGCGGTTGATGCGATCAGTGTCGGTCAGGAAGCCGTTGTCGTACTGGATCAAACCCCATTCTATGCGGAATCCGGTGGTCAGGTTGGCGATAAAGGTGAACTGAAAGGCGCGGGCTTTGCGTTTGCCGTAAGTGACACGCAAAAATATGGTCAGGCAATTGGCCACCTCGGCAAGCTGTCTGCGGGCTCTCTGAAAGTGGGCGATGCGGTCCAGGCTGATGTGGATGAGGCGCGTCGTGCGCGTATTCGTCTGAATCACTCCGCAACGCACCTGATGCACGCGGCGTTGCGCCAGATTCTGGGCAAGCACGTGGCGCAGAAAGGGTCGCTGGTTAACGACAAAATGCTGCGCTTCGATTTCTCGCATAATGAAGCAATGAAGCCGGCGGAAATCCGGGCGGTTGAAGATCTGGTGAACGCGCAGATTCGTCGTAACCTGCCGGTTGAAACCCACGTGATGGATCTGGAAGCGGCGAAAGCAAAAGGCGCAATGGCGCTGTTCGGCGAGAAATATGACGAACGCGTTCGCGTGCTGAGCATGGGTGATTTCTCTACCGAACTGTGCGGCGGGACGCACGCCAGCCGTACCGGTGACATCGGCCTGTTCCGTATTGTCTCTGAGTCCGGAACCGCCGCCGGGGTTCGTCGCATTGAAGCGGTAACCGGTGAGGGCGCCATTGCGACTGTGCATGCAGAAAGCGATCGTTTAGCCGATATTGCACATCTGTTGAAGGGCGATAGCCAGAATCTGGGCGACAAAGTGCGTTCAGTGCTGGAACGTACTCGTCAGCTTGAGAAAGAGCTTCAGCAGTTGAAAGAACATGCTGCGGCGCAGGAAAGTGCGAATCTTTCCAGCAAAGCGGTTGATATCAATGGCGTTAAGCTGTTGGTGAGTGAGCTTGCGGGTGTTGAGCCGAAAATGTTGCGCACCATGGTTGATGATCTGAAAAATCAACTGGGGTCGACAATTATCGTGCTGGCAACGGCAGCGGAAGGTAAGGTTTCTCTGATTGCTGGTGTGTCTAAGGACGTGACCGACCGTGTCAAAGCAGGGGAACTGGTAGGTATGGTCGCTCAGCAGGTGGGCGGTAAGGGTGGTGGTCGTCCGGACATGGCGCAAGCCGGTGGTACGGATGCTTCTGCTCTGCCTGCGGCGTTAGCCAGTGTGCAAGCCTGGGTCAGCGCAAAATTGTAATAACTATAAGCGTTAGCCGATGCCGCGGATAAGCATTCCGCGGCGTTTGCATCAACGTTGTCGACAACGATAAAGTCAGGTTGAAGTTGTGTATATCGGCTAAACTTAGGTTTAACAGAATGTGATGCCGTGACTGCTTACATGTAATGTGTTTGTCATCGCTTACTTTTTGGCGTTATATGATGGATAATGCCGGGATACAGAGAGACCCGACTCTTTTAATCTTTCAAGGAGCAAAGAATGCTGATTCTGACTCGTCGAGTTGGTGAGACCCTCATGATTGGAGATGAGGTCACCGTGACAGTTTTAGGGGTGAAGGGCAACCAGGTACGCATCGGCGTAAACGCCCCGAAAGAAGTATCTGTCCATCGTGAAGAGATCTACCAGCGTATCCAGGCTGAAAAATCCCAGCAGTCCAGTTACTAAGGTTTCCGCGTCTCACCTGACCGGGTGAGGCGCAACCTGACATCGTCGCAATATCCCACTCTGTTTCGTTTTTCTGTGACTCTTTTTCCAGTTTCGCCTGGCGCTACTGCATCCGTATGTCTTTTCCATTGAGGTAGTCCGTTGCCCAGAGTCCAATTTATCTGTTGATAAAACACTCTTTTTGCCGTTTTTGCAGACTAATTGAACGTGAAGTGTGCAAACGATAAAAGCTCAGGAAAAATTGTTTGACTTATAAGTCCCAGAAAGTAATATGTGCGCCACGCAGCGACGATGAGCAGAAACAAGTTCTTCGAAGCACTCGTAAGAGGCGTGTGGTGAGGTGGCCGAGAGGCTGAAGGCGCTCCCCTGCTAAGGGAGTATGCGGTCAAAAGCTGCATCCGGGGTTCGAATCCCCGCCTCACCGCCATTTGCATCCGTAGCTCAGCTGGATAGAGTACTCGGCTACGAACCGAGCGGTCGGAGGTTCGAATCCTCCCGGATGCACCATCTCTTACTTGATACGGCTTTAGTAGCGGTATCAAAATCTGCAGTAAAGTAAGTTTCCCGATGCATCCGTAGCTCAGCTGGATAGAGTACTCGGCTACGAACCGAGCGGTCGGAGGTTCGAATCCTCCCGGATGCACCATCTCTTACTTGATACCGCTTTTGTGCAGTATCAATATCGGCAGTAAAATAAGTTTTCCGATGCATCCGTAGCTCAGCTGGATAGAGTACTCGGCTACGAACCGAGCGGTCGGAGGTTCGAATCCTCCCGGATGCACCATCTTCTCCCGAATAACAGCGAGTTTGTTGTTTCATGGTCTGCGAGAGCATCGTAAGCACCAGGGGGATAACGTTGCGCCAGCAACAGCCCTAAGGGCGAGGCTTCGCCGAGTCATCCTCCCGGATGCACCATCTCTTACTTGATACCGCTTTTGTGCAGTATCAGTATCAGCAGTAAAATAAGTTTCCCGATGCATCCGTAGCTCAGCTGGATAGAGTACTCGGCTACGAACCGAGCGGTCGGAGGTTCGAATCCTCCCGGATGCACCATCTTCTCCCGGATAACAGCCAGTTTGTTGTTTCATGGTCTGCGAGAGTATCGCGAGTACCAGGGGGGATAGCGTTGCGCCAGCAACGGCCCGAACCGCGAGGCTTCGCCGAGTCATCTTCCCGGATGCACCATTTTTTTCTTTTCCTTACTCCTTTGCATTCATCTCCTGAACAATCCTCAGCATCGTCGTCAGCGACAAAATCCAGCAATTACGATAAAGTAACGTCTGTTTATTTGCCGGTGAGAGCGCTATGTACGAACGTTATGCGGGTCTGATTTTCGATATGGATGGTACCCTTCTGGATACTGAACCGACGCACCGTAAGGCGTGGGTTGAAGTATTAGGTCGTTACGGTATGCATTTTGATCTTCAGGCGATGATTGCCCTTAACGGCTCAGCCACATGGCGTATTGCTCAGTCCATTATTGAGTTGAATCATGCGGATCTCGATCCTCACGCGTTAGCCCGTGAAAAAACCGACGCGGTAAAAATCATGCTCCTCGACAGCGTCGAGCCGTTGCCGCTGGTTGAGGTGGTAAAAGCGTGGCATGGTCGTCGCCCGATGTCCGTCGGAACCGGCAGTGAAAGCGCAGTAGCGGAAGCGCTGCTGGCTCATCTGGGGCTGCGTCGCTATTTTGATGCCGTCGTTGCTGCCGATCATGTCCAGCACCATAAACCCGCGCCAGATACTTTCCTGCTTTGTGCGGAGCGTATGGGCGTGCCTCCGGCGCAGTGCGTGGTATTTGAAGATGCGGACTTTGGTATCCAGGCAGCACGCGCCGCCGGAATGGATGCTGTGGACGTTCGACTCCTGTGAGTGACGGACTGTCGCTCCTTTCATTGTTCGCCAGCAGTTTCCTCAGCGCTACGCTGTTGCCCGGCAACTCGGAAGTCGTTCTGATTGCCATGTTACTGGCCGGACTCAGTCATCCCTGGGTCTTAGTTTTAACAGCAACAATGGGTAATAGCCTTGGAGGGTTAACTAACGTTATCCTTGGGCGTTTCTTCCCGCTGCGCAAGACATCGCGCTGGCAGGAGAAAGCCACAGGCTGGCTTAAACGCTATGGCGCGGTCACACTATTATTAAGCTGGATGCCGGTTGTGGGTGATTTACTGTGCCTGTTAGCGGGATGGATGCGCCTCTCGTGGGGGCCGGTGCTCTTTTTTTTATGCCTTGGCAAAGCGCTGCGTTATATTGTCGTCGCGGCTGCTACCGTTCAGGGCATTACCTGGTGGCACTAATTGTGCCTGGGGATTAGCCTTTAGGTTAACCACTACAATTATGCTAATTAATACGATTTTGACAGGCGGGAGGTCAATTTGATCCCGGACGTATCACAGGCTTTGGCCTGGCTGGAAAAGCATCCTCAGGCATTACAGGGGATACAGCGCGGGCTGGAGCGCGAGACATTGCGCGTGAATGCGGATGGCACGTTGGCGACAACGGGGCATCCTGAAGCGTTAGGCTCAGCGCTGACGCATAAATGGATTACCACGGATTTCGCGGAAGCGCTGCTGGAGTTTATCACACCGGTAGACGGCGATATCCAGCATATGCTGACCTTCATGCGTGACCTGCATCGTTATACCGCCAGAAATATGGGTGATGAGCGCATGTGGCCACTGAGCATGCCTTGCTACATTGCCGAAGGTCAGGACATTGAACTGGCGCAATATGGCACTTCAAATATTGGTCGTATGAAAACGCTGTACCGTGAAGGGTTGAAAAACCGTTACGGTGCGTTGATGCAAACTATTTCCGGTGTGCACTACAACTTTTCACTGCCGATGGCATTCTGGCAGGCGAAATGTGGCGTAGTGGAAGGCGAAGAGGCAAAAGAGAAAATCTCTGCCGGCTATTTCCGCCTGATCCGTAACTATTACCGCTTTGGCTGGGTCATTCCTTATTTGTTTGGTGCGTCCCCGGCGATTTGCGCTTCCTTCCTGCAGGGCAAACCGACCACGCTGCCGTTTGAGAAAACCGACTGCGGAATGTACTACCTGCCGTACGCGACCTCGCTGCGACTGAGCGATCTGGGTTATACCAATAAGTCGCAAAGCAATCTCGGAATTACGTTTAACGATCTCTACGAGTATGTGGCAGGATTGAAGCGGGCGATTAAAACGCCTTCTGAAGAGTATGCGGCAGTAGGGCTGGAAAAAGACGGTAAGCGTCTGCAAATCAACAGCAACGTGCTGCAGATTGAAAATGAGCTGTACGCGCCGATTCGTCCGAAACGCGTTACGCGTAGCGGTGAGTCGCCTTCAGATGCGCTTCTGCGTGGCGGTATCGAATACATCGAAGTCCGCTCGCTGGATATTAATCCGTTCTCGCCAATTGGCGTGGACGAGCAACAGGTGCGTTTCCTTGACCTGTTTATGGTCTGGTGTGTGCTGGCCGATGCACCGGAGATGAGCAGCAGTGAGCTGCTATGTACGCGTACCAACTGGAATCGGGTGATTCTGGAAGGGCGTAAGCCGGGCCTGACGTTAGGGATTGGTTGTGAAACTGCACAGTTCCCGCTGCCCGAAGTGGGTAAAGATCTGTTCCGCGATCTGAAGCGTGTGGCACAAACGCTGGACAGCATCCACGGCGGAGAGGATTATCAGAAAGTCTGTGACGAACTGGTTGCCTGCTTTGATAACCCGGAATTAACGTTCTCTGCACGTATTCTGCGGTCTATGATTGATACGGGTATTGGCGGTACGGGCAGGGCGCTGGGCGAAGCTTACCGCAATCTGCTGCGTGAAGAGCCGCTGGAAATTTTGCAGGAAGAAGACTTTGTGGCTGAACGTGACGCCTCAAAACGTCGTCAGCGCGAAGTTGAAGCGGCAGATTCGGAACCGTTTGACAGCTGGCTGGCAAAGCAGCAGGCCTGACAGAAAAGAAAAAGGCCACTCGGGAGTGGCCAAAATTTCATCTCTGAAAACAGGGATGATGATAACAAATGCGCGTCTTTCATATACTCAGACTCGCACCGGAACAAAGAGTTCAGTTTATTTATAAAAAATTATCGGAGGTGGCTAAATGCCGTTGTTAGATAGCTTCACTGTCGATCATACCCGGATGGAAGCACCTGCAGTCCGTGTGGCGAAAACGATGAACACTCCACACGGTGACGCCATCACCGTGTTTGATCTGCGTTTCTGCATTCCAAATAAAGAGGTGATGCCGGAGAAAGGGATTCACACGCTGGAGCATCTGTTCGCAGGCTTTATGCGTAATCACCTCAACGGTAACGGCGTCGAGATTATCGATATCTCCCCGATGGGTTGCCGTACCGGTTTCTATATGAGCCTGATAGGTACGCCGGATGAGCAGCGCGTGGCAGATGCATGGAAAGCGGCGATGGCCGACGTGCTGAAAGTTCAGGATCAGAATCAGATCCCGGAACTGAACGTCTACCAGTGCGGTACATATCAGATGCACTCCCTGAGTGAAGCACAGGATATCGCGCGTCATATTCTGGAGCGCGACGTTCGCGTCAACAGCAATGAAGAGCTGGCGCTGCCAAAAGAGAAGTTGCAGGAACTGCATATCTAGTTAGTGCTGTAGCCGGACAGAGGTGGCTCTGTCCGGTTTGTTCACTCATCTCTCACCTGATATTCCACGCAGTGCGCTTCATCAGACTGAGGTACTTCCAGCTTTGACGCCATTCTCATTATAACCGCGTCCGGAACCGCATATTGGCGGTTTGCATTTTGCTGCTTCCATTGCGCCCATGGAACTTCAATGTAGACAATTTTTACCCGTGCACCGTAGGCAGTAAAAAGGTCGATGAGCTGGCTTCGTAGCTGTCGGGTAATATTGGTCGCATTCCAGACAAAAGCCGTTTTTTGTCGCAGCAAAGCCCGTGCATCTTCTTTTGCCTGCTGGACGACGCGACCGGTTGCCGACCTGTCTTCCGGGCTAACACCAAGGCGACGGCGGGTATCATCAAGACTCACTACCGGTATGCCGGGACAGTGTTCGCTGATATAGCGATCCTTACCCATTCCGGGCAGCGCACTCATTATAATCACTTCAAAGCTTTCTGTTTCCCAGGGGATGAAATCGGCTGAACTGTTCGAATGCGTCAGATAATGCCAGCGAGCCGCATCGGAAACGAAGTGACGGGCATGTCCCCAGCACTGTTGTTCCTGACAGAAAAGCTCAAACAGGGCGATCCGGTCGAGCATCTCCTCCCTATCCTGACAGCGTCGCCCTTCTATATCGGCACGGGCGAGCAGCGTCAGCAGGCGGGTGTCAATCCGCATAGCCGCGCTAAGCAGCAGGCGCTCAGGGGCGGGACGTTCGAGTAGCCACAACGGCAGTCCGTGCAGGCGAACCAGCGCCGCGATTTGCTCACGCAGAATAAAGGGTGTGGGAATATCTCGCCACAGGATCTGCCGTGTCGTGAGTTCACCTTTGCGCGCATGGCCCAATGACTGGATGCGACCGTGTTCATCACGCTGCGTGGTGCTGCGCTTTTCCACATCGTGTAGCAGCGCCGCAGCCCATAGCAGCTCTTGTTGCTGTGGTGAGCATCGCTGAAAGTCAGGCATGGTTGATAGCGCGTTGAGCACCATTTCAGTATGAATGCCAACGTCCCCCTCGGCATGATGGACGGGATCCTGTGGTACATCGTGCATCTCTTCTACCCAGCGGAATTGTTGTCGCAGCGCCGACCAGCTTTTGTCACCAGTAAGCTGCCAGATCATAACTGGCCTCCAAAGGCAAATTCATGGGCCAGACGAGCCCGTCGCCAGTTGCGCTTCCAGTGTTCCGTTGTTTTGACATGATTCTTACGGACAAACTTAAACACTTGGTGGGCGAAATCATCCACAGGAAATTCGTTGCGATTACGGCTCACGATGCCTTCAAGGGTGCAGGGCTGACCGGCCTGGATATCCCATGGGTCGAACGCGCCGCGTCCGTTGGTTAGCGCAAGAAATTCTCGCTGCCACGCTTTTTCATCCTGACCAGGCTGCGGTCCTGGGATTTCCGGGACGCAGGGAAAATCAAACAGCGCGGCATAGAACTGCACTTCTTCCCAGCTTAGCCACATATCCTGGCAGCGGATGGCAAACAGGAAAAAGTCCTGCTCCAGCGCGTGATATTCAATCGAGTGGACGGCATAGAGGTTCTCGCCGAAAAGCTCTAAATCGCCAAGATCGTTTTTTAGCAATTGCCAGCGCTGGCGAATTTTATGCGTCCACGCGGATTGCGTTGGGGCTGCATGAGAGCGGGCAAAAACGCCGTGGCGATTCAGGCAGTTATTTTCACCATCCAGCTTTTCGGTGTGCACCAGTAGAGGAATAACCTGCAAATCTCGCCAGTAGTCGGCGTTGATACGGTCATCGCTAGTAGTGCCGGGGGAGAAAGGATAGTGCCAGGTTCTCCCGTATTTTCGTTGCGTATTCATGATAATTCATTATTTATGTTGTTATAAAGTTACGCCCGCGGGGAGGCGAGTTGTGAGGTTAACGGGTTTAAAGGGATAGTGTGAATTTCACCCATCAAGGCGAGGGTGTAGATAAAGAGGATTGACAACCTGAGCGAAGCGCTCAGAACCGGCTAGTTGTTAATGGAAGTATTTGGGGCGGCGTAAAGATACACCTCTTATGATGATAAAACAACCACCTGCATTTTCAGGCAATAAAAAAGGGATCCGCGGATCCCTTTAAATCAAACCTTAGTGCGCGCCACCACCGCCACCGCCCGCACCAAATGGGGGTTTGGCGAACCAGACCAGACCGAGCAACACCAGGAAGATCCCCGCCGACATCCAGAAGATCTCGTTGGCTGAAATAATCAGCCCCTGATTCGTTATCTGCTGGGCTATCCAGCCAGACGCCTGTTGCTGCGTCATGCCCAGTCCCTGTAGCTGATCGTACATTGCCTGCGCATTCGGGTTATACGGATTCACCGACTCGGTTAACTGTGCATGGTGCATCGATTCCCGGTTGGTCCACATGGTGGTGGTGATCGATGTCCCGATTGACCCCGCCAGCGTTCGCGTAAAGTTAGACAAACTCGATGCCGCCGCCAGACGCTCAGGCGGTAAGCCAGACAGCGTGATGGTTGTTAGCGGCATAAAGAAGCACGCCACCGCGAAGCCCTGAATAAACTGTGGCCAGGCGGAGGCGCCGAAGTCCATTCCCGGTTCAAACGTCCACGCGCGCCAGTAAAAGCAGACGGCATACATAATAAAGCTGAACGTCACCAGCCTGCGCATATCCAGCTTATGGGCAAAGCGGCCAATAATCGGCGACAGGATCACCGGAATAATCCCCACCGGCGCGGACGCCAGACCCGCCCACGTCGCGGTATAGCCGTAAACCTCCTGCAAAAGCTGAGGTAGCAGAACAATAGCCCCGAAGTACAGCATATAAGCCAGACTGATACACAAACAGCCGATGGTAAAGTTTCGCGACTTAAACAGTGAGAGATCGACAATGGGGTTATCGTCGGTAAGCTCCCAGACAATCAGGAAGCTAATGGCGACCACCGCCACCACGGTCAGAATGATGATCTCCTGTGAGGCGAACCAGTCCAGCTCTTTCCCCCGGTCGAGCATAATCTGCAGGCTACCGATCCCAATGACCAGCAGCGCCAGCCCGATGGCGTCAATCCGCCGCTGTTCCGTGCGTGTTTCGCGTCCACGCAGGGTTTGCAGCGTCATCAGAACGACGGCAATACCGATCGGCACGTTGATAAAGAAAATCCAGCCCCAGTGATAGTTATCGCTGATATAGCCGCCCAGAATCGGGCCGCAAATCGGCGCGACAATCACTGTCATCGACCACAGCGCCAGCGCGATAGAGCGCTTTGCCGGAGGGTAGTTATTGAGTAGCAGACTTTGCGAAAGCGGGATCAGCGGCCCGGCAACCACCCCCTGAACGACGCGGAAGAAGATCAGCATGTTCAGACTACTGGAGACGCCGCACGCCCAGGAGGCGATGGCAAACGCCACCGTTGACCACATGAAGAGCTTCACTTCCCCAACGCGCTTTGCCAGCCAGCCGGTAATGGGAATCGAGATGGCGTTCGCCACCCCGAAAGAGGTGATCACCCACGTCCCCTGGCTCAGCGATGAGCCCAGGTTCCCGGCGATCGTAGGGATCGCCACGTTAGCAATGGTGGAGTCCAGCACCTGCATGAATGTCGCCAGCGACAGCGCAATCGTCATAATGACGAGCTGCGCGCCCTCCAGCGGTTTTTGCTGTTGCATCACACGCACCTCAGATTAGCCTGCGTTGGCCTGCACAATCTCTTCGATCAGTTTATTGACCGGGGCAAGGCTGATTTCACGGGCGTTACTCTCAGACACCGGCGTAGTGCGCACCTGGCTGGCGAGCACCTGACCGTCGCGGTTCGCGGTATCGACGGTGACGAGCGTCGATAAACCAATCCGCAACGGATGTTGCGCCAGCTGCTGTGCATCCAGTTCGATACGTACAGGCAGACGCTGAACCACTTTGATCCAGTTACCGGTTGCGTTCTGTGCTGGCAGCAGTGAGAAGGCGCTACCGGTCCCCATATCAAGACCGACCACTTTACCGGTGTACTTAACATCATCGCCGTAGATATCACTGATCACCGTTGCCGGTTGGCCGATGCGCATATGGGCAAGCTGCGTCTCTTTGAAGTTAGCATCAACCCACAGATTGGTGGCCGGAACCACAGCCATCAGCGGCGTGGTAGGGCTGATCTGCGCGCCAGGCTGCACGGCGCGGCGCGACACGTAGCCGGTCATTGGGCTGACGATCTTCGTTCGCTCGAGCGCCAGCCAGGCGTTACGCACTTCGGTGGCGGCCTGTTGGACGGCGGGCTGATCTTCCAGCTTGCTGTCGAGAATCATCGCCTGATTAGCATTGTATTGCTGAATGGCAACATCAAGCTGCGCCTGAGCGCTGGCCACGGCATCCCGTGCGTGTTGCAGCTCTTCACGACCAATCAGATTGGCGTTACCCAGTGGTACGCGACGGTTAAAATCGCTTTGCGCCTGGGCAAGGGCCGTTTTCTGCACCGCAATGTTCGCCTGCAACTGTTTGCTGTTGATCATTAACTGATGCGTCTGACGGACGCTGGAGGCCAGCGCGGTCTTCGCTTTTTCAAATGCCTGTCTGGCATCCGTCTGATCGAGCGTGACGAGAACGTCACCCTGTTTAACAAAATCAGTGTTATCCGCCCAGACTTTCGTCACGCTGCCGGATACCTGTGCCATGATTTGAACCTGGTTCCCTGCCACGTACGCATCATCGGTCTCTTCGACATGACGCAGTACCAAAAACCAATAAATCCCATATGCCACGGCAATAACGATAAAGAGCAAGGTCAGGAGGAGTAGCGTACTTTTACGTTTGCTTTTCTTCTTAACCGGTTGCTGCGGGGTTTGGGTCTCCGCATTTGCGCTCATGTTGTTCTCCACGATCTTATTTTTTCGTCGGCTGAGCCGAGCTGTTTATCAGAAAGGCCAGCACGTTCAAGTGCTGGCCAGTCAGTTTTCTTTGGTAATCTGGATTATTGAGCGAGTCGACGCGTTAGCTCAGCGCCTCAAGGATAGCACCCTCCTGGTCCATCTGATCGAGACGCGTCAGAAGCTTACGAGTGATGTGCTCAAGCTGTTCTTTTTCTGCAGTGTTAAGAGCGGACCACAGTTGATGCAGGCAGTTATGCTGCGGCGGTAATACTTCGCGCAAAAATGCATGGCCTTTATCGGTTAACTGCAGATGCAGGCAACGACGATCGTTGTCGCTTTCATGGCGCTCGATCCAACCGCGCTTTTCCAGCTCATCAGCGATACGTGTCGCGTTAGTACGGGATGATCCCAGGGCACAGCTCAGTTCAGAAGGCTGAATGCTGTGGTTTTCCTGAGACTCCAGCGTAATCAACGCCATAAACAACGTCTCGTTAATCCCTTGAGCTTTCAGCATTTTATTGCGGTTATCCAGCAGTTTTCCTTGCATATGCATGCAAAGACGAGTCAGCAGGATTTCCTGATACGGAAAATCCTCGTGGCGGCTGGCGCGAAATTTTAGCATTTGTTCAATGGGCGTAAACGAACTATCCATTTGGGCATGACCTCATTAATTTCAGCCGATATAGTAACGACAGTGACAAATAAAGTAAATGTATTATTAAATTAAAATGATTTTTCCAACCTATAAAACCGCCAACATTTTCCACGCTAATCCATAGGCCAGAGCACTTAATAGCGTAGGAATGATGATACTGCGCGTTTTATAAAAACTAGCACCCAGTACAGCAAAGCCCACGAGCGTCGGCACGAAGCGACTGGCATCGTGCATGACCTCAGGGGCCGTTGACACAACCAGCAGGGCGCAAATTGATGCAATGCCGATGGTGTCGAGTAAAACGCCGGTTGCACCACGCTTGCCTGGACGGGTATTTCCCATCTTCAGACGCAGCGGTAAATAGCGAAACCCATAATTTACACAGCCGACCAGCAATCCGAGCAGCAGCACCTCATAGCGCATCGGGAACTCCTTGCCAGAAAGCCTGAATCAGCGCGGTCAGGCAACCACACACAATCCCCGCCAGAATCGCGGCGGGGATGGAAAACAGCGTCACGCCCGCCAGTGCGCCCGCTAAGGCGGCGGTCACGCACAGGGACTGTTTACGCTGGAATGACGCCAGCAGAAAACTCATAAACAGCGCGGGGAGCATAAAACCGAGCGCCGCTTCGACCGCCGGGAATCCTTTCAATAAACCGCTGCCGGAAAAGGCGCCGAGTACGGTTCCCAGCACCCAGGAGGCCCAGGAGCAAAACGCGATGCCAATCATCCAGTTCTCGCTCCAGCGACGGTTATCCCGCACCAGCTTTGCAGTGGCAGCGGCAAAGACTTCGTCGGTGAGACCAAACGCCCACAGGGCGGTTTTCGGTTTACTGAGTTTCTGGGCGATACGACTGCGCAGGGAAGGACCGTATAAAACATGGCGTACATCCATCGCCATAACGGTCAGGGCGGCAACCCATAATGTGCTGCCTGCGGCGAGCATGGTTGTGATAACGAACTGGCTGGCACCGGCATAAATAATGCAGGAGAAAAACACGCTCTCAACCGGGCTAAACCCGAGACGGGTGGCATTGAGACCAAATGCAAAGGCAACAGGAATATAGCTGATGACGATGGGTAAGCTGTCTTTGAATCCTTCCGCACAGGTAGCCGGAGGGGTATTGGGCAGAGATGCGGGCCTTTCCATAGAGTTTTGCGCGTTATCACCAATGTTAAAATTATCAGGGTTAATAATCTCTATCACCTTAACAGACTGGGGGGCTCCTTAACACCCTCAGGAGCCCAAACGCTTGCCGGGCGCTTAAATTGCAGCGTCTTGTCGGTGAAATCCTCGCCACCAGACCAGCAGGTTCAGTACGGCAACGGTCGTCCCTGCCAGACAAACGCCCAGCCATCCGGCATGCTGCCAGGCCGAGGCGGAGATCAATGACCCTGCTGCCCCGCCGATAAAGTAACTGGTCATATACCCGGCGGTCAGACGGTTTCGGGCCTCCGGATACAAACGGTAAATCACCGTCTGATTAGTGATGTGAACCCCCTGAACGGTAAGATCCAGAACCAGAATCCCCACAATCAGCGCCAGTACTGAGGTGTGTCCCAACCAGATAGCGAGCCAGGAAAGCAGTAATAGCAGCAGGCCATAGGTCGTGGTGAGGTGAGAATGTCCTTTATCCGCAAAACCGCCAGCCGGACGCGCGCCGAGTGCACCAGCGGCACCCGCCAGCCCAAACAGGCCAATCATCCCTTCAGAATAGTTAAACGGCGGGGCGGCCAGTAAAAAGGCCATTGACGTCCAGAGAATGCTGAAATTGGCGAAGGTCAGGCAGCCCAGCAGTGCACGCGTGCGCAGCAGTTTATCGCGGGTAAACAAACTGAATACCGAACCCAGCAACTGCGGGTAGTTCAGGTGGGTGTCTGACTTCACCTTTGGCAAGCCGCGCCACAGCGCGATAGCCATCAGCGCCATCAATACGGAGGCGACCCAGAAGACAGTGCGCCAACCGCCGAGATTCGCCAGCAGTCCCGCCACGGTTCGCGCCAGCAAAATGCCCAGCAGCAGGCCGCTCATGATGGTCCCGACCACTTTGCCGCGTTTATCCGGCGTGGCAAGCGTCGCCGCCAACGGCACCAGAATCTGTGCAACCACGGAAAAAAGTCCGGTCAGCGCCGTACCGAGGATCATCATCGCCAGCGACTGACTGCTGGCGGTAATCAGCATCCCGCCCGCCGCCAGCAGCGTCATGGAGACGATCAGCGTCCGGCGTTCAAACATATCGCCAAGCGGAACCAGAAACAGTAAACCGGCGGCGTAGCCAAGCTGAGCGGCGGTGACGATAAACCCCGCTGAACTGGCAGAAAGTAAGAAGTGGCGTGCGATGGTTTCGAGCAGTGGCTGTGCATAATAGTTGCTGGCGACGGCCAGACCGGTAGCCACTGACATGAGAACGATCAGTGCCGGGCTCAGCCCGTGAGAGGTTTTTGTCATTATGTTCGCAATCGTGAGTCAGGTGATGATTTCTTTGGGAATCAATCATAGCGGACATTTATGAATGTTGGGGATTTGTTGCGTGCCGGTTTGTGCGATCAGGGGAGGGAACGGAGGGAGCTGGCCGGGAACCGCGTTCCCGGCTATCGTATGCCAGATAAGCGCATCGCGCGCCATCCGGCATTCAGGAGGCAATTACTTCTGCGCCGCCAGCGCGTCGTTCACCCAGCCGTCAAACTGCTGCTGGTGGGCTTTGATCCAGCCGTCAACATGACCCTGAACGTCAGCTTCCGACGCTTTGCCCTCATGCATCATCGCGTTTTGCGCGTTAATGTCCGCCAGCGGCAGTTTCATGATGGCAAACAGTTTCGCCGCCGCCGGGTTTTTCTCTGCCCAGGCCTTGTTGGCAACGATGTGCATGGTGTTTACCGGGAAGCCATAGTTCGCGCCATTCGGCAGTTTAGTATCGATATCTTTCTGTTCGCCCGGCAGTGAGGAGAACGGCACCTGTAACCAGACCACATCTTTACCTGGCTTCATCACGTCGCTCACCCAGTAAGGCGTCCAGGTGTAATACAGAATTGGTTTACCTTCTTTAAAGCGGGTGATGGTATCGGCCATCATCGCTGCATAGTTACCGTGGCTGACGTCGACGGTTTTTTCCAGATCAAACGCTTTGTTCTGGTGGTTAATCACGGCTTCACAGCCCCAGCCTGGTGAGCAGCCCATCATGTCCGCTTTACCGTCGCCGTTGGTGTCGAAGATTTTAGCGATGTTGGGGTCTTTTAACTGGGCGATATTAGTGATTTTGTACTGCTCAGCGGTTTTCTTATCGATCAGGTAACCCTGCGCAGCCCCGGTGACGAATGTGCCTTCGCGGTAAAACTTCTTGTCCCCGCCTGCCGCAGAAAACATATCGTCGTGCAGCGGCTGCCAGTTGACGGCGGTAAAGGTAGCGTCACCGGAGGCAATAGAGATGTAGCCCACGTTATAGTCGACTTCGCTCGGTTTATTGACGGTGTAACCCAATTTCTCCAGCGCGCGGCTCACCAGCAGCGTCTGAAAGGTTTCTTCGGTGATGGTGCTCTGTACCGGTTGGACGGTAATGCCTTTGCCTGGCAGGTCGGCAGCGAAAGCGCTGGTAGAGACAAGGGTGGCAAACGCTGTGGCAATCATGATTTTCTGTCGCATCGTTGTTCCTTAATTATTGGAGGGACGTGTAGGCCCGGTAAGCGCAGCGCCACCGGGCAACAGGTGAATTACTTAATGAAAGGGCGCGTAACGAGCCCGACAGGACCGGTGGTGTACCAGCGACGGTTACCGCGGCTGCGTGAGTCGCGACCCACGGCCTGAGTCAGACGATCCAGAATGATGGCGAGGATCACAATGCCGACCCCGCCGACGGTGGCCAGTCCCATATCGAGACGACCGATACCGCGCAGTACCATCTGGCCCAGACCACCGACGGCAATCATGGAGGCGATCACGACCATCGAGAGCGCAAGCATGAGCGTCTGGTTGACCCCTGCCATAATGGTGGGCATCGCCAGCGGTAACTGAACTTTGAACAGCATCTGACGCGGACTGGCTCCAAATGAACGTGACGCTTCGATCAAATCAGCCGGAACCTGGTTAATCCCAAGGATCGTCAGACGCACAATCGGCGGCAACGCAAAGATGATCGTCACGACCACCCCCGGCACGTTGCCAATACCGAACAGCATCACAATCGGCACCAGATAGACGAACGCTGGTGTTGTCTGCATGGCGTCGAGCAGCGGACGAACGATCTTCGCCGCCCGTGGGCTGCGCGCCAGCCAGATCCCCATCGGCAGGCCGATTACCACGCAGAACAGCAGGGCGGTCAGCACCAGCGCCAGCGTAATCATCGCCTGCGACCAGGCGCCGATCGCGCCGATGGCAATCAGGGAAACAAGTGTTGCAACGCCCATCCCGACGCCGGAAATCTGCCAGGCGATCAGGGCGAAAACGACGAGCGCCACCGGAGCCGGCATCCCCAGCAGCAACTGCTGAAAACCGTTAAGGATGTAATCCACCGGAACACGAATGCCCTGGAAGACGGGACGAAAATGGGTAACCACCCAGTCGATCCCTTCAGTGACCCAACTGTCGAGCGGGATCAGCGTCTTATGGAACGGATCCATAATGTTGAAATGTTCAGGTGCTGGCGCAGGTGCGCTGGTCAGCCAGTCTGCGCTGCCGCTATCGGCAGGCGTCCCGGACGGCGTGCTCCAGGCGTCAGCGGATGGTGCGGCGCTTTCAGCCGCTGGTGCGGTATCCCACGGATTAGATTGATCAGCCATTGTTTGTCCCCTCGCGATCTAAAGCCTGTAGCAGCATGCGTTTTGAAATAATGCCTACATACTGTTGTTCCTCATCGACAACCGGCACCGCGCACGGCGCTTGTCCGACATGAGAGAGCAGCTCGCTAAGTGGGGTTTGTGCATCTACGGCCAGCGGCTCGTCGATTAACGCCCCTTCAATGCCCTGAGCCTGACCTAATGCCGCTTTTAATGAGTCGATGGAGACCACGCCAACAAACTTATTGCCGCGTTCGATGACGTAACCGTATTCCCGATCTTCGTCCTGTAATAATTTCAGGGCTGAACGGGGGCCAAAGCCCGGCGTTTTACGAATCAGTCCCACCGGGCTACGGCGGGCAATATCTTTCGCGCTAAAGACCTGGCTAATATCGACGCCACGGAAGAAGGTACGCACATAATCGTTCGCCGGATTATTCAGAATTTCATCCGGTGTACCGACCTGAACCACTTCGCCATTTTGCATAATGGCAATTCGGTCGCCAATACGCATCGCTTCATCAAGGTCGTGGGAAATAAAGACGACGGTGCGCTGATGTTTCGCCTGCAGTTTCACCAGTTCATCCTGCATCTCGGTACGAATTAAGGGATCGAGCGCAGAGAAGGCTTCATCCATTAATAAGATGTCAGGGTTAATGGCTAATGCTCTGGCGAGACCGACACGCTGACGCATGCCGCCGGAAAGTTCATCCGGGTAGCCGTGCGCATAATTTTCAAGTCCCACCTGGCGCAGGGCATCCAGCGCTTTTTCGCGACGTTCCTCAGCACTTACACCGGCTAATTCCATGCCGAATGCGGTATTGTCCAGAACGGTCATGTGCGGCATCAGCGCAAATGACTGGAAGACCATCGCAATCTTTTTTCTGCGCACCTCGCGGAGTTCGGCATCCGATATTTTGGCGATATCGACGCCGTCGATCAGTACCTGTCCGCGGGTGGGTTCAATCAGGCGATTGAGAAGGCGTACCATTGTGGATTTACCCGAACCGGATAATCCCATGATGACAAATATCTCGCCTTCTTCAATGGCCAGACTGGCGTCTTTAACGCCAAGCGATAGCCCTGTTTTTTCCAGAATTTGTTCTTTTGAAAGTCCTTTTTCAATATATTTGAAGGCGCGCTGTGGATGCTCTCCAAATACTTTATATAGATTTTTTACTTCTAATTTAATTGCCATGCAATAGAAAGATTCCCGTTATTTATATATATCGATATGTTACCTGATAGAAATAGTCACCTTTTTCTACCCTAACATACTGAGAATCTGAGACAACCCTGAATGTGGCATGAGGGGAAATAGTGTGGAAGGCAAATTGCCGGGACTTCCCATGATATAAGGGCTGAGAGCAAACCACGGTTGGTGAATATTTTTTGTAAGGAACACTGGAAAGGCGCCTGAATTTCGAAAATTCAGGCGAATATGACAACAGCTATTGAGTGTAGAACACCCTGAAATAGTTGGGTGAGAAAAACGTGATCTGCTTAAAATATTAACGTAAATATTGTAATGATATTCCCTATATTAATTTGTGTTAAAAATTCCAGTCTTCGTCTTCTGTTTCGACGGCTTTACCCATTACGTATGACGATCCCGAGCCAGAGAAAAAGTCGTGGTTTTCGTCGGCGTTAGGCGAAAGCGCAGCAAGTATCGCCGGGTTCACCTCCGCCATTTCCGCCGGGAACAGCGCCTCATAGCCCAGGTTCATCAACGCCTTGTTGGCGTTGTAGCAAAGGAACGCATTGACATCCTCTGCCCAGGCGGTGTCGGCATACAGTTCTTCGGTATAACGGACTTCGTTATCGTACAGTTCCATCAGCAGCTCGAGGGCAAAATCCTTCAGCTCGTCACGCTCGGATTGAGAGCGTTTTTCCAGTCCTTTCTGGTATTTATAGCCGATGTAATAGCCATGAACCGCTTCGTCACGAATGATTAGCCGGATCAGATCGGCGGTGTTGGTGAGCTTACCGCGGCTGGAGAAATACATCGGCAACCAGAAGCCGGAATAGAACAGGAAGGATTCCAGAAACACACTGGCAATCTTCTTCTTTAACGGGTCGTCGCTGGCGTAATGCGCGAGGATAATCTGCGCCTTTTGTTGTAACGGCGCATTTTCTTCGCTCCAGGCATAAGCGGCATCGACATCTTTCGTCTGGCACAGCGTAGAGAAGATGGAACTGTAGGAGCGGGCGTGCACCGCTTCCATAAAACTGATGTTCGACAGCACCGCCTCCTCATGCGGTGTCAGGGAATCTGCCATCAGCGACGGGGCTCCGGCGATATTCTGGATGGTGTCGAGCAGCGTCAGGCCGGTAAAGACGCGGATGGTCAGCTGCTGCTCGGCGGCGCTCAGGTTTTGCCACGCTGGAATATCGTTAGACAACGGTACTTTCTCCGGCAACCAGAAGTTGCTGGTCAGGCGGTTCCACACTTCGAGATCTTTGTCGTCCAGAATCTTATTCCAGTTGATGGCGCTCACGCGTGATAATGTCATACCGGTCTCCTTACAATGCGCACGAAACGCAGCCTTCTATTTCTGTACCTTCCAGCGCCAGCTGTCGCAAGCGAATGTAATATAACGACTTAATGCCTTTTCGCCAGGCGTAGATCTGCGCTTTGTTGATATCGCGGGTGGTGGCGGTATCGGGGAAAAACAGCGTCAGCGACAGGCCCTGATCGACGTGTTTAGTGGCTTCGGCGTAGGTATCAATGATTTTCTGTGCGCCGATTTCATACGCGTCCTGATACATATCCAGATTCTCATTGGTCATGAACGGAGCCGGATAGTAGACGCGCCCGGTTTTGCCCTCTTTGCGAATCTCCACTTTCGAGACAATCGGATGAATGCTCGACGTCGCATGATTGATGTAGGAGATCGAACCGGTCGGTGGCACCGCCTGTAAATTCTGGTTGTAGATGCCATAGCGCATTACTTCATCGCGCAGATACCGCCACATTTCACGCGTCGGCAGCGTGATGCCGCTACGGGCAAACAGCGCCCGGACTTTCTCGGTTTTCGGCGTCCAGTTCTGCTCCAGATACTGCGTGAAGAACTCGCCGCTGGCGTAGCGCGACTGCGCAAATCCGGCAAAGGTCTGCCCACGCTCGCGTGCCAGCAGCATCGACGTATGCAGTGCATGCCAGGTGATGGTGTAAAAGTAGAGATTGGTGAAATCCAGTCCTTCTGGCGAACCATAGGCGATGCCTTCGCGCGCCAGATAGCCGTGCAGGTTCATCTGTCCCAGTCCGATGGCGTGGGAGGCGGCATTACCGGCGACAATCGACGGGACGCTGTGGATATGGCTCATATCTGACACCGCCGTCAGCCCGCGAATCGCTGTTTCGACCGTCCGGCCAATGTCCGGAGAATCCATGGTGTGGGCAATATTCAGCGAGCCGAGGTTGCAGGAGATGTCATGCCCGGTCTGGGCGTAGTCAAGATTCTCCTCGTAGGTAGAGGCGCTGTTGACCTGCAAAATTTCCGAGCACAGGTTGCTCATATTAATGCGACCCGCAATCGGGTTGGCGCGATTCACCGTATCCTCATACATAATGTAGGGATAGCCGGATTCAAACTGAATTTCTGCCAGTGTCTGGAAAAAGTCGCGGGCGTTAATGTATTTTTTGCGCACGCGCTCGTCGGCGACCAGTTCGTCGTATCGTTCGCTTATGGCGATATCGCCGAAGGGCTTACCGTAAAGACGCTCGACGTCATACGGTGAAAACAGCGCCATCTGCGCATTCTGTTTGGCCAGGCGGAAAGTGACGTCCGGGATCACTACCCCTAGTGAGAGCGTTTTAATGCGGATCTTTTCGTCGGCGTTTTCGCGTTTAGTATCGAGGAAACGCAGAATATCCGGATGATGCGCATGCAGATAGACCGCCCCCGCCCCCTGACGTGCGCCTAGCTGGTTGGCATAGGAAAAGGCGTCTTCCAGCATCTTCATCACCGGGATCACCCCGGAGGACTGGTTTTCGATGCGCTTGATGGGCGCACCGGCTTCGCGCAGGTTAGAGAGTAAAAACGCCACGCCGCCGCCGCGTTTGGAGAGCTGAAGCGCGGAGTTCACCGCCCGACCGATCGACTCCATGTTATCTTCAATCCGCAGCAGGAAGCAGGAGACCAGTTCGCCGCGCTGCTGTTTACCGGAGTTTAAGAAGGTGGGCGTGGCGGGCTGGAAACGCCCCGAGAGCATCTCATCGGTGAGTTGTGACGCCAGCGCTTCATCCCCCTGCGCAAGTGTGAGCGCAACCATCACCACCCGGTCTTCAAAGTGTTCCAGATAGCGTTTGCCATCAAAGGTTTTCAGCGTGTAGCTGGTGTAAAACTTCCAGGCACCGAGGAAGGTCTGGAAACGAAAACCGCTGGCGTGAGCGCGGGCAAACAGCGACACCACGAAAGCGCGATCGTAGCGTGCCAGAACGCTTTCGTCGTAATACCCTTCGCGTACCAGCGTTTGCAGACGTTCCTCCTGACTGCTAAACGTGACAGAGTGGGGGCCAACATGGGCGGTAAAAAAGGCGTCGACCGCCTGCCGGTCCTTATCGAACTGAATACGGCCTGCTTTATCGTACAGATTCAGCATGGCGTTCAGTGCATGGTAATCCAGCGATTCCTGCGTTACGCGTTCTGCGGTTGTCGTTGCCAAAATTCGCTTACTCCTTTTCGAACGTTGTCGATGTCGGCGGGGGTTCCCATCAGTTCAAAACGATAGAGCCAGGGTACGGCACATTTTTGGGCGATCACTTCCCCTGCGCGACCATACGCCTCGCCGAAGTTACGATTGCCAGAGGCAATGACGCCGCGAATTAACGCCCGGTTGTGAGCATCATTTAAAAAGCGGATCACCTGTCGCGGCACTGCGCCAGCCGTGCCGCCGCCACCGTAGGAAGGCACCACCAGAATGTAGGGATCGTCTACCCGGATCCGTTCGCGTTCATTCAGCGGAATGCGAATGGCGGGCAGCCCCAGACGCTGCATAAAACGGTGCGTATTTTCGGAGCTGCTGGAGAAGTAGACGAGCGGGTTCATGCGCTGGCTACCCGAGGCTCTGGATGCAGACGGTTGATCATATCCGGACGAAATCCTGACCAACGGGTTTCGCCGGCAATGACCACCGGCAACTGGCGAAAACCTTCTGCGCGCAGGGTATCCGCTGCTTCCGGCACCAGATCGACGTTTATCATCTCAAATTCAAATCCACGGCTTTCCAGCGCCCGTTTAGTGGCGTGGCACTGAACACAATCATTTCTAGTGTAAATAGTAATGCGCATGATTCGTATTTCCATTTAAAATGAAAGAACGGCGCGATAAGACGCGTCGGTTTGGGTGTGTACTGATAGAGGGAATACTAGATGTAGTTGAAATAAGTTTCAACCATACAAGATATGGGAATTATCGATTAATTACTCCCCACCGATGAGCCTGGCGGGGAGCGGGAGTTTGTGCTGAAAAATCGCCGGATTACATCCGCATGCTAACGGCCAGGCGGTTGAAGCAGTTCATCAGACCGATCGCAAAGGTCAGGTCGCTGATTTCGCGAGCGCTAAAATGCGTAAGCAGCGGCAGATAAACGTCATCTTCAGCATGGGTTCTGGCGATATCGGTCACCGATTCAGCCCACGCCAGCGCCGCTTGTTCCTGCGCGCTGAAATGATGACTCACTCGCCAGCCGGCCAGCGCGTCCAGTTTACTTTGCGTGACACCCGATTTACGCAGCGCCTTGCTGTGCATTTCCAGGCAAAATGCGCAGCCGTTGATCTGCGAAATACGCAGGTAAATCAATTCCATCAGCGTGGTATCCAGCGCGCTGTTTTCCAGTGCCGTTTTCGCTTGTACCAGGGCGTTATAGACTTCAGGGCTGAGTTCATAGTAGGGCTGGCGTAACGTCGTCATGGTGCTTCTCCTCGTGTTGATGGCCGGCAATGTAGCACTATAATGGACTGCAAAAGAGAGCCATATTTTTACGAAAAAAGCAGACCATATGCCGCGCTATCAGCAAATTGCACGTCAGTTAAAAACGGCCATTGAACGTGGGGAACTCCAGCCCGGAGCCAGACTACCGTCCAGTCGTACCTGGTCACAGGAGCTGGGTATTTCGCGCTCGACGGTGGAAAACGCTTATGCGGAGCTGGTGGCACAGGGCTGGCTGGAGCGGCGAGGGCAGGCGGGAACGTTTGTCAGCGCACAGTTGCATCCGGAGCAGACGTACAGCGAACCGGTGGTCTTTGCCGGAGAAAGTACCGTTCCTCAGCCCTTCCAGATGGGGCTTCCTGCGCTGGATCTCTTCCCGCGAGACATCTGGGCGCGGGTGATGGGGCGACGACTGCGCACGCAGACGCGTTTTGATCTGGCTCTCGGCGACGTCTGCGGTGAAGCCGTGTTACGCCAGGCAATCGTGGACTATCTGCGCGTGTCGCGCAGTATTGACTGTCTGCCCGAGCAGATTTTTATCACCTCAGGCTATGCGGCATCAATGACCCTCATCCTGCGCGCGCTGGCCACGCCGGGCGATGGCATGTGGATTGAAGATCCCGGCTTTCCGTTGATCCGTCCGGTGATTGAGCAGGAAAATGTCGCGCTGCTGCCGGTTCCGATCGATGACGACGGGTTGAATGCGGCGATCGGGATCCGCGATTATCCGGATGCGCGTTTTGCGCTACTCACTCCGGCCCATCAAAGCCCGCTTGGCGTCGCGCTGTCGTTAGCCCGGCGTCATCAACTGCTGGAGTGGGCATCACATACCCAGGCGTGGATTATTGAAGATGATTACGACAGCGAGTTTCGTTATCACGGTAAACCGCTGCCGCCGCTGAAAAGTCTGGATGCGCCACAGCGGGTAATTTACGCCGGTACGTTCAGCAAATCGCTGTTTCCCGCCTTGCGCTGTGCATGGCTGGTGGTGCCAGTAAACCAGGTGAGTCGTTTTCGTCAGCAGGCGGTACGGATGGCCTGTAGCGTGCCGCTGCTCTGGCAGCAAACGCTGGCGGATTTTATCCGTGATGGGCATTTCTGGCGGCATCTGAAAAAAATGCGTCAGCACTATGCGCAGCGAAGGCAATGGACGGAAAGGGCGCTCGGCGAACAGGGATTTCACGTTGTGCCCCAACAGGGCGGGATACAGCTGGTGATTACTGTTGACGGTGACGATATCGCGCCGGTACGCAAAGCCAATGAGGCGGGCCTGGCGGTCCAGGCCCTGAGTCGCTGGCGGTTGAATACATCGGGGATGGGAGGGATTTTGCTGTCGTTCACTAACATCGCTTCGCCTGAAATCGCAAGACAGGTGGCAAAGCGGTTGCGACAGGCCATTCAGTCAGCGCTTTAGTCGAGTTTATGCCAGGCCGGATATACGTAAACGCTATCCGGCACCGGCCTCATCCTTAGCGACGAAGACTCAGCAACGCACCGACAAAGATCCCCACCGCCGCCGCCGTACCGATGCTACACCAGGGTTTATCACGCACAAACGTATCAGCGCAGCCTACGGCGTCACGGGCGGCTTGCTGCACGCGCGTCCGGCCATGCATTTTCGCACGCGTCTCTTTCAGTAGCGCCTGTGCTTTACGCCGTGCGGTATCTGCTTCATCCTTCGCATCGCTACCCAATGACTTCAGTACGGCTTCCAGACTATCGGCTAATTGATTGACGTCATTATGAATATCCTGCACGCCATCATCTACGTCGTTTCGGTTCGGTCGGTTAAACATATGATCCTCCAGTGATTTCGATGTGACTTTCAGTTTAGTCGATATTTTTAACTTCTGAGACGCCTCACGGCGTTATTGCGCGTTTATGGACTTTTCTGAAAGCGTTGCCAATGCTGAATCAGGTAAGGTAAGCCCGCAGTAAAAGATAACGAGGAAAAAATATGTATTTACGACCTGACGAGGTGGCGCGCGTACTTGAAAAAGTGGGGTTTACCGTTGATGTGGTAACACAGAAAACGTACGGTTATCGACGTGGCGAGAATTATGTCTATGTTAATCGCGAAGCGCGTATGGGACGCACTGCGCTGGTGATTCATCCGACATTAAAAGAGCGCAGTTCTTCGCTGGCTGAACCGGCATCTGAAATTAAAACCTGCGACCATTATCAGCATTTTCCGCTTTATTTAGCCGGGGACACCCACGAACACTACGGCATTCCTCACGGCTTTAGTTCGCGTATTGCGCTTGAGCGTTATTTGAATGGACTGTTTGGCGAGGCGAGTTAATTAAGCGACTGGCACAGCCAGTCGCAAAGTCGTTTCAGGCTTTAACCTGTTGGTAGCGACTCACCTTAAACAGGCGGCGGCAATAATCGAGGAAATAGCCATATACCGCCCCCATCATCATCGATATTACGATATTAGAACTGACTGCGGCGGTAATTTGATGCCAGTCAGCGCCCACCGTCAGCAGAATAGCGACATAAACCGGGGACTGGAAGGTGACATAAGCCAGTACATCCGCCAGGTTTTTCAGCCACCCCGCAGAACCCACTTTACGCGACGCCTTCATAAAGAGATCACGATACATTCCATAGGGCCAGGCGATCAGAATGTTGACCGGAATGGCGACCAATCGGGACGAAAGTGATTGCTCAAAGGTCATTCCGGAGAGGAAGATCTCGATCAACATGTTCACGACAGAACAATAAACAACCATCGCGAACGTGTCTGCTACAGCATGACGCAAGCGTGACTGTGGTGAGAACATGCTGATGCTCCTTGTAAAAAAGGGGTAAAATTGCCGTTAAATAAGTTCGTGTTAGTGTTTTGTTGTGGTGTTTTTGCTTAATGCTAGAGTATATTGCTGCATTGTAACTATCAACTAGCGAAATATTTTTATTTTGACGCTTTTTGTCGATAAAATACTCTGTAACCGCCTGATTTTTGTACCGGATAGAGTTTTTGTTGTTTGTGTATTTTAAATGATTAAAAATCAATATGTTATGTTGGTGTTCTGGTTGAGGGGTTTCCCTGTAAGGCAAAAACCGCATTCTATGTTCGATGAGCCGATATGGAGGTTATTCGTCAGAGAATGAGAAAATGAGCCGGAATATTATTTAGCGTATATTAACGGGAGGTGGTATTTCCTCTGTTATATTCCAGGGGCTGGAAAATGTTCTAACAATATAATAGACTGCGCAGTGTAATAATTTGTTTTTGCGTTAAAGGATTTTAATTATTATGAATTTGATGTTACAGAACTTAAATAATATTCGTAAATTACGCGCCATGGCTCGCGAATTCTCCATTGACGTTCTTGAAGAAATGCTGGAGAAATTCAGGGTCGTCACTAAAGAAAGACGTGAAGAAGAAGAACAGTTACAGCGTCAGCGCGCTGAACAGCAGCAGAAAATTAATACTTTGCTGGAAATGATGAAGGCCGACGGAATTAGCCCGGAAGAGTTATTCAGCAATGACGCCGCGGCCATGCGAGTGGGTAAAAAACGCCAGCCGCGTCCGGCGAAATATCGCTATACCGATCTTAACGGGGAAAGTAAAACCTGGACCGGTCAGGGGCGTACGCCAAAACCGATTGCCCAGGCACTGGCGGCAGGTAAATCGCTGGACGATTTTCTGATCTAATTCTGTAAGCGGTGAGGTGTTCCTCACCGCTTATTTCCCGTGATTATTGAGGACGGCGATTCCACGGCATTTTGTCGAGCAATCGCGCCATGCCGCAAAAACCAGTCAGTCCGGCGAACAGCAACCCCGCGCCTACAAAACCGCTGAGCAGGAAAAAGCCGCTGTTGACGCTATATCCCAACACTACGCCCAGTAAGGCCAGCCCGCCTGCGGCAATTTGTACCTGACGCATCAGCGGAAGCGGCTGTGATTTATCTTCTGCCGTGGGGAAAACCGCCGCTTTCCAGCCGTCAATGCCCCCTTCCAGCAACAAGGCTTCAGCCGGTGCGGCAAGAGCCTGCAAGGTAGCCGCATTGTTTTGCGTTCGTTTTCCGGACTGACAATGGAAAATGACGCATTCACCTTGCAGCCTGGCAGGAAAGCCCCCCTGTTCGAGCGTACTCAGCGGTGCGAGATGGGCCTGCTGAATATGTTCACGCAGATATTCGTCGGCATCGCGAATATCAATCAGTCTGGCGCCTTGCTCAATACGGGCCTTTGCGTCGCGCGGGGAAATCGTCCCGATGGTCATGTTCACTCCTTATGGACAATAGACGTTTTTCAATGTGGCAATGAGTGAATTCACCGCTGCATTTTTAATGAAATAGAGGATGCGCTGAGCATCGCGCTGGCTGCCAATCAGCCCTTCTTCGCGCATTTTTGCCAGATGCTGTGAAGTGGCCGAGGGACTTAACCCGGTGGCGCGTGCCAGATCGCCCGCGCTGGTGCCCGGTGAGCCGCAAAGCATACACAGGATCAGCAGTCGCTTAGGGTTGCTCATCGCTTTCAGCAGGGCCGCCGCCTGTTCCGCGCTGGCCTGGAGTTGTTCGAGTTCGCTCATATTTATTTTAGTGTTTTCTAAATTAAGTAAAGTCTAAAATAAAAATGAAGAGACTGCCAGTGTAAAAATCGTAAAAGAGGGTAAAAGCGAGAGTGATAACTGGCAATCTCCGCTAAGCTCGCTACGCTTAGGGATAAAATCCCTTTTTAAACAATGAGTAATTTTTCTTTTTGGAGTGTATATGGGTTTCTGGAGAATTGTATTTACGATCATTCTGCCGCCGCTGGGGGTCCTGTTGGGTAAAGGATTCGGCTGGGCGTTCATTCTTAATATCGTTCTGACCTTACTGGGCTATATTCCGGGTTTAATTCACGCGTTCTGGGTGCAAACCCGTCCTTCATCTCTTTCTTAACCGCCATGATACCGCCCGATAGCGTGACGTTATCGGGCCACACCGATCGCCGCGCCGTCAGAATTTTAAGCGAAACTTTCTGCTACACTTCCTGAGTGTTTATTGTCAACGATCGAGGTGGATATGGGACTTTTCAACTTTGTAAAAGACGCCGGGGAAAAACTGTGGGATGCAGTAACCGGTAATCACGATAAAGACGATTTAGCAAAAAAGGTGCAGGACCATCTGCATAAAACCGGTATTCCGGATGCTGACAAGGTGAATGTACAAATTGCTGATGGCAAGGCGACGGTGACGGGTGACGGATTAAGTCAGGAAGCGAAAGAAAAAATCCTGATTGCGGTCGGGAATATTTCCGGGATTGCCAGCGTGGAGGATCAGGTTAAAACCGACGCGCCTGCCGCCGAGAGTCAGTTCTACACGGTGAAATCCGGCGATACCCTGAGCGCTATTTCGAAACAGGTTTACGGCAATGCCAACCTGTATAACAAAATTTTTGAGGCGAATAAGCCGATGCTTAAAAGCCCGGATAAAATATATCCCGGCCAGGTGCTGCGTATTCCGGAAGAATAAATAAGCGCCGTCAGGATTTTTGCGCCAGTAGTTTACCGGTCATGGCCTGCTGGATAATAGGTATCGGCGTCAGTAAATGTTGGCGCATGAGTTCACTGGCGCGCGTCGCATCGCGCGCCAGAATTGCCTCCGTTAGCGTCTGATGCTGAATGTGTTTATCCTCCAGCATTTCAACCGACAAGACCGTTTTTCGCAGCCAGATAAACCGATAGCGCGCCGCGAGATCAAACAACCGTTCACGCATTTGCAGCAGATACTGCGAACCGCATCCGGCAACAATAGCGGTATGGTATGCCTGATGGCGTAAATCCCACTCATCCAGCAGGTGTTCGCTGGCGTCGCTGGCCTCTAGCTTGCTGAGCATGTGGGCGCGGGCGAGGATCTCAGCTTCCCATTCGTCACCGCCGCGTTCAATCGCCAGACTTACCAGCATGGCTTCCATATTGGCCCGGGCGTCGAAAATATCGAGCAGTTCCTGCTCTGACATGGACGCCACCCGATACCCTTTTTGATTCACCACCGTGACCAGCCGTTCCGCCACCAGATGAGAAAGCGCCTCCCTGAGCGGCCCAACGCCAAGAGAATAGCGTGAAGTTAATAAACTCATGCGCAGTTTTTCATCAGGTTGATAAACACCACGGATAATATCGTTCTTCAGCCAGCGGTATCCATCTATGGCCGTCGGATGGGAAATGGCGGTCATGGTCTTACTCCTGAATCGTGTTCCCGGCCTGCGCCGGGAAATCATTTAACGGGTATTTTGCAGCGGTGTCTTTTGCCACAATACCAGTTTTTTCCAGCGCGACATAATCGGCACGGTGCAAATAATCCCCAACCCCAGCAACCCTGTGGAAATCACTTCCAGCTGTTGCGCCGGGCGGAAGAGCATCACAACCAGCACAAAGATGATAAAGCCAATCACCAGCCAGGTCAGCCATGGATAGAGCCACATTTTCAGTTTGATCTCGCCGCCTTCCGCCAGCAGGATTTTGCGCATCCTCAGCTGAGAAACGGCGATAACCAGATACACCAGCAGGGCGATAGCGCCGGAGCTGTCAATCAGGAACTTAAACACTTTTGCCGGGGCATAATAGTTCACGACGACGGTTAAAAACGCCGCGCCTGTCGAGAGTAACACCGCCACCCAGGGGGTTTTGCTGCGATTGATTTTACCCATCATCGCTGGCGCGTCGCCACGGCGGCTCAGGGAGTAGAGCATTCGCGACGCGGTATACAGCGCAGAGTTCAGGCAACTGGTTACCGACAGCAGGATCACACAGTCCATGATCAGTTTGGCATGCGGAATATGCAGCAGTTCCAGCACCGACTGATAGGAACCTACTTCTTTCAGACCCGGCATGTTCCACGGAATCAGGGAGACGACGACAAAGATCGAACACAGATAAAAGATCGAAATACGCCAGATGACCGAGTTAGTGGCGCGGACGATGTGCTTATCCGGCGTATCGGATTCGGCAGCGGCGATGGTAACAATCTCAGCGCCCATAAAGGAGAACATGGTGATCAGCATGGCGCTTAGCACCGCGCCAAAGCCGTTCGGCATAAAGCCGCCGTGATCCCACAAGCGCGAAATACCGCTGACTTCAGCGTAAGGGTAAAAACCGCTGATCGCCGCGGCACCCAGCGCGATAAAGGCGAGGATGGCAATCACTTTGCACAGCGCCAGCCAGAACTCAAATTCACCGTAGTTTTTGACGCTCAGCAAATTACTGCCGGTCAACGCCAGCGTGATGACCAGCGAGAACAGCCAGATCGGGATGCCAGGGACCCAGGAATTGAGGATGATGGCGGCGATATTCGCTTCAAGCGGGATCACCAACACCCAGAACCACCAGTACAACCAGCCGATGGTGTAGCCTGCCCAGCGTCCGATGGCTTTATCGGCGTACGTGGAAAAGGAACCGGTGTCCGGCGTGGCGACGGCCATTTCGGCCAGCATCCGCATAATCATCACCACCAGTAATCCGGCGAACAGATAGGCCAGCAGGACCGCGGGCCCGGCCTGGGCTATCGCCACACTGGAACCCACAAACAGACTTGCGCCGATAACCCCGGCAATAGACAGCATGGTGACGTGGCGTGATTTCAGCCCGCCCCCTAAATCATGTGATTGCGACAGTTGCCCCATCTTATGACCTCTTTATTGTTATTGAACCGTTTGCCGGATGGCGGCTCCGCCTTATCCGACCTTCAGAGGAGAGGTTTTCCAGGCCGGACAAGACGCCGAGGCATCTTGTCCGGCAGCGCTACAGGCGTGTTAACCGTGTTTCGCCTCATCAAAACACTGGGCGATAATGTCCAGCCCCTGGCGGATTTGCGCCTCTTCAATGGTGAGCGGAACGAGGATGCGCAGCACGTTGTAGTACGGCCCACAGGAGAGCAGGATCAGACCTTTATCGCGGGCGCGCGTGACGATCTCTGCCGTCAGTTTTGCATCCGGCTTGTTGTGGTCGCCGTCTTCAAACAGTTCGATGGCGATCATCGCCCCCAGCCCACGGACATCGCCGATTTCACGATGCGTTTCGGCAATCGCCAGCAGACCGTTGCGCAGGGTTTTGCCGAGTTCGTTGGCTTTTTGCAGCAGATTTTCCTGCTCGAAAATGTTCAGGACCGCCAGCGCGGCGGCGCAGGCAATCGGGTTACCGGCATAGGTGCCGCCCAGTCCACCCGGCGGGATGGCGTCCATGACGTCGGCGCGTCCGGTGACGCCCGCCAGCGGGAAGCCCCCGGCAATGGATTTGGCGAAGGTAGTGATGTCCGGTGCCACGCCCATCTGCTCCATCGCAAACAGCGTACCGGTACGCCCCGCACCGCTCTGTACTTCATCGGCAATCAGCATGATCCCGTGTTCGTCGCAAATCGCGCGCAGGCGCTGCATAAAGGCCGGAGAGGCGGCGTAGAAACCGCCTTCGCCCTGTACTGGTTCAATCACGATGGCGGCGATATCTTCCGGCGCGGCATCATTTTTAAAGATGCGGTGAATGCTGGCGATGGCGTCATCTTCGCTAATGCCGTGCAGGGCGCACGGATAGAGCGCGCGATAGACGTGACCCGGCATCAGCCCCATTCCGGCGGAGTACGGATTCACTTTCCCGGTCAGCGACAGGGTGTAGTGAGTGCGACCGTGGTATGCACCGCTAAAGGCGATCGTCCCCGTCCGTTTCGTTGCCGCGCGGGCGATCTTCACCGCGTTTTCTACCGCTTCGGAACCGGTGGTGACCAGCAGGGTCTTCTTGGCGAAGTCGCCCGGCACTTTCTGGTTCATGATTTCGCACAGTTGCAGATACGGCTCATAGGCCAACACCTGGAAGCAGGTGTGGGACAGTTTTTTCAGTTGCGCTTCGACTGCCGAGACGATCTGCGGGTGCAGGTGTCCGGTGTTCAGCACCGCGATGCCGCCAGCAAAATCCAGGAATTCACGGCCTTCCACATCCCAGACCCGGCAGTTTTCCGCGCGCGCGGCAAAGATCGGATGAATTTGTCCTACGCCACGCGGGACGGCATGAGCGCGACGCTGCATTAATTCGTTATTGGTGCTCATCAGGTGTTCTCCAGTTGATTTATTATGAAAGGCCAATGCACAGGTATTTGATTTCTAAGTAATCTTCGATGCCGTATTTGGAACCTTCACGGCCAAGACCGGAGGCTTTGATCCCGCCAAACGGCGCGACTTCGTTCGAGATAATGCCGGTATTAATGCCGACGATGCCGTACTCCAGCGCCTCGCCAACGCGAAAGACGCGGCTCAAATCGCGGGCGTAGAAATAGGCCGCCAGACCAAACTCGGTGTCGTTGGCCTGTCTGATAACGTCGGCTTCATCACTAAAGCGGAACAGCGGAGCCAATGGACCGAAGGTCTCTTCTTTGGCGACCTTTGCGTTGTCTGGCACGTCCACCAGAATGGTGGGCTGGAAGAAATTACCGCCCAGCGCGTGCGGTTTTCCGCCGGTGATGATGCGCGCCCCTTTTTCCAGCGCATCGGCAATATGCTCCTGCACTTTGGCGACCGCTTTCTCATCAATCAGTGGGCCGGTAGTGACGTCGGGTGCCAGACCGTCACCGAGATGCAGTTTTTCCACCGCCTGTTGCAGCTTCTCCGCAAAGCGCTCATAAACGCCGTCCTGCACATACAGACGGTTGGCGCAGACGCAGGTCTGTCCGGCGTTGCGGAACTTGGACGCCAGCGCGCCTTCAACCGCTTTATCGAGGCAGGCATCGTCAAAGACGATAAACGGCGCATTACCGCCCAACTCCAGAGAGACTTTTTTGATGTCTTTGGCGCACTGTTCCATCAACTGACGACCAATCTCCGTCGAACCGGTGAACGACAGTTTGCGCACCAGCGGATTGTGGGTCAGTTCGTTACCGACCGCGCCCGCCGAACCGGTGACAACACTGAATACGCCCGGCGGGATCCCGGCGCGGTTTGCCAGTTCCGCCAGCGCCAGCGCGGAGAACGGCGTCTGGCTGGCGGGTTTAAGCACCATCGTGCAGCCAGCCGCCAGTGCCGGACCGGCTTTGCGGGTGATCATCGCTGACGGGAAGTTCCACGGCGTAATGGCGGCAGTAACGCCAATTGGTTGCTTAATGACGATCAGGCGTTTGTCGGCCTGGTGTCCGGGAATGGTGTCGCCATAAATGCGTTTGCCCTCTTCGGCAAACCACTCAATAAAGGAGGCGGCATAGCTGATTTCCCCTTTGGCTTCTGCCAGCGGCTTGCCCTGTTCCAGGGTCATCAGGCGGGCGAGATCGTCCTGATGCTCCAGCATCAGATTGAACCAGCGACGCAGAATATTCGCCCGCTCTTTGGCGGTGAGGTCGCGCCAGGCGGGCAGCGCGCGGTTAGCGGCCTCAATGGCATCGCGGGTTTCCGCGCTGCCCATTTTCGGCACGCTGCCCAGCGTCTTGCCGTTGGCCGGGTTGGTCACCGCAATGACTTCGCCGCTATCGGCATCGCGCCACTGGCCGTCGATCAAGGCCTGCTGACGGAACAACGTCGGATCGTTTAGTTGCATGATGGCTTCCTGTCTGAAAAAAGGTTAACGGGTGAAAGCGGCGTGTAAGGTGTCCACGCTACGTGCCGCACGCAGCGTGCGTCCGGGGTTGCTCTGGTTTGCCAGCAGCGTTTGTACCTGGCTGACGATGTGTGCGCCGATAGGCAGCGCTGACGTCGCCGCAGGGGAGGGGGCATTGCAGGTGTGGATCGATCGTGGTGTGGTGACAAACAGAAAATCGTCAATCAGCTTGCCGTCCGGCGAAACGGCCTGAGCGCGGACGCCTGCAGGCCACGGTTGCAGATCGTTTAGCGTCAGGCTCGGGCAGTACTTTTGCACCAGTCGCAGATAGCCACTCTTGCACAGCGAGTTTTTCATTTCGCTTAAACCGGCGCGCAGGTTGTTTTGCAGAACCCGACGAATGCCGGAAGAACCGAGGATCTCCAGCGTATCGCTGAGCGAAAAGTCGCGTTTGCGATAGCCCTCGCGCTTAAACGCCAGCACCGCATTCGGCCCAACCGTGACGCTGCCGTCGATCATGCGGGTGAGATGGACGCCGAGAAACGGCATCGCCGGATCGGGAATTGGGTAGATCAAATGGTTGACGATATGGTTGTGTTCCGCCGCCAGGCGGAAGTACTCGCCACGGAACGGGCAGATGATAAAGCCTGGCTCGACGCCGAGCATTTTCACCAGCCGATCGGCCATCAGTCCGGAGCAGGTAATTAGCGTCGACCCTTCAAATTCCTGTCCCTGGCGGGTACGCACGACCACGCCCGAGGCGTGCTCTTTCAGAGCGCTGACGTCGGCGTTGTAGATAATTTCGCCGCCTCTGGCCTGGAAGATTTTCGCCATCGCCGCCGTGACCTCCCGGTAGCTGACGATCCCGCTGGACGGCACAAAAATGCCGCCGAGTCCGGTGATGTTTGGTTCGCGCTCGCGCAATTCCTGCGCATTCAGCCACTCGCGTTCTAAGCCATTCGCGGCGGTGCGATCCCACAGGGCGCGCATCCGTTCCATTTCCTGTTCAGAGGTGGCGACCAACATCTTGCCGCAGGTGTCGTAGCGGATGTCGTTTTGATCGCAAAAGGCTTTGGTCGCACGGTTACCGGCGAGACAAAACTGCGCCTTCAGACTGCCGGGAGTGTAATAAACCCCGGCATGGATCACGCCGCTGTTGTGGCCTGTCTGATGACAGGCCGGGCCGGACTCTTTTTCCAGCAGCGCGATGCGAGCGTCCGGATAGACCTCACTTAACTGCATGGCGGTCGACATGCCAATAATGCCGCCGCCAATAATCACAAAATCATACATCCGCTTTTCCTTCACGCTTACTGATGCGTCTGGTAGTGGTGGGTGGAATAAGCGAAGTAGCCGCGCTGACGCATGAGTTCGCGGCGCAGGTCCGGGTGCGAGGTAAAACGATCGCGACCGTGTAGCCAGAACAGGTTGTTGATCAACAGGAATTTACCCACCGAAACCGGAACGGACAGGATGCTTTTGCTGGTTTCCAGCGCATCAGACAGCTCGCTCAGCCAGACACCTTCTTCAAAATCTTTTGGCTGCACAAACTGGTCGATGTAGCGCATAACCGGGCGGCCCTGTTGGTCGACGTCAAATACCGGGTGGTACACATCATGACTGACGTTCTTGCTGGGCGGCGCAGCGAAGCGCATCGGACGGCGCGCCAGTGGGTGGCTGAAGTACTCGTCAAGATGTTCCCAGTCGTCAAGATGCAGCAGCAGCGAGTTGCCGCCGGTCATGTTTTGCTCGTCGATTTTCATCATCAGCACGTAATCGGTGATCTCTTCGACGTAGGTGCCGTCGTTATGCAACTCCATTACGCGGTGTGGCTGACGCAGATAGCTGTCTGAGTTATCGACGTTTTTTACCACAAAGCGCGCATAATACTGACCGCTCATGGCATCAAAGTTGGAGCGTCCAACCAGATGGGCCACCGCGGTTGCCAGTTTGACCATATCGTCAGCCTGCGCCACGTTATCGATGCCTTCTGCGTTGATCAGTAACGCGCCCTTTGCGCGATCCAGCAGCGTTTTCAGCAGCAGCGGCTGCAGCTGGTTGTCGCACAGATCGTCAAGGATCTTGCCCACTTTGAAGCGCAGGAACGATTTGTATTCCAGTGCCTGCACCGGCCATTGCGCGACCTGCCGAAGAAAGTGTTCTGTCGTCCGGGCGGAAAAGGTCAGCTCCAGCAGACGTGGGGATTGGGCTGACGGTTTCAGCGTAAATCCGTTGCCAGGCTGGCCTGGATCTTCAGCGTTTGGTTTAACGGCAGTCAGTGCATTCATCAGAATCGATCCTCTCAGTAGATGGTCAGGGAGACATGGCGAAGCTCATTTCGTAGCCATAAATTAAAAATATCTACATTTTTAGAAAACGCGCACAAAATGAACTTTTTGTTTCTTTTTTGTGATCAAAAACAACAAATATTTAACATTATTAAATGCAGGGGTAAATGCATGCGTATCGGGAGAAAAGGGCGGAAAAGGTTGAGGAAACCGCCGGTTAGCCTACACTAACGCCGGTTGCGGTGTGTCTGATGAGCGAGGTTCGGGATAAACATGTTGCTTAAAAACCTCTTCCGTCGGGTGAAGTGGGTCAGTTCCGGCCTGTTGGCGCTGATCAAACACGTGGTGCTGACGCTGCTGGTGGTACTGATTATTTTTCTCGGCGTGCGGGTGTATCAGACAGAGAGTGGGCCTGATCTTCATTCCTGGCATACCTGGCACGGGAATGAAATGAGCGCGGCGGCGCTGGATAACGCCACCTTTGCGCAGTATCAGGCACGGGAAGCGGCGCTGTTTGCCGATCTACAAAAACAGGTGGGCGATACGCTGAGCCCGGATGAGCAGACGCCGATCAACCGTTTCTGGTTGGGCAGTCGGGTTGCTCCGGCGCAATTTACCCCCAACTGGAACCGCTCATTCGTGTTGATGCCGCAAGGCAAACCGCGCGGCGTTGCCGTGATGCTCCACGGCCTGACCGACTCGCCCTACAGCCTGAAAGATATCGCCCGGATCTACCAGCTGCAGGGATTTATCGCCGTGGTGCCACGCCTGCCCGGACACGGTACCGCGCCAGGCGCGTTAACGGCGGTCGACTGGGAAGCGTGGCTGGCCGCGACACGTCTGGCGGTGCGTGAGGCGACGAGACTGGCGGGTAACGAGGTGCCGCTGCATCTGGTGGGGTACTCTAACGGCGGCGCGCTGGCGCTGAAATACACGCTGGACAGTATGGACGACGCCACGCTGCGACGTCCGCGTCAGGTGGTGTTGCTGTCGCCGATGATTGGCGTCACCTCCTTCGCCCGTTTTGCCGGGCTGGCGGGACTGCCGGCGCTGTTTCCCGCGTTTGCCAAAGCGGCGTGGCTCAACGTCACGCCAGAATTTAACCCCTTCAAATACAATTCGTTTCCGGTCAATGCGGCGCGGCAGTCTTATCTGTTGACCAAAGCGCTACAGCAGCAAATTGTCCAGGATGCGCAGACTATGCGACTTCACGATCTGCCGCCGGTGCTGACCTTCCAGTCGGTAATGGATTCCACCGTCAGCACCCAGGCGGTAGTGGAGTCGTTGTATCGCTATCTGGGACCTAACGGCAGCGAACTGGTGCTGTTTGATATCAATCAGGCGGCTAACCTGCGCCCTCTGCTGCGGACATCTTCTTATACCGCCGCCGCGACGTTGCTGCCCTCCGTACCGCGAGCTTACCGCACAACGGTGGTCACTAATGCCACGGCAGAAACGCTGGCCGTGGTGGCGCGTGACACCCTCGCCGGAACGCGTGATGTGCAGGTTCAGCCGTTACAGGAGGCCTGGCCGCAGGAGATGTATTCGTTGTCGCATGTGGCGGTGCCCTTTCCAATGACCGATTCGTTGTATGGGTTGAAGCCGGATGTGTTGAATCGCTATGGGCTGAGCATTGGCACGATTGCGCTGCGCGGAGAGACCTCCACGCTGCTGGTGGGGCTGGATACGTTAATGCGTGTCACCTCGAATCCGTTCTTTCCCTATATGAAGGAACGGATTGAGGCGGTTATCGGAAGGAATGTTAAGAATTGAGACTGTTGCCGGATGACAACGCGGCGTGTTTTATGCGGCCTGGGTTGCGGGTAGGCCGGATAAGCGAAGCGCCATCCGGCGAGGCATTACCCGACATCCACCTGCGGTTTGGTGTGGCGCTTACGGAGGATCCGTAACAGCGGCGGGATCACAATGACTGCCACCGCCATCACCAGCAGCACTTTGGTGACGCTACTTTCCCACAGAATCGCCATATTGCCGTTACTGATCGACAACGCACGGCGCAGGTTTTGTTCGAGCATTTCGCCCAGCACAAAGCCTAAGATCAGCGGCGACATCGGGAAGTGCATTTTGCGCAGAACGTAGCCCAGCACGCCGAGCGCGACCATCAGCACCAGATCGAAGGTTGTACTGTGTACGGCGTACACCCCGACAGCGGAAACCGCCGCGATAGCCGGTACCAGGAACCACAGTGGGATGGTCAGCATCCGGGTGAACAGGCCGATCAGCGGAATGTTCATCACCAGCAGCATCACGTTGGCAATCAGCAGAGCCGCAATCAATCCCCAGACGATATCCGGTTGTTCGGTAAACATCGCCGGTCCCGGCGTGATGTTGTACAGGGTTAGGGCACCCATCATCACCGCCGTGGTGCCGGAGCCCGGCACGCCCAGCGTCAGCATCGGAATAAACGAGCCACAGGCCGACGCGTTATTCGCCGCTTCTGGTGCGGCAACTCCACGAATATCGCCTTTGCCGAAGCTGTCGCTGTTGCCGCTGATTTTTTTCTCGGTCATGTAGGTGATGGCGCTGGCGATGGTGGCACCCGCGCCCGGCAGCACGCCGACGAAGAAGCCAATCACCGACGAGCGCAGCGTCGCGCCGACGCACTGCGCGCCTTCTTTGGCGTTGAACAGCATGCGCCCTGTTTTGCGTACCAGTTTCTGCCCGCTGCTGGTATGTTCCAGCATCAGCAGGATTTCAGAAACCGAGAACAGGCCGATCACCACGACGATAAACTGCACGCCGTCAGAAAGATGCACGCTGTCAAAGGTAAAGCGATACACCCCGGTGTTGGCGTCAACGCCGACGGTCGCCAGTCCCAGACCAATCAGCGCCGCCAGAAACGATTTCAGCGGATTTTGCGCCATCATGCTGCCAAGACAGGCAATCGCAAAAACCATGAGCGCGAAGTACTCTGCCGGACCAAACGCCAGCGACCATTGCGCCAGTAAGGGGGCGAACAGAATGATTCCGCCGATGGCGATCAGTGAGCCAAAGAAGGAGCTGACCGCTGAAATAGAGAGCGCGACGCCGCCGCGCCCCTGTTGCGCCATCGGGTAGCCGTCCAGCGCGGTCATAATTGCCGCCGCATCGCCGGGCACGTTGAGCAAAATCGACGAAATGCGTCCGCCGTATTCGCAACCAATGTAAACCGTTGCCAGCAGGATTAGCGCCGATTCCGCTGGCAGATGCAAAGCAAAGGCCAGTGGCAACAGGATCGCCACGCCGTTGATCGGCCCCAGACCCGGCAGCAGACCGACAATGGTGCCGACGAAGCAGCCGATCAGCGCGATCACCAGGTTTTCCGGCGTCATCGCCACCGCAAAACCCTGAGAAAGATATATCCAGGTATCCATCGTTTCTCCGTTAACTCAGCCAGGCGCCGAGCGGTAAGGTGACATCAAGCAGGCGGTCGAAGGCATACCACAGGGCGACGCCGAGGATCGCGCCGGAAATGCCCGCGGCGGGTAATGTGGCGCCAAACAGAATGCCAATCACCAGCGTCAGAATGGCGGTGGCGACAGGGAAGCCCAGCCACTCAAAGCCCCAGGCGTACATCAACAGGACGATCACCATAGTTAACAGTTTTTGCAGGACGTGCCGGCGCGGCCAGTCCACAACATCCGGATGGCGTAACAGTAGTGCCAGCGCGCATAGCGCCATCAGGGCGATAATCCCCAGCGGAAACGGACGCGGGCCGACCGGTTCGTAACTGTATTCACTCTGAATTTGCCAGGCGATAAACAGCCCGGCGATACACAGCAACAGCCAGATACCGGCGAAAATACGATCGCTCATCGGAGCCTCCATCTTTATTTCGCCAGGCCAAAGGCTTTCGCCTGCTCGCGGTAACCGGTCACCTGTTTTTTGACATACTCATCAAGCTGTTGACCCGTCATATTGAATTCGAACAGGCCACGCAGGTCGCGCTGCTTTTTGAACGCGTCGGTCTGCTGGAGTTTTTCAAATGCCTGCACCCACCATTGATACTCGGCATCACTGACTTTCGGGCCGACATAAAAGCCGCGAATGATGGGCCAGACCAGGTCGTAACCCTGCTCTTTGGCGGTAGGCACATTGGCGAGTTGTCCGGGCAGACGGTTTTCAGAGAAGACGGCGAGGACGCGGATTTTATCGCCGCTTAGATAGGGCACCATCTCACTGAGATCGCCGGAAACCACCTGAACATGATTGCCCATCAGTGCGGTGACTGGTTCGCCGCCGCCTTCAAAGGCGACATAGCGCATCTTGTGCGGATCGACGTGAGCCTGTTGCGCCAGCAGCGCCGACTTCATCCAGTCCTGGCTGCCAATAGAGGCCCCGGCGCCAATCACCACGCTGTTGGGATCTTTTTCCATCGCGGTGAGCAGATCTTTCAGTGACTTCCACGGCGAGTCGGCGCGCACGGCGATCATGCCGTAGTCCGTACCGACGCTCGCCAGCCAGCGCACATCATCCACGCCGTAACGACCAAATTTACCCTGCGACAGGTTCAACAGCGAACCGCCGGAGAACGCCACGACCGTCCCCGCTTCGGCGGGCCGTTGCGCGACGATCGCGTTATAGGCGACTGCGCCCACGCCGCCTGGCATGTAGGTGACGCGCATCGGTTTCTCGATAGCGCCAGTTTCCATCATGCTCACCTGAATCAGTTTGCAGGTAAGGTCAAAGCCGCCGCCCGGTTTCGCCGGGGCGATACATTCGGTACGCGACGGCGCTTCTTGCGCCAGGACAGAGGTGCTCATCAGTAAAACGCTTGCAGCAAGGGTACGAACGAACTGTTTTTTCATTATTTATCCTCACGCCGGAGAACCGGATGGTAGGGTTCGGAAGATTATTTTTTGATTATGTGAACCAACATGTAGCGGTTCAGTTGCGTGATTGTTAAAACATTAACCTTTCATTTCCCTTTCAATGCGGCAGAAACTTTACAGGATGTGATATGCGTCTCTTATTGGCGGAAGATAACCGTGAGCTGGCTCACTGGCTGGAAAAAGCGCTGGTGCAGAACGGATTCGCCGTGGACTGTGTGTTCGACGGACTGGCTGCCGACCATCTTCTGCATAGCGAAACCTATGCGCTGGCGGTTCTGGATATCAACATGCCTGGGATCGACGGACTGGAAGTGGTGCAGCGTCTGCGTAAGCGTGCGCAGACGCTGCCGGTGCTGCTGCTGACAGCGCGTAGCGCGGTGGCGGATCGGGTAAAAGGACTCAATGCCGGAGCGGATGATTATCTGCCCAAGCCCTTCGAACTTGAGGAACTGGACGCCCGGCTGCGGGCTTTGCTCCGGCGCAGTGCGGGACAGGTACAGGAGCTTCAGCAACTGGGCGATCTGGCATTCCATGATGAAGGGTATTTCTTGCTTCAGCAGCAACCGCTGGCGCTCACCCCGCGTGAATTGGCGCTGTTGACGGTGCTGATGTATCGCAGAACCCGTCCGGTATCGCGCCAGCAGTTGTTCGAACAGGTCTTCAGCCTGAACGATGAGGTCAGCCCCGAAAGTATCGAACTGTACATTCATCGTCTGCGGAAAAAATTACAGGGCAGCAATGTGCGGATCACCACGCTGCGCGGGCTGGGATACGTGCTGGAGTGCGGCAATGAGGTGGGTTAAACCCCAGTCGTTATACCTGCAATTGATGCTGTTTCTTGGTCTACCGTTGATTCTGCTGTGGGGACTGTCGGCGTTTAACAGCTACGTCAGCGCCCTGCAGGCGGCAACGCAGGCCTATGACCGCACGCTGCTGTCGTCTGCCCGCACGGTGGCGGAGCGGCTGGTGGTCCGCAATGCAACGCTGGAGGTCAATGTTCCGTGGGTGGTGCTGGACAGCTTTGAACTGAACATGAACGACCGGCTGTACTATAAAGTGGTGGATCCGTCGGGGAAGGTGATTTCAGGTTACGACGACCTGCCGGCAATGCCGCCTTCCACCTCTCGTACGCAACTCTACCCTGCGCTGGCCTGGTTTTATCATACGCAATATCAGGGGCAGGCCATTCGCGTGGCGCGCCTGCTACAGCCGGTAAACGAGGGCGGCATTGTCGGGATGGCGGAGATCTACGTCGCAGAGACGCTACAATCGCGGCGTTACCTGGCAGGACAACTGCTGTTTTCGTCATCGGTAACGCAGGGTTTGTTGGTGCTGCTGACGCTGGTGCTGGTCGGCTGGCTGCTGCGCCGCGTGCTGCGGCCGATGCGCCAGCTCTCCTCACTGATGGTGCGACGTGAACCGGAACTCCTGACGCCGTTACCTGAACTGCTGCCCTGGTCGGAGACGCGGTTGCTGATCGTCGCGTTTAACCGCTATCTCGATCGCCTGCGCGCGCTGATCTCCCGGCAGGAACGGTTTAGCGCCGATGCCTCTCATCAACTGAAAACCCCGCTGGCCGTGTTGAAAACGCAGGCCGCCGTAGCGCTTGCCAGCGAACAGCCTCAGCAGTGGCACGAGAGTTTACGGGCGATGAGTACGACGCTGGACAACACCATCCTGCTGACGGAAAGGTTGTTACAGCTTTCGGCGGTGAAGCGAAAAGAGCAGGGGGAGCGGCAGTTTTCACCGGTCAATCTGTTCGAGGTGGTGCAGACGAGCTGTTTCACGCGACTGGCGCAGGCGCGCAGTAAAGGCATCGACCTGGGTTATGAAGGCGTGCTGGAGGCGATATGGATAGACGGTGATGATGTCCTGCTGGGGGAATTGTGCGGTAATTTGCTGGATAACGCCCTGAAATATACCCCGGCGCAAGGGACGGTGACCGCCAGGTTACGTCGGGAAGGTGAGGCCGTGGTGCTGGAGGTCGAAGACAGTGGTCCTGGCATCGAAGATGAACAGATTCATCAGGCAATGCTGCCGTTCCATCGTCTTGAAAATGCCGGAACGGAAGCCGGAGCAGGCATTGGCCTGGCGCTGGTTTCTGATATTGCCCGTTTGCATCGCACCCATCCTCATCTTTCACGCAGCACTACGTTAGGCGGTTTACATGTTCGGGTTCGCTTTTTAGTGGTCGCTCACATCCCGATGAAAACATAAATATTCTTTATAGACAATCAGATAGCCGGAATTACCACATTGAGCCATAAAAGCTTTTAGCAAAAAGTGCTTTTCAAAGGCAGTTTTTACACGCTGGCAAAATGTTAAAAATCTTATTACGCAATATAAAAATCCTGGGTTCCTCTCTATTTCCCCTTTCATGATACGGAAAAATAGAATTTCGTCATCTGTCCTTCCCAGGAATTTATGCTCACTAATTATTATTTTCTGATATTAATGTTCAGGCTAATAGTCCGGGGGCGTATTGACAGCTTTTTAGGCGAGTGTAAAACTGAGCGCAAGAATTACATAAACATTATTAACCAAACAGCAAGCCGCAATGGCTGCCGCCGAACCGATCCCGGGTCGTCACCAGAAGGTCTGAATTTATCGTGTGTTGTCAGTCACCAACTGGCATGAGTGGATGTTTTGTACAGGGACACGCGTTATATATTTGCATAATATTTTTTTTTATTTCTGACGATGGTCTGTGATTCATTAACGCCCTCTCCGGAGAGTAAATCGTGGATCCTGGATGTTCGTTATTTACTCATGCATGGATACTATTGTCGGAGACAATATGTGAAATCATTATAACACCATCAATAGATTATTTAATTTAAGACTGTTCAGAATTCATTTCTGAATAGCCCTCTATTTCCCATTTCCAGGTGAGGGAAGCTTATCGATTCTATGTTGCGTATTAAAAACAATTACACCGCATATAAACATTTTATCAGATTATGAGCATTTTTTATGAACACAAATTATCGCGTTATATGGAATGAAGTTCTGAAGGTATTTCAGGTTTGTTCCGAGTTGGTGAGAGGGAAAAGCCAGTCATCAACCCATTCATCTTTGAAAACAACGTTCTCTTCCGCGCAACAACATCATGCTTTGCAACCGCTTTTTAAACGTAGTGCCCTGTCACTGCTGCTGCTGGCCTCTCTGCCCGCCTATTCAGCCATTATTGATAATGGCGAGGTGGTCAACGTGGCGACGGGATATTCACTGGATTACTACACTTTCATCGGCATGAACGGCGTGGGCACACTGAATATTCTCGCGGGCGGTGTGGTGGCAGGATCGGATGTCTACAAGCTCATTATCGGCGATAACACCCAGGCGAACGGTACGGTGAACGTCGATGGTTCCGGCTCTTCGTTACGTTCAGGAGCGATGACCATTGCCGAGTACGGTGTCGGCACCATGACCATCTCCAACGCTGCGGTGGTGAATACTTCAGGGTTGGGCGTGTTGGGCGGATCAAATGGCAGTCACGGGTCCGCTACGATCCGTTCGGGTGGGCTGTGGAATTTAGTGAATCCTTCGGGGGCGCTCCAGGACCTGAATATTGGTTATGGCGGCACAGGAGTGATTAACATTGAAGAGGGCGGTGCGCTGAACGCCGGTATGACAACGATTGGCAGTTTTGAGGCCGGGGTCGGAACCGTCAGCGTTAGCGGTCAGAATTCAACAATGAGCACCGGCGCGCTGCGGGTCGGGGATTATGGTTCGGGAACGCTGAATATCTCTGACTCTGCCATTGTACGCAGTAGCGCCGACAGTATGCTGGGACGTTCGCCTGCGGGTTACGGGCGAGTGAATATCAGTAACGGCGGGGAATGGCGGATCGCTGACGCCAGTGACGTCACCAAAAAACTCAACGTGGGTCATTCCGCGACGGGGATACTGGATATTCAGTCGGGTGGGAAAGTGGTTGCCAGCGCGGTGAGCCTCGCGGCAAATGGCGGCGAGGGGACGGTGAATATCAATGGCGCCGGATCGCGTCTGGATGCGACGTCAGCCACCGTCGGCGCCGTGGGCGACGGTACTCTCAACCTGAGTAACAGCGGCGCGCTTAACCTGAATGGCAAACTGTTCATTGCACAGAATGCCTCAAGCACCGGCGTAGTGAACATTGGCGCGGCTCAGGGACAGGCCGCCGCCGGAGCGGGCGTGATTTCCGGCGTGACCGGCGTGACGTTTGGCTCGGGTACCGGTTCTCTTGTGCTCAATCACACCACCAACGATTCCTCCACCGCGGGAGGATATCAGCTCGCTATGCCGATTACCGGCCAGGGAACGATTGTTCATCAGGCCGGGCATACCGTACTGACGGGGGACAATACCTACAGCGGGAAGACCCTGGTCAATGGCGGCACGCTCACCTCGGCTCAGCAATCTAGCGCTAACAGAACCGGTCTTGGCAGCAGTGAAGTGACGATTGGCAGTGATGGCACGCTCGAAATTGTCGGTGCCACCGACACCAGCACTAATGACTTTGCTTTTAGCAATGTGTTGAACGGCACGGGGTTGATGTCTGTCAATCTGCACGCTGGAGATGATGTCTTTTCCTTTACGCCTGCCGTCGGCAACAGTTTTCGCGGAGCGGTTGAGTTGCGAAATAGCACATTTGCGCTTTCCGGGAATAACGCTTCGTCATTGGCACAATCGCTGTTAATCAGCAGTGCGGGGAACACCACAACCGTCAGCGGTACGCAGGATCTTACGGGGCTACTTTTTAATGGGGGCACGCTGGCTTTTGACGTTACGCTTCCGGGGTCAACGATCTCCGACAGTCTGGTGTCGGTCAATACCCTGGTTGCCGGCGCTGCGGGGGTAATGTACAACGGACGCGAACACCAGGCAGACGGTACCGGCACGGTGAAAGTAAACCTTGCCGATCCCTGGAACGATACTGGCGCGGCGGCGAATCCAGATACTACCGCAAACCTGCTCCAGCAGGATGACACCGGGATTGGCGTACAGCTGGTGAAAGCGTCGATTGTGCTTGGGTCGGGTGGTTCACTGACGCTTGCCGATCAAAACGGTGCGCCGATTGCGGCAGATAAAACCCTTCAGATAGCGCAGAACGGGACGACCGTGGCGAACGGGCAGTATGGTTTTCGCCTGACCACCGCACCGGGTAATGGCCTGTATGTAAACTACGGTCTGAAGGCGTTGGATATTCTCTCCGGACAAACGTTGGTGCTGTCGCCGTATGCGGGGGCGACGGGGGCTGGCGCTGATATGTCGGCGACGATCTCCGGCAGCGGCAATCTGGCGGTGAATACGGCTGATGTCGTGTCGCTCTCCAACGGCCTGAACGACTACAGTGGTGCCACGCAGGTACAGGCAGGGACGTTGCGCACCGACGCCGATGGCGCGCTGGGCGAGACCAGCGAATTGCACATCAGTAGTGGAGCAACCGCCGATCTCAATGGTACAACCCAGACGGCGGGTACGTTGACAGGACAGTCCAACTCCACCTTTGCACTAAATGGCGGCTCGCTGACCCTGTCGAACGGTGGGCTTAGCGAGGGAAGTCTGACCGGCAGCGGCGCGCTGAATGTTAACGGCGGCCTGTTAACGATTGATGGTGCTAACGCCGCCCTGACGGCCAAAACGACCATCAGCAGCGGGGCGGAAGTGAGCGTAAATGATGTGCTGGGTGCAGGCAGCGGCGATATCGTCGACGGCGGGACATTAACCCTGAATGGCGTTGTCGGCACGCTGACGAACACCCTCAGCGGAGCGGGCGGCATTGATGTGGCAAACATGTCAGATGTGGTCGTCAGCGGGGATAACAGCGGTTTTAGCGGCCTGTTCAATATCGACATAGACAACAAACTGACCGTCAGTGAACAGCAGAACCTTGGCACTGCTTCTGTGACGGATAACGGCTTGTTGACGGTAGCGACGGATACGAACTGGACGCTGGACAATGCCATTAGCGGCACAGGCAATCTGACTAAGACCGGTAGCGGCGTGTTGACACTGAAACAGGATTTGGCCTCCTGGACGGGCACCACCGATATTCTCGACGGTGAGATTGCGCTGGGTAGCGATGCCGATTCTGCCGTCGATATGGCTAACCAGCAGGTGAATATCCACGATGGCGCTACCCTGTCGGGATATGGTCGCACCGCCGGGGATGTGGATGTGATGAGCGGCGGGACGATGCAGGTGTCCGGCTTTACAGTCGGCGGCAATCTGACTCACAGCGGCACTGTGATCCTGGGGCGTTCGGGCATGCAGCCGGGTAATCACCTGGATGTGAACGGTAACTACCACGGTAATGACGGTCTGATGGTATTTAACACAGCCCTCGGCGGTGATGATTCCGCCACGGACAAACTGACCGTACATGGCGATACCTCCGGTAACACGCGGGTGGACGTCAATAATGTCGGCGGTATTGGCGCGCAGACCCGCAACGGCATTGAACTGGTGCAAGTGGAGGGCAATTCAGCCGGTCAATTCGCCCTGACCCGTGGCTCCGTGGAGGCCGGTGCGTATGTCTACACGCTGGCGAAGGGAACCGGCGAGGCGGCGAAAAACTGGTATCTGACCAGCAAATGGAATGGTGTGATTGATTCGGACAACCCGCCGGTTGTTGATCCGCGGACGGTGGATGTTCTGCGACCGGAAGCGGGTAGCTATACCAGCAATATTTCTGCTGCGAACACGCTGTTTGCTCACCGTCTGCACGATCGTCTCGGCGAGCCGCAGTACAGCAATGCGCTCCAGGATGAAGGGCTGGCTGGTAGCATGTGGATGCGCCACGTCGGCGGGCATGAACGTTCCACGGCGGGGGACGGCCAACTGAAAACACAGAGCAATCGCTACGTGCTGCAACTGGGTGGCGACATTGCACAGTGGAGTATGGATGGGCTGGACCGCTGGCATCTCGGCGTGATGGGCGGTTACGCCAATGAGCACAGCAACACCCAGAGTAACCGTGCAGGATACGGTTCAGACGGACGTACCAGCGGCTACAGCGCCGGTCTGTACGGAACCTGGTATCAGAATGCCGTGGATAACACGGGGGCGTATGTTGATAGCTGGTTGCTGTACAACTGGTTCGACAACACGGTGGATGCGGATGCGCGTGAGAGCGACAGCTATGACTCTAAAGGGCTGACGGCCTCGCTGGAAGCGGGTTACACCCTGAAAGCCGGTACGTTCAGCGGCAGCCAGGGCTCACTGAACACCTGGTACATCCAGCCGCAGGCACAGATCACCTGGATGGGCGTGAAGTCGGATTCGCATACCCGGCATGATGGTACGCGCATTGAAACAGAAGGTGATGGCAACATTCAGACGCGTCTTGGGGTGAAAACGTACCTCAACAGTCATCACAAAATGGATGACGGACAGCAGCGCGAGTTCCAGCCCTATGTCGAAGTGAACTGGATCCACAATACCGAATCCTTCGGCGTGAAGATGGATGGCGTGAAAATCAGCCGTGACGGCGCGCGCAATCTGGGTGAAGTGCGTACCGGGGTGGAAGGTAAACTGAATAACCGTTTAAGCGTCTGGGGGAATGTCGGTGTGCAACTGGGTGATAAAGGCTACAGCGATACCCAGGGCATGCTGGGAGTGAAATACAGCTGGTAAGTTCAGACGGGGAAAAGCAGAAATAAAAAAGCCGCGTAAGCGGCTTTTTTATTCTTTAATGATCAGGGCGAAAGATTTATTTGCTGATTTTCTTCTCTACGCTGGCTGCGCCTTCTTTGGTTTTATTCCAGCCCTGCTCAGCACTTTCTTTCGTGGCGTTCCAGCCTTTTTCAGTACCTTCTTTGGTTTTATGCCAGGTTTCTTGCGAGCCTTCGCTAACTTTGCTGCTGATATTATCCTGTTTACCTTCGGCGCGGTGTTCTGCTTTCAGTTTTTGCTCTTCACCCTGATTCTGCGCCTGGTGTAATTTCTCTTTCGCTGTATTTGCGTTTTCATGTGCGGCAGCGACATCATTATCGGTTGCGTGTGTCGTAGCGGCAAAAACAGGAGAAGCCAGCAGAAGTGCAGATAATGCGATTAGAGTCTTTTTCATCATGTCCTCGCTTTACGTTATAAGTTATTAGCGTGATTAAGCATGGCATCTAAACGAAGCGCTGGCTTTAGGAAAAAACTGTAAGCGGGAAATATCGATTTTTTTCCATGTGTTACGTCAGGAGCGCGTCATGCTGATTGGCGTTGACGGCGACAAATAAATATCGACATGACTATGGTTATTTATCGTTCTTTCTACCATGCTTTTTAGATTCGTGGCGTAAAGCGAGTCAACGACAAAATAATAACTTTTCTCTCGCCCGGGGCTGACAATGCGTAACACTCTTCTCCCTATTATTGTTGCTGTGTTGCTCTTTATTCTCGGTGTTTCTGTTTTAAATGTGCAGCTCTGGTATTCGGCGAGAGCAGACAGTCTTTCGGGGGCCCGCTATGTTGCGAGTGATATTGATGTCATTCTTGATGAGGCTACTCACGCGACGTCAACGGCCAGTGATATCATGCGAAAGGGTTGCGATCAGGAAGGGCAGTACCGGTTAGGGACGGAAGCCGCGCTACAGCCTCATCTTCGGACCATTTTAATCTACCGCGAAGGCAAAATATGGTGCTCCTCGCTGCCGGGTAATCGCATGCTACTTTCTTATCTTTCTGAAATACCGGATACAACGCTGCAACTCGCGCCAGCAAATAATGCGGTTAACAGACGACCGGTTTTGTTATATCAGAATCAACTTGCCGGGAGCCGAATTGTCATCACCATCAGTGATCAGCATATTCGTGATTCACTGCGTACGCCGCTGAAAGAGGCGAATTATTCATTAATGGTAGGGAAGGCGATCCTGGGGCTGTCCGGTGATGTGGCGACCGTCAACGATACAGGCCAGGAGTTCGGACAGGTAGGATCCAAACGTTACCCCTTCACAATACGTTATAATTTACCGCCCGTGTTTAGCCTGCAAAGACTCATCAGTCAGGGGATGGGGATGCTGATCTTCATTTTTCTCATGTCTTGTTTTGCCGCGTATGCCCTGATTAAGTATTTAAATAAAAGCACCACGCCGGAAGAAGCGCTGCGCAGAGCAATTCTCAAGGGAGAAATCGTGCCTTTTTATCAGCCCGTGGTGAATGGCCGGGAAGGGACGTTACGGGGTGTTGAAGTGCTGGCGAGGTGGAAACATCCGAAAGCCGGATATATTTCCCCGGCGTCATTTATTCCGCTAGCGGAAAAGTCAGGTTTGATTATTCCTCTGACGCAAAGTTTGATGGAACAAGTGGTTACCCATATGAATGCTATCGCCACGAAGTTGCCAGAAGGTTTTCATGTCGGTATTAACTTCAGCGCTTCTCATATTACCGCTCCGACCTTTGTCGACGAGTGTCTGAACTTTAAGGCGCGGTTCAGCCGAAAAGATTTGAATCTGGTGCTCGAAGTGACCGAGCGTGAACCTTTGCATGTCGATGAGCACCTGGTACAGACGCTCAACGTTCTGCACGAAAATGGTTTTGTCATCGCTCTGGATGATTTTGGCACCGGTTATTCCGGACTTTCTTATCTTCATGATCTACACATTGATTACATTAAGATCGATCAAAGCTTTGTGGCGCGAGTCAGCATGGAAGAAGATTCCACCCGGATTCTGGACTGTGTACTGGATCTTGCTCGAAAACTGTCGCTAAGCATTGTGGCGGAGGGCGTGGAAACAAAGGAGCAGGTTGACTATCTGAACCGTAACGATATTACCTTCCAGCAGGGGTACTATTTCTTTAAACCGGTTAACTTCACCGAACTGATAAAAATTATTTTGTCGAAGCCGAAAGTCAAAGTGGTTGTTGAATAGGTGCGTTATTTTTTCTGTGAATTTTGTGTATTCATATTATCCACTTCCTGCATGCCTTTTTGTGGGTCAATAAAATAGCATTTCGTCTTTGACGAATGGGCCAGTGATGCCGTCTCGCATTGCGCCAGATCGCTAAACGCGCCAATCACTTCACTTTTCGTTGTGTTATTGGAAAGGGCGAAAATCAGTGCCAGAACGTACATATTCATTCCTTGAATAAATGGCTCGCGGAGAGCCAATGTTTTATTGACAGGAAGATACTACGTAGGACATGGCGCAAAACAAGTTGAACATGCCTGCAAGTCTGAATCTGGACCAGATCTCGTTTTTTATAAACCAAAGAATTGGCGTGGCTTGTCTGGTGTTCAGGAGGACTCCAGCATATCTCAATGGTGTTAAAGAAAAGCTAAACGCCAGACTATGAAGCCGCCGTAGAACGGTTCAATAAGTGTGTTGCGTCTATCAGTTGAACTCACAGCTCATAGCAGACGCTCACATCAGCTATGGCTAAAAAGCATGTATGAGGGGAAGGTGACAGGCTGCGTTGAAAGAAAAGCGGGCTGTTGTTTGCGGTCGCATTGAGAGTGGCGAATGAGGCCAGAGAGCAGCAATAAAAAAGCCCGCATCAACGGGCTTTCATGTCACTCTGGAGCCGCGGCTCCTTTGCGTATCCTTTTTTGTCCCCTCACCGTCAGTTACACCCTCAACTGTTCACCCTTTATCTGACTGTATTACTTACCTTTTTCTTTTCAGTGAACAGTAGTGAATAGTTATAAGTAAAAAAAAAAACAGTGAGTAAGGTTTTCCTGAGACCTTTCTCTGGCAAGCCGGGTTTTAAGGTCTGTTTGTGCCATTTTTGCCACAACGGCAATGAATCGTGTTGTTGTGTCTGGCGCGGCAGAATCTCCTCAGGTTGAAACAAAGAGGAGACCTTACATGACCAGTACCACCGCCATTCCCGACTACCTGAAACCCGCAATAGAACGTCTTGAGACGGCCAGAGAAGCGCATCTCGCCAGTGCCCGACGTATGGATGAAACCACGACGGCCATCAGCCAGGTGCAAACGCAAAAAAATGAACTGGAGCAGGAAAACGGCAATGATTCCGGCGCATGGCGCGCCGCCATTCGTGCCGGTGGTGCTGTCATTACCGACGACCTGAAACAGCGCCATATTGCGCGAGTGGTACGGCGGGAACTGGCGCAGGAATGTGACAATATGGCTGAGGTGCTGTCTTTCGAGCTGGACAGCCTTAAAGGCGCGTGTGACCGGACGGCCAGAGCGTATCGTCAGGCACATCACAGCGTCCTCAGTCAGTATGCAGAGCATGAACTCGATGCTGCCCTGCGTGAAAGCTGCGGTGCCCTCATCAGAGCAATGAAACTCAACATACTGGTTCTGAATAATCCGCTTGCTAATACGACCGGGCATCAGGGATATATCGAACCGGATAAAGTTGTAATGCAGCAGGTGAAAGCGTGGCTTGAACAGGCCGTAAAGGGCTGCAATATCCGTCTGACCGATGAACCGGTGCTGTTTAAAACAGGGCTGTCGGCCTCCACTCTGCCACATATGGAGTATGACGTTGCGGCCACACCCGGTCAGCGAAAAGTCTGGCAGGAAAAAATGCGGGAACGTGAAGCTGACCTGAAAGCACGGGGGTTATTGTCATGATGCGCTGCCCTTTCTGCCGCACAGCGGCACACGTTCGCACCAGCCGCTATATGTCTGACAGCGTCAAAGAGAGTTACCTGCAGTGCCAGAATGTGCACTGCTCGGCGACATTCAAAACGCATGAGTCCATCTTTGAAGTGATACGTTCGCCGGTCGTCGATGAGAAACCCGCGCCGGTGCCGACAGCCCCCGTTGCGCCCCGTCGGGTAAAAGGCTGCTACAGCTCGCCATTCCGGCATTAAACAGGAGAGAGACACGTGACTACTGTGACATTACAGCAGGCCTTTGAGGCCTGTCAGACGAACAAAAACACCTGGCTGAAACGTAAAGCCGAACTGGCCGACCTTGAACTTGAATACCGTGAACAGCTCGTTGCCGGTGACGAACAAATCCCGCGCAGAATGCAGGATTTGCGCGACAATATCGATGTGAAAAAATGGGAGATTAATCAGGCCGCCGGTCGCTATATCCGCTCACATGAAAAGGTACAGCATATCAGCATCCGCAACCGGCTCCATGACTTTATGCAGCAGCACGGCGCAGAGCTGGTCGCCACGCTGGCACCTGAGCTGATGGGGTATAACGAACAGCTTCCCGCAGTAAAACAGAGCGCCATGCAGCACTCAGTTGATTATCTGCGTGAAGCCCTGTCGGTGTGGCTGGCCGCAGGTGAAAAAATTAATTATTCCGTGCAGGACAGCGATATTTTAACGGCCATCGGATTCAGGCCTGATGCGGCCTCGCGGGATGATAATCGCCAGAAATTCACCCCGGCACAGAACCTGATTTACACCCGCCGACGCGCAGAACTGGCCGCACGGTAGCACGCAAAAAAATCCCCGTAAATCCTGCTATTTTTCCCGAAAAAAGCCATGCATCCATAGGGTGCATGGTTTTGCATGCAAATCCCCGTATTTTTTATCCCCCGCAGCACCAGTACCGGCGCGGCCTGAGACCGTTCATGCACCTGCATTAAAAGCGACCTCTTAAGCGAGCAGGCGTGGCGGGGAGAGCATTGCGCGCCAGATGGCTACTTTAAAAATCTTTGTTACCATCTTAAAAACCACCTCGAAAAGAGGTGGCTAATGAGATTACGCTTGTTAAAGTAACTCAAGGAAGGAAAATAAAGTTTTCTATATCATTTAGATCTTCAAGACTGCATCGCTGGCTAATCCGATGTTTCAAAGTGATATTACTTACTTTTGTATTCACAATGCTTTTCATTCGAGTAACAATTAAAGGAAATAAATAATCTTTACCCGAAATATATTTTTTGATGTCGAAGTTACCATCAATTGCTCTGTAAATACTATCCTTTTCAGTTTGAAGTTGTTCCAGTGAAATGACCTTAAGTATTTCTTGTTCAAGAGAAGATATTCTCGTGTTTATTTTCTCGATATCGACTATGCCCGAGTTGTTGTTTACTAATTTACTTACTTGATAGTGGATGCTAGGAACTGTTGGTGTGTGTGTTTTAACTAAAAGATACACAATAAATAGTTTAATAAGTGGTTCGATGTTTAGTCTGTTCCATTCGGAAAAATTAAAGACTGCACTTAGTTCATCTCGTTCCCTTTCAGGATCTTCCTCTACCAAAATGTCGAGTAATGCGTGTTCACATAAGAAAATGTTTTCAATGCAATAATAAGGAAGAGTGTACAATCCAGCTTCGCATTTTCTGGTTCCGTTCAATAGATCGATGTCACCATCAATAATATGTAGTTGAGGTCGATTTCTTTTGTTTTTGTCATTCTCCCATGATTGTATTACTGCATTTTTACCTCCAAGAGGAAACACATCATTGATTAGGAATTTCCCATTTAGAACTCGATTTAAAATGCATTTATATATTTTTTTATAGCCAATGGCAGTGTCTTCAATATATATGTCAATTGTGTTTCTTTCCTCAAAGAAAACTGATTTAGCTTTTTTTGCTGCTAAGCCACGCTCTAACATGTTAGACACCTACCTTCAGGCATTTATCAGTCATCTCTCCTACAATATCAGGAGAGTGAGTTGCAAGTATAAATTGAGTTTCTGGATTTATTGCAAGTATTGTTTCTGAGAATTTCTCTTGCCATTTAAGGTGTAAGGATATTTCTGGCTCATCAATTATTATCACTCTGCTAATGCTTGTGTATTTATTAAGCATCACATTCGCAATTAGGACTAGCAATTGACGCTCGCCGGAGGAGAGTATATCAATGTTGCATTTTTTGCCATCTGTTCTGGTAATAAAAAGTCGACCAACCGTATCAACTTCGACTTTTTTCTTTGAGTCAATGAAGAATGAGTTCATCACTTGTAGGAAATTATTTATGGGGCGGTACATTTTTTCTGTTTTTTCGTTGTAGTCATCAATAACTTCTAATATTTCTGATATTCTATCTATCTGTGCTTTATTTAATAGCCACTCGATGGATAATGACTCACTTTGACTTAAATTTTGAAATAATTTTTCTATCTGATCAAAGAATTTTCCAATGTCAGCAATTAGAGATCTATCAGTACTACCTATTTTTTTGACAGCGTCTGTGATTTCTTCTCGGCGCTTTAATATATCTCTTTTATCTTCCCAGTTCATTTGATTATCTGAATGATTAAAATCTAAAAACGAAGAGAATTTAAATGATGATTTTAAAATACTATCTCTCAAGTAAATGCCTTGTCTATCTTCGAATTCACGAATTTTTCTATATTGTTCTTGCATGATTAATTGCACGGACAATAATGCTTCTGACAGACTACCAGTAATTAAAGTGTTTTTTCTGGAAATGTTTTTTTCTGTGAGCATACAACTCCTTTCTGGCTGAAATGCTTATTTCTGAATCTAAATACTCACTTTCTAAACCAATCGATTTCCGATCTAAACCTAAAAATACTGGAGGGGTTATACTTCTTATGCGTTTGTAAATAGAGTTGGTAATGAGTTCTCTTTCTGCATGGGCATAATATTCACTATTATATTCATCTGATAAATAATTTTCCCTTGTGATTATTGGGATTTCTATCAGTTGGCTCTCACCATCAGATTTTATGACTAGGGACAATTTATCTTTATATGCTTGTATTTTTCTTATCTTAGTGCGGTCTTCGTAAGCAATATCAATTTTTTCAAATGGAATTGATATTAAATCTTTGAAATTCAGACAAAACATTGCTTGTATGAGTTTTATTGCAGTACTTTTCCCCGAACCATTGGCTCCAACAAGAAATGAAACGTCTTTGTTGAAGTTGATATTGAAATTTAAATAGCCATACACACTTGTAGCCGCAAATTTTATAAGTTTCACTGTGTCTAATCTCCTTTTTTAACTTGTGTTCCCCACCAATTCATCATGTCAGCCCTTTGCTTTAAGTAGATCGAACGATTATATGCTTTGCGTACCTCATTCCTATCACTATGGGCAAGTGCCGATTCAATTACGTCCGCATTAAAACCTTGTTCATTCAGGGTTGTACTTGCAATAGAGCGTAAACCATGTGCAACCAACTTACCACCATATCCAATCCGTTTTAACGCAGCATTCGCCGTTTGGCTATTCATTGGTTGTTTTGGGTCATTTCTACTAGGAAAAATATGTTCACGATGAGCACTGATTGGCTTCATCACCTCCAGAATCTCTAATGCCTGAGGAGATAGAGGTACAATGTGCTCTCGCTTAGCCTTCATCCGTTCGGCTGGAATAGTCCAGAGCTTTGCATTGAGATCGATCTCTGCCCAACGAGCACCGGAGGCTTCAGAAGGGCGCACAAGCGTCAGGAGTTGCCATTCAATGAGACATCGAGTCGGGACAGACAGATTCGACATAACTAAAGAACGCATCAGCTTCGGCAATTCTTCTGGTCGCAGCGTCGGCATGTTTTGTTTTTTGGGCTTCTCAAAGGCCATCCCAACACCTGATGCTGGATTGGCATCAATCAGACCAGTGTTTACGGCATAAATCATTATCTCGTTAATGCGCTGCACCAGTCGGCGTACAGTCTCTAGCGCCCCACGTGCCTTGATTGGTTCAAGGGCTTCAATCAGTATTCGGGCTTTGATTTGCTGGACAGGGATCTCCCCGATGGCTGGGAGTATGTCTTTTTCCAGTGAGCGCCATATATCTTTAGCATAATCAGGGGTGACGCTTTTGCTTTTGAGCTGGAACCAGTTAGCGGCAACCGTTGAAAAAATACTGTCCAGTGCTATTTGCTGCTGTTCCTCTACAACTTCAGCCTGAATCTGTGGGTCGATTCCGTTGGCTAATAAGGCAAGGTAATCAGCTCTTAACCCTCGGGCATCAGCAAGCGAAAGGGCAGGGAAGGCACCGAGCCCCATCATTGTTCGATGCTTTGTTGCTGGGCGCTGATAACGGAAACGCCAGAGCTTTTTCCCACTGGTTTTCACTATCAGGAAAAGCCCATCGCCATCATGTAGCGTTAGATCCTTCTCTAACGCTTTAGCGCGCAGAACTTCGGTGTTGGTCAGGGGGCGTGTTGTCCGTGCCACTGTGGCCGCTCCTTCATGAATTGGTATACGCTTTTAGGTAGACATCCTACCGTATACCTAAACGTATACCAATAATCATCGGATTTAGGCGGATGTTCTCGGACAACGACAGACACAAAAAAGCCCGCAGGGCTTGTGCCATGCGGGCTTTCTGTACTTCACCGGACGTATCCGGATCATGATTTGGTGGAGCTGGCGGGAGTTGAACCCGCGTCCGAAATTCCTACATCCTCGGTACTACATGCTTAGTCAGTCTTTACATTCGCCTGGCACCTGCGGATTGACACGCCACTACCAGACTAGCCTGATTAGTTTTAACGCTTCAACCCCAGGCAGGGCATCCACGCGATCTCTTTTGGGTTTGACCTCTCTTTGATCCCCGTCTTAAGAGCGGAAGCTAGGGAGAGAGGGCTCAGAGCAGGTTATTAAGCTGCTAAAGCGTAGTTTTCGTCGTTTGCGACTATTTTTTGCGGCTTTTTACGAGGCCAACCGCCCCTCGGCATGCACCTTGGGTTTCGCAAATCCCGTCGAATCCAGAATCAGCCCCAATGTGTTAAGACAAGTATAACAGACTTGTGACAGCCCTTGCCACCCCCAATCATCAGGCATTTACCGCTCGCGCAGCGCTTCTTTGGCTCGGTTGAACGGTTTGATTAAATAGTCGACGATGCTTTTTTCACCTGTTTTTATATCCACTGTCGCGATCATGCCCGGTACGATGGAAAAACGGCGTCCCAGCTTGTTTTGCAGATAGTCCTGATGGGTACGAATGAAAACGCGGTAGTAGAAGATTTCCGGCTTCACTTTGTCCTGAATGGTATCCGGCGAAATGGTTTCGACAACACCTTCCAGTCCGCCGTAAATGGCGTAATCGTAGGCGGTGATTTTCACCAGCGCGCGCTGGCCGGGGTGGATAAAAGCGATGTCGCGCGGCGACAGACGCGTTTCAATCAGCAGATGATCGTCAACCGGTACGATCTCCATCATCTCGCCGTTTGGCGGGATCACGCCGCCGATGGTCGTGACCTGAATGTTCTTCACAATGCCGCGAACCGGTGAGCGAACGGTCAGGCGGGTCACCGAATCTTCGCGTCCCTTAATGATCGCGGAGAGCATTGCCACTTCGGCGTTGGCTTTAGACAGCGCCTCGCGCGCCTGGACGTAATATTGCGAGCGCAAATCCGTGAGCTTCAGACCAATATCGCTTTTTTGCCGTTGCAAACGTAGCACCTCGACGTGGCTGGCGGCGCCGCTTTTTGCCAGCCGCTCGGTGATCGCCAGCTCTTTATTCACCAGCGTCAGCGCCTCTTTGAGCTCAGACTGCGCGTCGGCGAGTTGTGCGCGGCGACTGGTGTAAAGTCGCGTTTCCGAGGCGAGCAGATCCGGCCAGGCGTTCAGTTCGTCAGAGAAAACCAGCGGCTTGTCGCTAACCTCAGCCGTCAGGCGCTGACTGGATGCCAGCGAGGCACGATAGCGGGCGGCGCTTTCGCCGACGTTAGACTCCGAGCGCGTCGGGTCCAGTCGCGCCAGTACCTGTCCCGCCTGGACCTGATCGCCTTCATGCACCATCAGTTCTGCGAGGATCCCCCCGTCGAGCGACTGCAATACCTGCTCGCGCGAACTGGGGATCACCTTGCCGGTGCCCGTCGAGACCTCATCAAGAATGCCGAACCACGCCCACACCGCGAGGATCAGACACAAGATCCCGGTAAGCCAGATGATGCGGCTGGCACCTGAGAATTCTCGCTCGCGGCTGTCGTCGAGCGCGTCGTGGGTCGCGTCAGGCTGACTGGTTTTCATTTTTCCACTCCCGTGTGTTGGCCTGCGCGGCCATTCGACTTTGTCCCAGCGCCTGCGCTTTCGGCGCGTCCATCACCAGTTGCCCCTCTTTAAGCACCACCACCCGTTCGACCAGCTCCAGTACCGGTACGCGATGGGTGGCGACGATCAGAGTGCGGTTGCCGAGCCACTGTCCCAGTCGTTGAATAAACTCGCGTTCGGAATGCTCATCCAGCGAGGCGGTGGGCTCATCGAGCAGGACGATATTGGGGGCGCGCAGCAGCATGCGGGCGAGCATGATGGACTGTCGCTGACCGCCGGATAACCCGCTGCCGCCTTCCATAATCGGATGATCGAGCCCTTTCGGCAGCCGTTTCACGAAGTTGGCCGCACCGCAAATCTCCAGCACGGTAAATATCTCGTCGTCGCTGGCATGCGGGGCGCCGAGCGTCAGGTTCTCGCGCAGGGTGCCAAAAAACAGGCGCGCGTTCTGGCTCAGTAGACCGACGTTGCGGCGCAAATCGGCCATATCGATGTGCGGTAGGCTGAGGTTATCGAGACGGGCGTCGCCCTCGACCAGATCCACGCCGCCTGCCAGCGCCTGCAACAGCGTGGATTTGCCCGCGCCGTTGCGCCCGAGCACTGCGATGCGTTCGCCGGCGGCGATCTCCAGTCGGTTAATGCGCAGTGGCACCCGCTGGTCTTCACTGTGATAGCGAAACTGTGCGTTCTCGAACAGATAATGACCGTGAAAGATCTCCTGATGCACCCGCGTTTCGTCACGCTGGGTCTCGGTGGGAAGTTCCATAATGCTGTCCAGCCCCTTTTTAGCGGCTTTCACCTGCTGCCAGCGTGCCAGCACGCCGCACAGATTACCCATCGGGGCGATCATCCTTGAGCCAAGCATGGAGGCAGCAACCACCGAGCCGGTCGTCAGCGTGCCTTCAATCACCAGCGGAGCGCCAAACATCACCATTGCCGCATAAACCAGCCCCTGGACGGTCACCCCCCAGTTGATTAGCCCTTGCGACAGTTCGCGGGTGCGCAGTCCGGACTCGGCGGTGATGCGGATATAGCTGTTCCACTGTTGCAGAAACCGGTTCTCCGCCTGCATCAGCTTGATGTCCTCCAGCCCCTGAACGCTTTCGACCAGCACGGCGTTACGCAGCGTGGCCTCGTGCGCTGACTGATTCGCCAGCTCCGCGAGCTTTTTTTGCAACAGTAGACCGGGAAGGATCATCAGCAGCGCGGCGACCGGGGCGATCCAGGCGAGCGGCGGGGCGATGATCGCCAGCACCACGATGAACAGGAAAAAGAAGGGCAGATCCACAATGGTGGAGATCGTGGAAGATGTCACCATCTCGCGGATCTGTTCCAGCTCGCGTAGCTGCGAAATAAAGCTGCCGGTGGAGCGCGGGATCGCGCTATTACGCAGGCGTAGAGCGTGGCTGAACACGCGATCCGACACCCGCATATCGGCGCGCTTACCCAACAGATCCATCACATGACCACGGGCGAGTCGCAGCAGAAAACCAAACAACATGGCGATCAAAACGCCGACGGCAAGGACATACAACGACGGCCACGATTGCGCGGGGATCACCCGGTCATACACCTGCATCGAGAAGACGATCCCGGAAAGCGACAGGATGTTGATCAGCAATGCTGCCAGCATCACCGGGCCGTAAGGACGTAGATCTTTCAGCACCAGGCTTTTCAGCCAGTCGGGTTTGAAACGCGAGATATAGGTATCCACCCGGCGGTCTTTCACGGCGGAAAGCGGACGTAACGCGATAATGAAACGGACCGTCGGCAGCAGGTCGCGCAGGGCGATCCGGTTGCGCTGGAGTTCGCCGTTGATAAAACAGACGTCAAGCTGGTCTTCGCCGTCGAACTGTTCAACCAGTACCAGTTCACCCTCCTGGAGCTGGATCACCACCGGCAGACGCCAGCGGGTGAGCGACTGTTCGCTGGGAGCCAGCGGCTGAAAAGAGAGTCCGGCCTGGCGGGCCAGTTGGCTGAGCGCCTGCGGCATCGGTTTATCCTGGAACCACGGGGCGCTGGCCTGTAACGCGCCGGGAGAACAGGCAATACGATAATGGGTGGCGATATGGCTCATTGCCCGCGCCCAGTTGGCCAGCGCCGGTGCGGTGATGCGCTCGTCGCCAGGAATGTCGGCGTGAGTCATGGCTGAATCTCCACTGACTGAATGGTGCGGTTTTCCAGACCAAAGGCCTGGCGCATCTGACCGGTGTTGTACAGGCAGTTAAGCTGCAGTTGATGCAACTGACTCTCTGTCTGTAACTGTGCGAAGCGCGCCTGATAGACCTCCTGTTCAGCGTTAAGCACATCGAGAAGCGGTCGGGAACCAAGGTCGAGATACTGTTGCTGGTACAGCTCGCGCGTCCGTTCACTCAACGTCTCCTGACGCTTCTGGATCTGCAAGGAGGTCACCAGGTTCATCGCTTCACTGCGATCCGCAAGCAGCTTCTTGCGAACGTCCAGCCGGGTGCGCTGGATGGCTGACTGGGCGGATTCCACCGCGTGGCTGGCGGCGTTGCGCCGGGCGGTTAAGCCGCCGCCCTGATAAATGGGCATCTCCACTTTGACCCACGCCGAATACTGAGTGCGGTCAACGGACTCATGCCCGGCATAATTATCATTGAGATAGTGGCGAACCTCCGGCTCCAGCGAAACCGTCGGCGTCATCTGCGCGTTGGCGTAGTCGAGATTAGCCTGGGCGACGTTGGCCTGCGCCCAGGCGGCAAGAACGGCGGGTACCAGCTTGTCATCCGGCTTTGCCAGTTCGCAACTGCGGCCCAGCTTTTGCGGGAAGTCGTTGCTGATGGTGTTAAGGTTTTTCCAGCCCAGCCAGGTCATGAGCGTCGCCTGAGAGCTCTCAAGATTGGCCTGATACTGTACGAGTTGGGAGCGGGCGCCCTCAATGCGCGCATCGGTCTGCACCACGTCCGACAGCGAGCTGGCGCCTTCATCGTTGCGCTGATTCGCCAGCCTGCCAATGGCGCTCAGGGCATCCAGTTGCTCCTTTGCCACCGCCACCATCTGCTGCCAGGTCTGCACCTGTACAATAGCGGTTGCCGTTTCATGGCTGACGGTATCAATGCTGAGCAGCACGTTGGCCTGCTCCTGCGCCACGCCGGCGTTTTCTGCCCGCACCTGGCTTGCGACTTTTCCAAAGTCATAGAGCATTTGCGACAGTGACAGTACCAGCGACGGGCTGAATCCGCTGTCGGAATAGCTGTTGGTATAGCCGTTATTCATCCCGGCGTTAACCTGCGGATAGTATTTGGCTTTTGCAACATCGACCTGCTGAATTTGGGCATACAGTTTACCGACCACTTCCGCGATCGATGGATGCCAGGTGACAGCGCGATTGACCGCCTGAGAGAGGGTCAGTTCACCGGGCGCGGCGCTGTCGCCGCTTTGCGGCATCGGGCCATCAAGCGCGGGCAGTTCCTGCTGTTCAACCCACTGCTGCGGGGCGATGCGGGGCATTTCCACGGCAGCGATAGCGGGCGCAGCGCACAGATTGCCCGCCAGCCACCAGAAAGTAAGCTGTCGTTTTCCCATTTTCTTCCCTAATTGAGCGTTGTTTTTTGCCCCGGGCGAGCGTGCGCCCGGGGTCGTTGTGTTGTCGTGCTACTGGCCTTTATCAGGTCACAATATGGTTTTGTTCGATAAGCTCCGTCAGCGTGGTTTGTACATTCTCCAGGGTTACCAGTTGCGTGGAGTGGTAAGTGCTGCCCGCCCCGTCACGGTCAATAGAGAGAGTGGTATTGCCGCCGCTGGTGCTGACGCTGAGATAGTTGCCCAGCGAGGCGGTTTGCCCGTTCCAGCCCACCAGCAAATCGCCGATGTCAATTTTGTCGCCCTGCGCCAGCGAGAAGTTTCTCCATGTGTCAGTCCCGTTGCCGCCCGTGGCATCGCTGGCGTTGAGCAGGTTGTAGATCAGCGTGTCGCCATATACCGATCCCACCAGCACGTCGCTTTGCACGGTACTGCTTACCTGCGGGGCGATATCCACCGTCAGCGTGGCGGTATCGGTATGACCGTGGGTGTCATTGAGCGTGTAAGTGAATGTCTCCTTCGTGGTGATGGACGAGAGCGCCACACCGTTGTTGAGCGTGTAGGTGTACGAACCGTCGGTGCGAATTTGCAGAGAACCGTAGTGGCCCTGAATGGTTGTAGTGGCGCTGGAGTAAGGATCCAGCGTGGCGGTACTGCCGTTGTAACCGGTAATGGTCAGGCGCGTATCGACGGTATTCAACTGGTCCATCGCACCGCCGGAGTCGCTGCCGTCAAAGATATTGCCGCTGACGGTGTGCGTGCCGGAGGTTTCGAAGTTATCCAGATCGACCGTCGTCCCGGTGATTTTCGGCGTAATGGTCGCTGCGCCCGCCAGGGTGTTATTGCCGGTGAAGTTCAGCGTGTAGGTGCCGCCATCCAGCTCCAGCCCGCTCAGATTGACGGTCACGGTGGCGCCGCCGAGCGTGATATTGGCGACCGGCACGGTACCGGAGCGAACGACCACGCCGTTTTCCAGTATTGACCAGCTAATGGTCAGATTGCCCAGCGTCACTAGCGTCGAGACATCAAAGACGATGGACGCGCCTTTCAGAATGGTGCCTGCCGCGACGTCAAAGGTTCCGCTGCCGCTACCGGTTCTGCCAAGTACTCCCCAACTGGCACTCCCGACGGTGGAATCCAGATAACTCGTGGTGTCCTGTACGGACGGGGCCAACAGGGTATCGCTGACATCGTTCACGGCATCCAGCGGACGGGCAGTCGGCTGGATATTGAGCGAGGCGGTATCGGTATCCCCGTTTGGCGCTTTCACCGTGTAGATGAAGCTGTCCGGTGTTTTGGTGCCGTCCGCGCCTACGCCGCTTTTCAGGGTGTAGGTGTAGTTCCCTTTCGCATCAATGGTTAACGTGCCGTAGGTGCCGACAATAGTCGTCGGGCCGGTAGCGGCAACCGCCACACCGTTTACCTGGGTGACCAGCGTGCCGGCGGGGGCGATATCATCGCTCAACACATTGCCCTGGGTGCTGGTGGTCAGGCTGTCAACGCTGTAAACATGATCCTCCAGCACGTTCAGGGTATAGCCGGTCAACGCCGTGACGCCAAATGCCGGGTTCAGCAGGAACAGGTATTCGCCGCCCGGCAGATTCAGCGTCAGCTTGTCGGACTGACCGCCCAACAGCGGTGCGTTCAGCCAGTTTTTCTCCACTTGCCACTGTTCAAATTTCTGGGTGACGTCGTTGAAGCGATAGATGTACAGATCGAAGCTGGACGCCACCGCCACGCCGCCAATGGAGGATTGCAGCGTCATGGTGCGCGTAGAACCCTGCTCAACGTCGAAAATAATTGGGTTGCTCAGTTTGTCCAGTACGCCCAGATCCAGCACGTTGCCCAGACTGACGTTCACCACCGTAAAGCCGCCCTGCGAGGACGCCCCGTTGTTGATCGCCTCCACATGCGTGTCATAGGGCAGGGTGGAGACGTTATCGACGGCGGTCACGCTGCTGACCGGAGCGTCATTGCCCAGAGTAATCACCAGCTTCGCCGAGGCGCTGTTGCCGCCGCCGTTGATGGTGTAGGTGAAGCTCTCCGTGCGGCCAATCACTGAGGCCGGACTGTTCGGGTTCAGCGCATAGCTGTAGCTACCGTCCTGATTAATCGTCAGCGTGCCGTAGACACCCTGAATGACGTTACTGCCAGCGTTAAGCGTAAAGACTTGTCCGTTGGCGTTAGTGACTGTGGTGACAAGAGTATCCTGCGGCGCGCTGTCATTATTCAGCACGTTGCCAGTCTGCGGCGTAGTGGTAGTGATGGTACCGGCACTGGTCTCTTCGACGCTGACGTTCAGTGCGGTATAAGAGCCGGTTGCCAGCAGCGCGGTGTTATAGGTCAGAACCCGATAAGTACCGCCCTCCAGTCCGGACACGTTCACCGTGACGCCGCTGCTGCCGAGCGTCAGTAAATTGGCAAACTGTGCCTGCGCGGTGTCGATGACCGTGGTCCACGAGTTAGTCGCGGCATCATATTTCTGGATCGCCACCTCCTGCGTATTCAGCAACGAGAGCACAACCCCGGTAGCGCTGGCGTCTATCACCAGACTGGCGCTGCCGCCGTCCTGAATGGTGAACTCCACGGCTGCCGTATCGTTACCTAACACGTTCGCCACGTTGCCCAGCGCGCCAACCAGCAGCAAACCATAGTCGCTCAGTTGCTCGGTTGTGACGGTGGCACTGGAGGTTAACTCCAGATTTTCAACGTTATCGCTGGCCGAGATGGGCAGCGTTGGCGCGGTGACCTGCGTCGGGGTCGAGGTGTTGCCGACGGCGTCCGTGGCGCTGACGCTGATGTTCTCGCCGCTGGTCTGTTTGCGATCGAAGGTATAGGTGTAATTGCCGCTGCTGTTGGCGGTTGTGGTCACCGTTAAGCCCGTGCTAAGCGTGATGCTCACCGTACTGCCCGCTTCAGCAGTGCCGCTGATGCTGGCGCCGTCGGCGCTCACGGTGCCCGTTGGCGCGGCCGTGACCGTATCCACCGTGACGGTATAACCTGATGACAGCGTACTGGTGCCGTTGGTGTTAGTGGCTGTGGCGGTGAGGATGTGTGTTCCGTCGGCGATGTTGGCCTGCGGGGTCAGCGACCAGTTACCTTGCGCATCCACGCTGGTGCTGCCAATAGAGACGCCGTCGCTGTACACCGTGATGGTGGAGAACGGCTGACCCGTCCCGTTTAACAACGGTCTGGCGTCATTGGTGCCCTGACCGTTGGCCACCTGGCCGGTGATAGAGCCCACATCGTCCGTCAACGAGGCGATCACCGGGGCTCCAGGCAGACCACTGAACGGCGCAATGACGCTGCCGGAGGTCCCGGTATTACCCGCTTTGTCCTGGGCGACTACCTGCAACGTCTCTCCACCGACCTGCGCAGGGGTAATCAGAATGTTAAAGCTGCCAGTGGTGCCGTCCGCAACGCCGGTACCCAGCACCGTGCCATTGCTGCTGGTGATAGTGACCGTGCTGCCGGCCTCTGCCGTACCGGTGACGTGACTGCCGTTGGTGACCACCGCCAGATTGGTCGGCGTGCCGGGCGGCGTGGTATCCACCACGATGGTCGATGTCGCCGACGATGCGCTGACATTGCCCGCGGCGTCGGTGGCTTTGGCGGTAAAGGTATGCGTACCCTCCGTCAGTGCGGTGGTAGGCGTAAAGCTCCACGCGCCGTTGGCATCCGCCTGAATCGGGGTTGGCGTGAGTAACGTTGCGCCGTCATAGAGTGTGATGAATGCGCCCGGCTCGCTGGTGCCACGCAGCTCTGGCAGGGTGTCATTGGTGCTTTGTCCGCTGCCGACGGGACCGATGATATTGCTGACATCATCAAGAATGGTGGTAATCACCGGCGCGGTTGGCGCCAGCGTATCTACCGTGACGGCGAAACTGGCCGCCGGACCGACGTTGCCCGCGGCGTCAGTCGCGGTCACAGCAAGGGTATGCGCGCCGTTAGTCAGGGCGGTGGTTGGTGTGAAGGTCCAGTTGCCGTCCGTACCGACAACGAGGCTGCCAATGACCGTGCCGTTATCGGTAAAGGTTAGCGTGGTGCCTGGCTCTGCCGTGCCGTTAAGCGTTGGGCGAGTGTCATTGGTGCTCTGATTGGGCGACAGATTGCCGGTTTGCGGCGCGCTGTCATCGACCACAGAAGTGATTACCGGTGCCAGCGGTGCGGCGGTATCTACCGTGACGGTGAAGCTGGCAGAAGGACCGACGTTACCAGCGGCATCCGTTGGGGTGAAGGTTAACGGATGATTCCCCTGGCCCAGATCGCTGGTGGGGGTAAAGGTCCAGCTCCCGTTCGCCTCAACCGTCACGCTGGCGAGGGGAACGCCGTTGTCCGCGATGCTGATTGTGGTCCCCGGTTCACCGGTGCCGGTGAAAACAGGACGCGCATCGTTGGTGGTTTGACCGCTGCTCAGACTGCCGATGACTGGGCCAACGTCATCCTGCACATTACTGATTATTGGCGCGCCGGGCGAAACGGTATCGACCGTCAGCGTAAAATTCGCTGATGCCGGGCCGGTATTGCCCGCGCTGTCGGTGGCGGTGACCCTCAGCGAGTGGCCCCCCTGGGACAATCCGTCCGGTCGGTAGCTCCAACTCCCGCCTTCGGTCACGGTGGCGGTGCCAAGCAGAACGTTGCCATCGTAGACGTTAATGGTGCTATCGGGTTCACCGGTTCCGGTCATGATCGGGCGGGTATCATTGGTGCTTTGCCCGCCGGTGAGCGCACCGGTTCCTGGCGTCACGTTATCGGTGACGCTGACGATGGTGGGAGCCGGAGGGGCAACCGTATCGACGATCACAGTAAAGGCGGTGCCAGGGCTGACGTTACCGGCCGCGTCTGTGGCGGTTACGTTGAACGTGTGTGAGCCATTGCCCAGCGCGGTGGTGGGCATAAAGGTCCATGCGCCTGTACCGTTGGCCTGCACGGTGCCTAGCAGCGTGGTGCCGTCAAAAATGCTGACGGTGCTGTTCGCTTCGGCGGTTCCGGTCAGCGTTGGCCGCGTGTCGTTAGTGCTTTGTCCGTTGTTCAGCGAACCACTATTCGGGGCGACATCATCACTGACGGAACTGATGACAGGAGCCGATGGCGCCAGTGTGTCCACGGTCAGAGTGAACGCGGCGGACGGGCCTTCGTTGCCTGCCGCGTCCGTGGCCGTGACGGTCAGATTGTGTGGGCCGCTGCCTAATGGGGTATCCGGTGAGAGCGACCAGCTTCCATCGGTGCCCACCACCACGCTGCCCACGGCGAGTCCGCCGTCATACAGCGTAACAGTGGCACCCGGCTCCGCCGTTCCCTGGAAGGTTGGCTGAGTATCATTGGTGCTTTGTCCGTTCGCCAGTACGCCGGTTGACGGGGTGGTGTCATCGGTGACGCTTTGAATCACCGGTACCCGTGGCGCGGTGGTATCGATGTTCACCGTGTACGCAGTGGAAGGCGCGCTGACGTTACCCATCGCATCGGTGGCGGTGACGGTAATCGCATGTGAGCCTGTGGCAAGCGTCGGAGAGGTAAAACTCCAGCTACCGTTGGTGACCTGCGTGGTGCCGATTTTCACGCCATTGTCATAGAGGGTAATCGTACTGCCTTCTTCACCGCTGCCGGTAAAGGCGGGTGTGGTGTCATTGGTGCTACCACCGTTACCGATGACGCCTGTTTGCGGCTCGCTGTTATCCGTGGCGCTGGTAAGGGTTGGCGCTACTGGCGGCGTGGTATCCACCACCACGACAAATGCTTCCGACGCGACGCTGGTATTCCCTGCCGCATCGGTGGCAGTGATGGTCAGATTGTGGCTGCCTTCCCCCAGACCGGTGGGAGGCGTAAAACTCCACGTGCCGTTGACGACCTGTACCTGACCGATTGGCGTATTGCCATCGTAAATCGTGATGGTTTCGCCGTTGGTGCCGCTGCCGCTCAGGGTGGGACGGGTATCGTTGGTCGTCTGCCCGCTGGTCAGTGTTCCCGTACCCGGGGCGACATCATCTGTCACGCTGCCAATCGACGGTTGTGCCGGTGGAGTGAGATCGACGGTGATGTTGACCACGGCTGACGCTTTGCTGCCATCCACAGTATCGATAACCTCGAAGGTGTGCAGGCCTTCGGCTAACGTGGCGGTGGATGTCCAGTTCCAGTTGCCGTTCTCGTCAACCGGGACGTTTGACGCGACAACGATGCCGTCGACCAGAATATCGACGGTTGAGTTCGGTGTGGAAACGCCGCGCAGCCCTGGTTGCGTATCGTCAGTGGTTTGTCCGCTCTTCAGATCGCCCTGAATGGTGCCGGTGTCATCGACTATCGCGCTGATGACCGGCAACCCGGTGCCGGAGCCGGTAAAGTTTGTGGGATCGCTGGTGTTACCGGCGGCATCCTGCGCCGTAGCGGTCAGCGAATTGACGCCCGTTTGCGCTGGCGTGACCTGAATCTGGAACGTGCCGTCTGTTGCCACGCCCGTACCAATCACATTGCCGTCGGTATCGCGGATTGTCACCGTGCTGCCGGTTTCCGCTGTGCCGCTGACCGTCGCGCCATCGGCTGTGATCGTTACCTCCTCCGGGGACGCCGGTTTAGTCAGATCGACGTTCAGCGAGATGGAGGCAGAAGGCGTGCTGACGTTACCCGCCGGATCGGTGGCCGTTGCCGTCAACGTGTAATTGCCTTCGGTGAGCGGCGAATCCGGGGTGATCGTCCAGTTCCCTGCGGAATCGACTTCAGCCGTGCCAATCGCCGTGCTGCCATTCGACAGGGTGATGGTGCTGCCGGGTTCGCCGGTACCGCTAATGGGTAACCCGGGCTGATTGGTGACTGCCGGACTGCCCAGCGAGGTGATAAACGGCGCGTCGGGTGCCTGGGTATCAATGATGATGCCAGTCGCCTCCGACGGCTGACTGGTGTTACCTGCGGCATCTTTTGCCGTCACGCTAAAGTTGTAATGGCCTTCGACCAGGGCGCTATCCGGGGTAAAGCTCCAGACGCCATCAATGACCTCGGCAGTGCCAATCTCCACGCCGTTATTCAGAATGGTAACAATGCTACCCGTCTCGCCCGTCCCACTCAGCGTTGGGGTGGTATCGTTGGTTTGCGCTCCGGCGTTCAACGCCCCGTCATCATCGCTCACAGCCAGCGTTGGCGTGCCAGGCGCCTGGGTATCCACGCGAACAATGCGATCCGGCGAGGTGCTGCTGTTACCGGCGGGAGCGGTCGCGGTGACCTTGATGATATGGTCGCCCTGCGCCAGCAGTGGCGACGGGATGCTCCAGTTCCCGGAATTGTCAATCACCAGCGATGGCAGCGCGACGCCATCCAGCGTGATAGTGATCGTGTCGCCTGGCGTACCACTTCCGCTCAGCAGCGGTCGCGTATCATCGGTGTACTGACCGTTATCGAGAGTGCCGGTCTGATTGCCGACGCGGTCAGTGACGGTCAGGTTGGGCACGGCGGGTGGGGTGGTATCTACCAGAATGCCGATCGCCGCGGAGGGTTCACTGATATTGCCCGCCGGATCGGTGCTGGTGAGGGTAAAAACATGGTCGCCCTCATCAAGGGCATCCGACGTGTAGCTCCAGACGCCGTTAGTCACCGTGACGGTGGTAACCAGATCGCCATTGTCGTAAATGCTGATGATATCGCCATCTGTTCCCGTACCGCTCAGAACCGGCTGGGTTTCCCGGGTCGCCTGACCATCGGTGAGTGGGCCATTTGCGCCATCCGTCAGTGTCAGCGCCGGAGTGTCGGGGGCGGTGGTATCCACCGTAATGGTTATCGGGGAGGATTTCTCGCTGGTGTTGCCTAGAGGATCGCTGGCGGTGACGCGCAGCGTATGGTCGCCTTCGCCCAGCGCGGGAGTCGGGGTAAAGCTCCAGCTCCCGTTTTCCGCAACTTTTGTCGTGCCAATGATCGCCGTTCCGTCATACACCGTAATGGTGTCTCCGGCGGTGCCGCTTCCACTTAACACCGGTTGCGTGGCGTCGGTCACGTCGTTGTCCGTCAGTTCACCTACGTTGCTGCCAGTGTTGTCAGTCAGGGTCACGATCGGAACGACTGGCGGCGTGGTATCGACGGTAATCGTGATGGGTGCAGAAGGTGTGCTGGTCTGGTTTTCCACATCGGTCGCGGTGACGGTGAAGGTATGGTCGCCGTCGCCCAGCACCGGTGTGGTGAGCGTCCAGTTGCCGTTGCTGTCCACGGTGGTGGTTCCCGCAAGCGGGGTCCCTCCGTCCAGAATGGTGATGGTTGCGCCGGGTTCACCGGTACCGTTTAAGGTCAACGTGTTGTCGTCCGTGCGCTGGCTGTTACTCAGATTGCCTTTCTGCGCGCCGGCATCATCGATAATCGCACTGATGACGGGGGCGTCTGGCGCTGTGATATCCGGGGCCGTAACGTCAGTTGGCTGGCTGGTATTGCTCGCGGCATCGGTGGCGGTGATGCTCAGCGTTTCACCGTTGGCCTGCGGCGGGTTAAGGGGGATCACCAGCGTTCCGCTCTCCGGTACCGGACCGATTTCCGCCAGCGTATTGCCGTCACTGTCTTTAATCGTAATCGTACTGCCGGGTTCGGCGGTGGCGGTCAGGGTGGTGCCGTCTGTTGAAATAACCGCCGTAGGTGGCTGCGGCGCGGTGGTATCCGGCGCGGTAACGTTGGCTGGCGTGCTGTTCTGATTTGCCGGATCGGTCACTGTGGCAGTAAGCGTTTCACCATTGGTTTGCGGCGTGTCCAGCGTGACGGTGAAATTCCCCTCGCCGTCGGTTTGACCCTGGCCAATCGGGTTACCGTCCGGATCGCGAATCGTCACCGTGCTACCGGGTTCCGCAGTCCCCGTTACGGTGGCGCCATCATCCGAGACATCCAGGTTTCCGGCGGGCTGCGGCGGGGTCGTGTCCGGGGCGAGGGCGGTCGCCGGAGGACTGGTCAGATTCGCCGGATCCTTGACGATGGCGGTTAAAATTTCTCCGTTGGTTTGTGGTGGGTTCAGTGTGACGGTAAATGAGCCGTCGGGTTGAACCTGTTCAGATCCCAGCGGGGTGTTGTCGCTGCCGTAAATGGTCACCGTCGTGCCTGGCTCGGCGGTACCGGTTACGGTTGTCCCATCATCGGAAACATCCAGATCACCGGCCGCCTGCGGAGGCGTAGTATCTGGAGCGGTTGCGTTGGCTGGCGAGCTGTCATTTCCCGCTTTATCCGTGGCGATGGCGGTCAGAACTTCTCCGTTTACCCGTGGCGGATTGAGCGGGAAGCTGAATTTCCCTTCGCTGTCTGCGGTCACGGTGCCGAGCGTGGTGCCGCTGGCGTCAGCAATGGTGACTTTACTTCCCGCCTCGGCGTTGCCGGTCAGCACGGTTCCGTTTTGCGAGACGCGCAGATCGTCGGGAGCCGCCGGTGGGGTAGTATCCACGGTGACCGCAAATTCTATCGTATTGCCGCTGACGCCGTCCTCTGTGGTCTGTGTGGCCGTGTAGTTGTGCAACCCTTCAGGCACATCTGTCAGATCGAACGTCCACGTGCCATCGTTGGCACTCGCCGTGCCGATCGCGATACCATTTTCATAAATGGTCACGACTGCGCCAGGCAACGCGGTACCTGTAAGGGTGGGGGTGGTGTCCTTGGTAAACTGACCGCTGCCTAACGTCACCGCGATGGGTTGCGTGTCATCAATGATGCCGGTAATGGTGGGGGCATCAGGAAAACCTGAGTCGGAACCGAGAAAGGCGGCTTCGTCACCTTCGTTACCCGCAGCGTCAGAAATATCGGCATACAGCTGTTCGGAATCGGTTTGCGCTGAAGTGAGGCGAACGGTAAACCGGCCAGTGTCATCGACCTGAACCGAGGCCAGGACATTGTGCTGGTTGTCGAAAATCGTGACGACACAACCCGCTTCTGCGATCCCTGAAACCCAGAGCCCATCTTCAGAAATCGCTAACCCGGAGACCTCATCAGGGGCAATCGTGTCGACGGTAAAGGTGAAATCACCGGAGATGGCGCTGGTATTACCGTTTTCGTCCGTCGCGGTCGCGGTCAGTACGTGTTCGCCTTCGGAAAGCGGGAGGTCGGGTTTATAGCTCCAGTTTCCTTGTCCATCGACGATAACGGTCCCCATGACCTGCCCATTGTCATAGAGGGTGATGATGGAGCCTGCTTCACCGGTACCGGTAATCATCGGCTGGCTGTCGTTGGTGCTCTGGTTTTCCTGAATCGCCCCCGTAATGGCGGAGACGGCATCTGTTGCGCTGGTAATCACAGGGGCCGTCGGTGGTGTGGAATTTTCCCCGCCCGGAAGGTTCGTGTTGTTATCGCCGCCGCTGTTATTTCCACTTCCGTTATTTCCGCCCGCATCCCCCGGCGTGCCGCCGTTCCCGGAACCATCATCAGGATTACCATTGTCGTTATCATGATGATGACTGCTGCCACCTCCCGAGGATGCGATGGCCACGATTCCACCGGCAGCAACCGCGCCACCCAGAAGCCATGGCCAGAGTGCTCCGCCTTCGTGAGATTCGCCGGCAGTAACCAGTAAATCGTCAATGGTTGAAATTTGTTCAAAATGCAGACCGTTTTCCGGGTTTTCCACCCACCACAGAGCACCGTGACTGTCTTCCAGCACCAGTTGGCTGGCCCCCTGGTCGTTCGCCACATAGAAATTTTTAACGGTCAGTTTTTCACCGGACGTAAAGGTGATCACCAGATCCTGATTCACGCGAGCCAGTTGGCTGATGTCGCTACGCTCTGCGGATAATTTCACAATGGAAGGGGCATTAAGTGTGACTTCAGAGGCTTCAACATTGGTGGAAACGCCCGTCAACCTGGATATAACGGCGAGATGACGCATATGATCACTCCTGATGGCTAGCTCTGTGCATAAATTCGTTAAAACTACCGGGCAGGGAAAAGTACAGACGAGCGATCCCGTTCATCATGTGGATGAATTCTTGCCGGTGATGACAATGTTATGGCCGTGCAGATAATGGTTTCTGTTGCGTTGAATAACCCTTTGTTTTTTTGATCCACTGGTACTTTCGTATTAGATGATATAGTCAGAAAGAACTCATTCTGCAAATTAACGTATATTTGCGATTTGTTTAGTGGCGGTAAAATATATACAGTTTTGCACCGATTGGCGACGTGAAACGGTACGGTGCGGAAAGCGAGTGTGATTTATCTCATTGTATTGAAATTAATTTTATGATTTCTGTTAGCCGGATAGGTATTGATTTCTTACATAAATTGTATTGGTATTTTTGACTATTAAAATGTCAAAAAAAATTATTTGAAGTATTAGATTATTGGACTATGTACGTAATATGAATAGGGTTGAAGATATATTCTTATCAGTTTTACGTTTCGGGGAAATAGAAATAATAAAGGAGAGAATATATTTTTGGAGATTCAACAGGTAAATAATGATGACCTACCTCAAATGCGAGGCAGGTCACATAATAACACCGTTAGCGTCCGGCATTTTTCATAATGCGCGCTTTATCCAGTTGCCATTCACGTTCTTTCAGATCGGAACGTTTGTCGTGCTGTTTCTTACCCTTCGCTACGCCAATTTTGACCTTGCACCAGGCATTCTTCCAGTACAGAGAAAGGGCGACAACAGTGTAGCCTTCACGATTCACTCGACCATACAGGGAATCAAGTTCACGCTGATTCAACAGCAGTTTACGGGTGCGAGTGGGATCGCACACCACGTGCGTGGAGGCCACCGCCATCGGCGTAAAGTTAGCGCCGAACAGGTACGCTTCGCCGTCTTTCAGGATCACATAGCTGTCGCCGATGTTGGCTTTACCGGCGCGCAGGGATTTCACTTCCCACCCTTGCAGAGCGAGTCCCGCTTCGAATTCTTCTTCGATAAAGTATTCGTGTCGCGCGCGCTTGTTGAGCGCGATGGTGGCTGAGCCAGGTTTGTGTGCTTTTTTCTTCGTCATAGTGCCGCTCAGTATAGGTAATCTGGAATCGAAAAACACCCCATTTCATCCTTTGGGGCGCAAGGAGATATCTTAACATGAACGAGGTTGTACCCTGTTGTGGGATAGCGTTTTTTTTACCTTGTGATAAATGGTATTATTTGTTCGATTTTTGTTGATGGAAAGAGCTATGCCGCAGATTAGTCGAACCGCGTTAGTCCCTTACAGTGCGGAACAGATGTATCAGTTAGTGAATGATGTTCAGTCCTATCCCCAGTTTTTACCGGGTTGTACCGGCAGCCGTGTTCTCGAGTCTACGCCAGGACAGATGACGGCCGCAGTGGATGTCTCTAAGGCGGGGATCAGCAAGACGTTCACCACGCGAAATCAGTTAACCAGTAACCAGAGTATCTTGATGCATCTGGTCGACGGTCCGTTCAAAAAATTGATTGGTGGCTGGAAATTTACGCCGCTGAGTACGGATGCCTGCCGCATTGAGTTTCATCTCGATTTCGAGTTTACCAATAAGCTGATAGAGCTGGCGTTTGGCCGTATCTTCAAAGAGCTGGCATCCAATATGGTGCAGGCTTTTACGGTTCGAGCCAAAGAGGTCTACCGTGTCGCCTAAGATTGTCGTTGAGGTGGCCTATGCGCTGCCTGAGAAACAGTACCTGCAACCGGTGACGTTGCAGCCGGGGGCAACGGTCGAAGAGGCTATCCGCGCGTCGGGGCTGCTGGAACTGCGAACCGATATCGACCTGACGAAAAACAAAGTCGGTATTTACAGCCGTCCGGTCAAGCTGGCGGATGTGTTACAGGATGGCGATCGGGTAGAAATTTATCGACCACTGATTGCCGATCCGAAAGAGTTGCGCAGACAGCGGGCAGAGAAATCGGCAAAAAAATAGCAGATAACAAAAAAGGTGCTCTGAGAGCACCTTTTTTGTTATCTGAAGACAAGCTTACGGATTGTTGGTCAACGAAGGCTTGTTATCGATATTGGTCAATACACCGCTGCTGTTGAAGGTTAACGTCAGCGTTTGCTGCGTAACACCTTCATGGCCCGGCTGTTGACGGAACACATAGAACCAGGTGTTGGTGCCAAACGGATCGGACATCATCGGCGTACCCAGCGCATAGGCAACCTGTTGTTGCGTCATGCCCACACGAATTTTGGCTACATCGTTCGCGGTCAGATAGTTCCCCTGGTTGATATCAGGGCGGTAAACCACTCGCTCCAGAGTGGAACAGCCTGCGGTCAACATCAATAATACTGCTGCGGCAGCAGTCAGCGTTTTACAGCGCATAGTGATTTGATTCCTTTTCGGGCCCGAGCAGTACGTGGCTCATATGTAATATGCCGATGATAATAGACCTTTCACCACTTTAAAACCTTTTGCTTACGGGTCCGACGGCGTTTTTGTTGTCTACTCTGACCGTTAGGGTGCAAAAAAGTTTACGCTGCCAGCAGTTCTTTCGCATTTGCTAGGGTGTTGCGCGTTACTTCGCTGCCGCCCAGCAGGCGCGCCAGCTCCTGTAACCGTGCGCGTTTATCCAGTGGTTGCATGTGCGTTTCGGTCATTTCGCCGTCGGTCTCTTTACTGACAAAAAAGTGCTGATGACCGCATCCCGCCACTTGTGGAAGGTGCGTGACGCACATCACTTGTGTTGACTCACCGAGCTGACGCAGCAATTTCCCGACCACTGCGGCTGTTGGACCACTGATGCCGACATCGACTTCATCGAAAATCAGCGCCGGGGTTTCCATCTTACGTGCGGTAATCACCTGAATGGCGAGAGCAATACGCGACAGTTCCCCACCGGAGGCCACTTTGGCAATCGGCTGCATCGGCTGGCCTGGGTTAGTTGTCACTTTAAACTCGACGCGGTCTGCGCCGTCCTGGCTCAGATGGTGCTCATCAAACGCCACGTCGATAGTGAAACGACCGTGTGGCATAGAGAGTGAGTGCATACTCTCGGTAATGAGGGTACTCAGTTCCTGGGCATAGTGCTGACGTTGCTCATGCAGCGCTTTCGCTGCTTCCAGCGCCTGCTGGCGGTGTTTGTTCACGGCCAGAGTCAACGTTTCCAGCGAGTCGGCCTGATCGTCGAGCTGCTGCTGTTCCTCCAGTAACGACTGGTAATACTGTGGCAGCGCTTCCGGACTGACGTGGTGTTTACGGGCCAGCGAAATTTGCTTCGAGATACGCTGTTCCAGTTCGAACAGGCGATTAGGGTCTAAATCCAGGCGATCGCAATAGTGGCGCAGCTCGTCACTGGCTTCCGTGAGTTGAATCGTTGCCTCTTCCAGCATATCAAGAATGCCTGAGAGCTTACCGTCCATACCGACCAGTTCACTAACCAGTTGCTTTGCGGTATAGAGCTGACTTTGTAGGTTAACGTCTTCACCGTCTGCCATCAGTGACAGCGCATTCTGGCTGGTGGAGAGAAGCTGGCCGCTGTTGGCCAGGCGCTTGTACTCTTCATCAATCTGTTCAAACTCACCCGGCTGCGGGTTAAATTCATTCAGCTCTTTAAGCTGATATTGCAGCAGTTCCGCACGAGCGGCACGTTCCTGACTCAGCTGCTGGTGATGTGCTAAATCACGGCAGCTCTGGTGCCAGAGTTGGTAACGCGCAGCCATATCCTGCACCCGCACGGATTCATTCGCGTAGCCATCAAGCAAGGATTTTTGGTGTTCAGCTTTGGTCAGCAACTGATGCGCGTGCTGGCCATGAATTTGAATGAGCAGTTGTCCCAGTTCGCGAAGCTGAGAGAGGGGAACCGCAGTCCCGTTGATAAAACCACGGGAACGCCCGTCGCTGCTGATCACGCGGCGAAGTAAACACTCACGTCCTTCTTCAAGCTGGTTTTCTTCCAGCCAGCGCAGGGCTGCAGGGGTATCCTTCAGCGAAAAACGGGCGCACAGGTCAGCACGGCTGGCGCCGGCCCGGACCATGTCGGCTTCAGCACGGCCACCAAGGCACAAGCCGAGCGCATCAATTGCAATAGATTTACCCGCCCCAGTTTCACCGGTGATGACGGTCATTCCGCTCTGAAAATCGATCTCAAGTTCACGAACGATAGCAAAATTGCTGATGGTCAGTTGTGCCAACATAGTCGTTTTCCTGTATGAAAAACCATAACTGTAATTACATACAGTATAAACTGGTTTTTTATACAGTAAAGAGGTTGGTGTTAAATTAGAATAATTTTTTTGACCAGCCTAATTTGGTACTTAATGTATTGAAATAGCTATAATCTTTAGGGTGGATGAGATTCAGGTGATAGTCACAGCGGCGGATCAGTACATCTTCACCTTCCTGGATCGGCAACGCGATCTGACTGTCACAACTGATTTCGAGATCGTTACGGCGGTGCGAGAAGCGCAACCGAATAGTGCTGCTGCTGTTGATGACCAGCGGACGCGCAGAAAGGGTGTGCGGGAACATCGGCACCAGCGTGATGGCATCAAGCGACGGGGTCAGAATCGGCCCGCCGGCGGAGAGGGAATAGGCGGTGGAACCGGTAGGCGTTGAGATGATCAGGCCATCGGAACGCTGAGAGAAGGCAAAGCTTTCGTCAATATAGACTTCAAACTCAATCATATGCGCGACTTTGCCGGGATGCAGCACCACTTCGTTAATGGCGGTACTGATACGCTTCTGGCAGTCCTTCTGACACACCTGTGCTTCCAGCAGAAAGCGTTTTTCCGCGACGTAATGACCTTCCAGCACGTCGGCGAGCTGTTGCTGCGCGTTATCGGGGTCAAGGTCAGTCAGAAAGCCGAGATTGCCACGGTTGATACCGATCACTTTGATATCGTATCGCGCCAGCGTTCGCGCCGCACCCAGCATATTGCCATCACCGCCGACAACCACCGCGAGGTCTGCCTGCTGGCCAATCTCCGCCAGGGTGCCAATTTTCACATTCTTCAACTGCAACTCGTGAGCGATTTGTTGCTCAACAATGACCTCATACCCTTTCGTGCATAACCAGCGGTAGAGCATTTCATGTGTCGTGAGTGCCGTGGGGTGCCGAGGGTGTCCCACAATGCCGATACACTTGAAATGATTATTCATTTTTTCGAGGTCCTTGTGACGAAGATTGATGACAATGTGAGTGCTTCCCTTGAAACCCTGAATCTGATCCCCATAATAAGCGAAGTTAGCGAGATGAATGCGAAAAAAACGCGGAGAAATTCATGAGTAGTAAAGAACAGAAAACGCCTGAGGGGCAAGCCCCGGAAGAAATTATCATGGATCAGCACGAAGAAGTTGAGGCGGTTGAATCAGACGCTTCTGCTGAGCAGGTGGATCCGCGCGATGAAAAAATTGCGAATCTGGAAGCGCAGCTTACTGAAGCTCAGACCCGTGAACGTGATGCGGTGTTGCGCATAAAAGCGGAAATGGAAAACCTGCGTCGCCGTACCGAACTGGACGTTGAGAAGGCACACAAGTTCGCGCTGGAGAAATTCGTCAATGAACTGCTGCCGGTGATTGATAGCCTGGATCGCGCGCTGGAAGTGGCGGACAAAGCCAATCCGGATATGAAGCCTATGGTGGAAGGGATCGAACTGACCCTGAAATCGATGCTGGATGTGGTGCGCAAGTTTGGCGTTGAAGTGATTGCTGAGACGAACGTTGCGCTGGATCCGAACGTGCATCAGGCGATTGCGATGGTCGAGTCTGAAGACATCGCGCCGGGCAACGTGCTGGGTATTATGCAGAAAGGCTATACGCTAAACGGTCGTACGATCCGCGCGGCGATGGTGACCGTTGCGAAAGCGAAAGGTTAATCTTTCGGCTATTTATATTGCCGGATGGCGCTGATGTTTATCCGGCCTACGGCCCACTGGAAAACCAGCGGGCCGTTTTCATTACTCCGCGACACTCTCCCGCAGCGGTTTAACGGGCAACACTTTGACCTGTTTAATCATATTCTCCTGGACGTCGAGAATATCGATATCATATTGACCGATGCGCACGCGAGTGCCCGCAATCGGGATCTCTTCCAGTGCTTCCAGAATCACGCCATTTACCGTACGCGCGTCGTCTTCCGGCAGATGCCAGTTAAACGCTTTGTTAATTTCCCGCACGTTGGCGCTGCCATCGATAATCACCGAACCGTCATTTTGCGGCGTCACTTCCTCAGCCAGCGTAGGTGACATCGAGGTGGTAAAGTCGCCGACAATCTCTTCAAGAATATCTTCCACCGTGACCAGCCCCTGAATATCGCCATATTCATTGACCACCAGGCCGACTTTCTTTTTATTGCGCTGAAATTTGATGAGCTGTGTGTTGAGCGGCGTGCCCTCCGGGACGAAGTAAATCTCATCGGCGGCGCGCAGCATGGTCTCTTTGGTGAACTCTTTCTTTTCCGACATTAACCGCCAGGCTTCGCGAACGCGCAGCATGCTGATAGCGTCATCCAGCGAGTCACGGTACAACACAATACGCCCGTGCGGCGAGTGCGATAGCTGACGCACGATGGACTTCCAGTCGTCATTGATATCAATTCCCATAATTTCACTGCGCGGCACCATGATGTCATCCACGCTGACCTTTTCCAGATCGAGCACTGACAGCAGCATGTCCTGGTTGCGCCGGGAAATTTGCGAGCGGGATTCATTCACGAGGGTTCGTAACTCATCTTTACTCAACGAACCGCTGATGACGATATCGGTTTTAATGCCCATCATGCGCATCAGTAATCGGGTGATGGTGTTGAGCAACCAGACCAACGGCATCATCAGAATCTGTAACGGCGCCAACAGGAAGCTGCTGGGATAGGCCACCTTTTCCGGGTACAGCGCCGCAATGGTTTTTGGCAGAACTTCGGCAAACACCAGCACGACGAAGGTCAGCACGCCGGTGGCGATGGCAACGCCCGCATCGCCATACAAACGCATACCGACAATGGTGCCGATGGCCGAAGCAAGAATATTGACCAGGTTATTACCAATTAGTACCAGGCTTATCAGGCGATCGGGCTTACGCAGCAGCTTTTCAACGCGCTTTGCTGGACGGTTCCCTTGTTTGGCAAGGTGGCGTAAGCGATAGCGATTCAGGGTCATCATTCCGGTTTCGGAACCGGAAAAATAAGCGGAGATAACCACCATGACGATCAATGTGACGATCAGCGTGGTGGTGGAGATGTGTTCCAGGGGGCGCCTCCTTTAAGGCTTAGCTGACAAACTGCTGCAATATCCGGCTACCGAAATAAGCCAGCGTCAGGATCCCGGCGCCTGCGACGTTAAACCACACAACACGACGACCGCGCCAGCCTTCATGATAATGTCCCCACAACAGAACAATATAGACAAACCATGCGATGATCGAGAGCACCGCTTTGTCGATATTTTCCATGCTGAACAGATTGTGCATGTAAAACAGGCCGGTACACAGGGTGAGCGTCAGCAGGACCACGCCAATCTGCGTGATGTGGAACATCTTGCGTTCGATGCTCATCAGCGGCGGCATTTCATTATTGAATGCCAGCTTTTTGTTTTTAAGCTGATAGTCGATCCACGCCAGTTGCAGCGCGTACAGTGCGGCGATAATGAGTGTCGCATAAGAGAACAGCGACAACCCGATGTGGACCATCATTCCCGGCGTGGCTTCAAGGTGGGTGATGAACTCGTTCGGCATAAAGGTCGCGAAAGCCAGATTGATCAGCGCGAAGGCATACACCACTGGCAACAGTAGCCAGCCACGGTTGCGCGAGGCGACAATCGTCATCACCGTACAGATCATCAGGCTGACCAGCGAACCGACGTTCAGCAGGCTCAGGTTTTGTCCGCTATCACCACCCGGCAGAATGCGGGCTTCAAGCGCAATGGCGTGACACACCAGCGCGACAACCGCAGAAAGAATGGCCATACGCCGCCAGCCGCTGTTTTTTTGCAGCAGAGCGGGGACGATCAGCGCGAGGCTGACGGAATAGGCGACAAGGGCGAGCAAAGCAAAAACGGGCATAGTGGTGTCGACAGTTGGCCAGTGAGAAAGAGAAGCAGTATAGCGTTACGTGACCGCGGCTCCAACCGTTGCATAACAACAAAGACGGCTTCATGTTATACTGCGACAAAATTCTGTTCATGTGTCGCTTGAGCGACCAACCGTTTCCACCCCAGGCGAGAGACAATGTTTGATAATTTAACCGATCGTTTGTCGCGCACGCTGCGCAATATCAGTGGCCGCGGACGCCTTACTGAAGACAACGTTAAAGAGACGCTGCGCGAAGTGCGCATGGCGCTGCTGGAGGCTGACGTTGCGCTGCCGGTAGTGCGAGAGTTTATCAATCGCGTAAAAGAGAAAGCGGTTGGGCATGAAGTTAACAAGAGCCTGACGCCAGGGCAGGAGTTCGTCAAGATTGTCCGTAACGAACTCGTGGCGGCGATGGGCGAAGAGAACCAGAGCCTGAATCTGGCTGCGCAGCCGCCAGCCGTGGTGCTGATGGCGGGCTTGCAGGGTGCGGGTAAAACCACCAGCGTCGGTAAGCTGGGTAAGTTCCTGCGCGAAAAGCACAAGAAGAAAGTGCTGGTCGTCTCCGCTGACGTATATCGCCCTGCGGCGATCAAACAGCTGGAAACGCTGGCCGAGCAGGTTGGCGTTGATTTCTTCCCGTCGGATGTCGGCCAGAAGCCGGTCGATATCGTTAACGCGGCGCTGAAAGAAGCCAAACTCAAATTCTACGACGTGCTGCTGGTGGATACCGCCGGTCGTCTGCACGTTGATGAAGCGATGATGGACGAAATCAAGCAGGTCCATGCTTCTATCAATCCGGTAGAAACCCTGTTTGTGGTCGATGCGATGACCGGTCAGGATGCGGCGAATACCGCGAAGGCGTTCAATGAAGCGCTGCCGCTGACCGGCGTGGTGCTGACTAAAGTTGATGGTGACGCCCGTGGCGGTGCTGCGCTCTCTATTCGTCACATCACCGGCAAGCCGATCAAATTCCTCGGCGTTGGCGAGAAAACCGAGGCGCTGGAGCCGTTCCATCCGGATCGTATCGCGTCACGTATTCTCGGCATGGGCGACGTGCTGTCGCTGATCGAAGATATCGAAAGCAAAGTTGACCGCGCGCAGGCTGAGAAGCTGGCGACGAAACTGAAAAAGGGCGACGGTTTTGATCTGACCGACTTTCTGGAACAGCTGCGCCAGATGAAAAACATGGGCGGCATGGCGAGCCTGATGGGCAAGCTGCCGGGCATGGGGCAGATCCCGGACAACGTGAAGTCACAGATGGATGACAAAGTGCTGGTGCGCATGGAGGCGATCATCAACTCGATGACCCTGAAAGAGCGCGCGAAGCCGGAAATCATCAAAGGGTCCCGTAAACGCCGTATCGCACAAGGCTGCGGTATGCAGGTGCAGGACGTTAACCGCCTTCTGAAACAGTTCGACGACATGCAGCGCATGATGAAGAAGATGAAGAAGGGCGGGATGGCCAAAATGATGCGCAGTATGAAAGGGATGATGCCGCCAGGATTCCCTGGTCGCTAAAAACAAGGGTATAGGGCTATCTTGTTTGCCATTTTAGTTCCGGGGTGTGCTCGAAATGCTCACGTACTACGTGTACGCTCCGCTTTCTGTGCGCACGCCGGAACGAAACTGGCTTCACCGATATACGCCTTCTATCCCTTGTTTACTGTCCAGCATCAAGATGCTGATTGCAATTTCCCCAGAAATCAGTAAAATTTTCGGGCTTTTAATATGACACCGGGCTCCGTTCCTCGATGGGGCCCGGTTGTTTTATTCACACAAGAGGATGTTATGGTAACTATTCGTTTAGCTCGTCACGGCGCTAAAAAGCGTCCGTTCTACCAGGTTGTTGTTACTGACAGCCGTAACGCACGTAACGGTCGCTTCATTGAGCGCGTTGGCTTCTTTAACCCAATCGCTAGCGAAAAAGAAGAAGGCACTCGCCTGGATCTGGATCGCATCGCTCACTGGGTTGGCCAGGGCGCGACCATTTCTGATCGCGTTGCTACGCTGATCAAAGAAGTAAGCAAAGCAGCTTAATCTGTCACGGTGGTCATGATGAGCAAGCAACTCACTGCGCAAGCACCCGTGGACCCGATTGTCTTAGGGAAAATGGGATCGTCTTACGGTATTCGTGGTTGGCTCAGAGTGTTTTCTTCCACTGAAGACGCCGAAAGCATTTTTGACTATCAGCCCTGGTTTATCCAGAAGGCGGGTCAGTGGCAGCAAGTACAGCTGGAAAGCTGGAAGCACCACAATCAGGATCTGATCATCAAGCTGAAAGGCGTTGAAGATCGGGATGCTGCGAATCTGTTGACCAATTGCGAAATTGTCGTGGATTCTACGCAACTGCCAAAACTGGAAGAGGGTGACTACTACTGGAAAGACCTGATGGGCTGCCAGGTAGTGACCACTGAAGGCTACGATCTCGGTAAAGTCGTCGACATGATGGAAACCGGATCGAATGACGTCATCGTCATTAAGGCAAACCTGAAAGATGCGTTTGGTATCAAGGAACGCCTCGTGCCGTTCCTCGATGGGCAGGTTATCAAGAAAGTCGATCTCACTACGCGGACTATCGAAGTAGATTGGGATCCTGGTTTTTAAACCACCGGATAAGCGGTAAATGACGGCGTGATGGGGATTGGCTTGTGTATATAGGTATCGTTAGCCTGTTTCCAGAAATGTTTCGTGCAATTACCGATTACGGGGTAACTGGCCGGGCTGTTAAAAATGGCCTGCTGAACATTCAGAGCTGGAGTCCTCGTGACTTCACGCATGACCGGCACCGTACCGTGGACGATCGTCCTTACGGCGGCGGACCGGGGATGTTAATGATGGTACAACCCTTACGGGATGCCATTCATGCAGCAAAAAGCGCGGCGGGTGAAGGCGCTAAGGTGATTTATCTGTCACCTCAGGGACGCAAGCTTGATCAAGCAGGCGTCAGCGAACTGGCTACGAATCAAAAGCTGATTCTGGTCTGTGGTCGCTACGAAGGCATAGATGAGCGCGTGATCCAAACCGAAATTGACGAAGAATGGTCAATTGGCGATTACGTTCTCAGCGGTGGCGAGTTACCGGCAATGGTACTGATTGACTCCGTTTCCCGGTTTATTCCGGGGGTTCTGGGTCATGAGGCATCGGCAACGGAAGATTCCTTTGCGGATGGATTGCTGGACTGCCCGCACTATACCCGACCTGAAGTGTTAGAAGAGATGGACGTCCCGGCAGTGTTACTGTCAGGAAACCATGCTGAGATACGTCGCTGGCGCTTGAAACAGTCGCTGGGTCGCACCTGGCTTAGAAGACCTGAACTTCTGGAAAACCTGGCTCTGACTGAAGAGCAAGCAAGGTTGCTGGCGGAGTTCAAAACGGAACACGCGCAACAGCAACATAAACATGATGGGATGGCGTAAGCCCCCGATTATCAGTTTACCCAGGATAAGAGATTAAATTATGAGCAACATTATTAAGCAACTTGAACAAGAGCAGATGAAGCAGGACGTACCTTCCTTCCGTCCGGGTGATACCGTGGAAGTGAAAGTATGGGTTGTTGAAGGTTCCAAAAAACGTCTGCAGGCATTCGAGGGCGTGGTTATCGCTATTCGTAACCGCGGTCTGCACTCTGCATTCACTGTTCGTAAAATTTCCAACGGCGAAGGCGTTGAGCGTGTCTTCCAGACTCACTCTCCGGTTGTTGACAGCATTGCTGTTAAACGTCGTGGTGCCGTTCGTAAAGCTAAACTGTACTACCTGCGTGAGCGTACTGGTAAGGCAGCTCGTATCAAAGAGCGTCTTAACTAAGATATCGCTCAGGCGACATCCTGTTAGAGGGGCTGGCCAGTTGGCTGGCCCTTTTTTATCTCCGTAACACTCACAACGTTAACCTTCAGTTCATAAATCATTTACAATGCCCCTCGTTCTCTGCGGGAGGGACAGTGAATAACGGTAAATTTCGTCAGTCAGGTTTTCAGCGGCACGCGGCATGTCTCGCGTTGTTTGCGATCCTGCTGATTGTCATTGCCCCGCTAATCTCCGTTGCACTGCAAAAAGATCCAATGAGCGCGATGCCGGGTATGCATCATGAGATGAGTTCGATGGCGAAGCACACCGGGCATCACGGTGATTCTCCTTCCATTCCGATACCTGTCGATCACGGCGAAGCCTGTGGCTATTGTGTATTACTGGCTCATGTTCCAGGGCTTATCCTGGCGATGATGATTCTGCTCTGCGGCGTTCTGCTCAGAGTGCAATGTCAACCCACTCGTCCGACGGTAAAACACTGGTATTTCTTCCCCTGGCTGTATCCTGATACGCGCGCGCCGCCGCGCAGGTCCTCACTTTCCTGTTACTGAAAATAAGATTGACGCATAAGCGTCACGATACTCTTTTGCTTTTTCTGAGGAAAAGTATGACAACCTGCACACCGCGCGCGGCATGGATAACCCTGCTGCGACGCCTTCATTTCTATATCGGCCTGTTTGTCGGGCCATTTATCTTTGTTGCCGCACTGACCGGCACGTTGTATGTGGCGACGCCGCAACTGGAAGAGGCCATTTACGCTCAGGCACTTAACGGGACGACGCAGGGAGAGCCGCAATTGCTGGCGGCACAGGTTGCGATCGCGCAGCAGGTGACCGGTGGGCACCTGCGCCTGCACGCCGTCCGCCCTGGACTGGAGCCGGGCGATACAACGCGCGTCATGTTTGCCGACCCTGCGCTGGCGGCTTCTGAACATCGGGCCATTTTTATCGATCCGGTAACCCTGGCCGTGAAAGGCGATATGCCGGTGTACGGCACCAGCGGTATCCTGCCGCTGCGGCAGTGGATTGATTATGCCCACCGTTCGCTATTGTTGGGGGAGGTCGGGCGTCTCTACAGTGAACTGGCGGCATCCTGGATGTGGGTGGCGGCGCTGGGCGGTATTACACTCTGGTCAGTAACGCGACCCCGGCGCCGGTTGAACAATCCGGTTCAAAACCACCGTCGCTTGCACGTTACGCTGGGATGGCTGTTGTTAGTCGGAATGCTGCTGTTTTCAGCAACCGGACTGACCTGGTCGCAGTGGGCAGGCGGCAATGTGGATAAAATGCGCGCCGCGTTTGGCTGGCTGACGCCACAGCTTAACGCTCAACTTCATGGTGCTCGCCCGCTTCATGATGAGCACGCAGGCCACCATGGCGGCAGGGAGATGCCTGCGGCTCAGGTGAATATCCGTCAGTTCGATACCGTATTACAAACTGCGCAGACGGCTGGCCTCAATGCGCTTCGGATGGAAATTCGTCCGCCGAAGGATGCGCAGCACGGGTGGACGGTAACGGAAATCGATCGCCGATGGCCTACGCAGGTTGATGCCGTTGCCGTTGACCCGACGACGCTTCAGGTGACTGACCATACCCGATTTGCCGACTTCCCGCTGATGGCGAAGTTGACGCGCTGGGGCGTCGATTTTCATATGGGCATTCTGCTGGGATTGCCGAACCAATTACTGCTGATCGGTTTTGGCGTTGGCCTTTGCCTGATGATCGTGATTGGTTATCGGCTGTGGTGGATTCGCCGTCCTGCGGGCCCATCAGCCAGTCCGGCGCAGACGCTGGTTCAAAGCTGGCTCATGTTGAGCGTTTGGGGGCGTACAGGTGTTGGGTTACTGGCGATGACGCTCGGACTGGCAATGCCGGTGCTGGGGGGGAGTCTGCTGCTGTTTATGCTGGTCGACTGGCTGCGCTGGGTTCACGCGTCACGCGCGGGAATCGTGCAGCCAGCCGACTGAGGACTAAGGCGTGCTGATGACCACGGCGACACGGCGGTTTTCAGCGCGACCTTTCGCCGACTGGTTGCTGGCGATGGGGTATTTTTTCCCTAATCCCTGAGTGGTCAGATTGGTGCGCGGAATCTTCGCACCTTCTGACCACGCGTCCGCCACGACATTGGCGCGCTTGAGTGATAACGCCTCATTGTAGCTGTCCTCGCCATAGTTATCGGTATGCCCATCCATACGCGCATGATTCAGACCGACTGAAGCCAGACGAGCGGCCATCGACTGAATCTGCTGCTGGCTTTCCGCACGCAGTTTGTAGTCATTCTTATCAAACAGGATAGTGTCGGAAAGCCCCAGGGACCAGTCTCCCGCGGATTCAGTAAATCCGTACGATTGCATGGCTGCTATCTGCTCAGGGGTGAATTTGCCCTGTGGAGCCTGACAGCCTGCCAGCAGTAGCGTGGCAAGAATGAATGGGGATAAAAGACGCTTAAGCATGTGTGCATTCCTTTTTTATTTTATCGAGCGCACAGCGCGCTGATGTTTAGCCTGATACATATTACGATCGGCCAGTTCTTGTAATTTCTCGGCGGAAGCGTGCTCCCAGGTCAGCGCGTAACCCATACTCAGTGTCATACTGACTAAATGTCCGTTATGCAGGTCAAAAGGACGATTAAACTCTTGTGACAGCGCGGCGCTGATTCGCTGGACTTCATAGTCTGAATGGACGCCGTAAAGCACGACGGCAAACTCATCTCCGCCGAGGCGATAAGGAATATGGCGGTTGCCGCCAAATTCAGCCAGTCGTCTGGCGACTTCAATCAGCACGCGATCGCCTGCGGCATGTCCCCAGGTATCATTTATAAATTTGAAGTTATCGCCATCAAGAAACAGAAGCGCTGAGCTGCTACGGGCTGAATTGTCGTTCATCAGGGCGCTGATGCTGCTCCGGAACGCCGCCCGGTTTGCCAGCCCGGTCAGCGGATCGTGCAGCGCCGTTCGCAATAATTGTGCATTTTTGGCCTGCAAACGCAGCTGCCACTCTTCCATTTCATCCAGCAGGCTGTTGAAGTCCTGGGCAAAATTGTGGAACTCTTCAATCCGCTCTTCAGAGACGCGGCGGGAGAAGTTACGGTTGGTACGCACATCGTGCACCACCTCGGTGATATTTTGCAGCGCCTCAACCACACCACGGTGCAGGTGACGCGTCAGCAAAATGGCAATACCGGAGGCCAGCAGAATCGACCCGGTAAGTACCGCCAGAGAAAGCCAGATGAAGTGGCTGATTAAGCTGTCGCGTGCGGTAAGTCGAACTTCACCGATAATTTCACCACTGTGCCAGACGGGCTGGGCGACGGGGAAGGGAAAGAGCCAGTGACTAATAAAATCCCCTAGCTTATCGTCGTTCTCCAGCGCGTTGTAGCGCCAGGAGGCAATGACATTCTGATTATTGTCGCGAACCTCAGCGGCGGAAAATTGCCCCTGTTGGCCGAGCGCGGCCAGCGTTTCTGCGGCGGCGGCATCATCGGCGAATACCAGCGCAGCTTCCAGACTATGGGTCATTGTCGCCGCCGTGAGCTCAAGGTTCCTTTGTGCATACTGTTTTAACGTCAGCACCGAGGCCACACATAGCAGCAGCCAGATCAAGGTCATGGTCACGATCACGCTGGTGATGTTAATGCGTCGCAACGCTCGCTTAAATGTGGGACGGGGGGTTGGGGAAAGATCCTTATCCATTTTTATTATTCCGTGCGAGCATCAATACATCCGGATTGACTCTTACGCCACTGCGTGACAAGGAATCCAGATTAACGGCGAATCTGACATCATTATTGTTAATAATCAGACAAAAGGTGCTGCCAATAATGCATTCGGCATTCTGTTCTGCAATTAATAACAACGCCTTAGACGGATATTTATTCGCTAATTCAACCTGAGCAGTGGGAGATTCGCTGCCGAAATAAACACCATCACAACGCGCAGTTAATGCTTCTTGTTCGGTGTAAATAATAACAGGTTGATAAGGCAGCGACGTATCACTGCTGTCTCCCAGGACGTTGACGAACCGGGAAGACGAGAAAATACACAGTCTGGGTGGCCCTGAGAGGGCAGGCCAGCGCGTATAGCTGACAATGCCAGAGACCATGGTGCGAACGTTCTTCGCCGCATCAGGGATGTCATTTGCAAAAACTGGCGATCCTGCCAGTAAGAGCACCAGCAGCATCAGGCATCGGTGAGAAGCGGACATAACGATTTCCTCACCAGCATCTTTTATCAGTCATCAAAATACATCCATGTTTTGTTTAAAGCAAAATAGCATTATTTTTGCGGAGCGTCATTATACCTTGTAGATTAACGTATACGCCTTAAGCTAAATCTGACTAAATATTAATTCAGACGTATTGAGCCAGCATTTTCATCGGCACCGTGTTGCCATGCTTCACGCAACTGGCTGGCATTTTCTACGGTATCGCAACTGGCAGGGAAGGTTTTCCCCGTTACGCCTCTGGCATAGACAAAATTTTGCTGACAGGTTTTACGCTGACCTTCTGCATAACCGTTGAGGTATTGCGAACGATCCACCTCCGGGTCGTTAAAGCTATCGGCCAGCGTTTCATTATCTTTAACCGCAACGCCGGAAATTGCATCTTCGATACCGGCGTCATACCAGTTGGTACTGGTCCATGTTGGCGCGTGGGTGTAAGGATCGATCTGGCAGCCACTAAGCAGAAAAATGACTGCGATACTGACTCTTCTCGTCATTGCTCGTTCTCCTGTTTTTCAAAGCATAGCGGACCGTACAATAACCGTGTGTAAATTATTATGTACGATGTGATGGGCTTTAAATCGAACAAATGTCGATTCTGTAACGTAATGTTTACGTATTTTGGATTGATATCTTTACTCGTTGTGTTATCGTTACGTCATCCTCACTGAGGAAAACTATCGCAAACGAGCTAAAACAGGATCGCCATCATGCAAAAAGACGCGCTTAACAACGTACATATTACCGACGAACAGGTTCTGATGACCCCGGAACAACTTAAAGCGGAATTCCCGCTGAGCCTGGCGCAAGAGGCGCAAATCGCCCAGTCCCGCAAAACCATTTCTGACATCATTGCCGGTCGCGATCCGCGTCTGTTAGTGGTGTGCGGTCCGTGCTCCATTCACGATCCTGAAACGGCCCTGGAATATGCTCGTCGATTTAAAGCCCTTGCCGCAGAGGTCAGCGATAGCCTCTATCTGGTGATGCGCGTCTATTTTGAAAAACCCCGTACTACCGTTGGCTGGAAAGGGTTAATTAACGATCCTCATATGGATGGCTCTTTTGACGTTGAAGCAGGTCTGAAAATTGCGCGTCAACTGCTGCTTGAACTGGTCAACATGGGACTGCCGCTGGCGACGGAAGCGCTGGATCCGAACAGCCCGCAGTACCTGGGCGATCTGTTTAGCTGGTCTGCGATTGGCGCGCGAACCACGGAATCGCAAACGCACCGTGAAATGGCATCGGGTCTGTCGATGCCGGTGGGCTTCAAAAACGGCACCGACGGCAGCCTGGCGACGGCGATCAATGCCATGCGCGCGGCGGCGCAATCGCACCGTTTTGTCGGTATTAACCAGGCAGGTCAGGTTGCGCTGTTGCAAACCCAGGGCAACCCGGACGGGCATGTGATCCTGCGCGGCGGCAAAGCGCCTAACTACAGCCCGGCAGATGTCGCCCAGTGCGAAAAAGAGATGGAGCAGGCGGGACTGCGGCCGTCACTGATGGTAGATTGCAGTCATGGTAATTCCAATAAAGATTACCGTCGTCAGCCTGCCGTGGCGGAGTCGGTGGTTGCGCAAATTAAAGATGGCAACCGCTCAATCATCGGCCTGATGATTGAAAGTAATATTCACGAAGGCAACCAGTCCTCCGAACAACCGCGCAGCGAAATGAAGTACGGCGTATCCGTTACCGATGCCTGCATCAGTTGGGAAATGACGGACGCGTTACTGCGTGAAATTAACAAAGATTTGAACAGCCAGTTGGCGGCGCGCCAGGCTTAAGAGGTTCGTTATGGTTGCTGAATTGACCGCGTTACGCGATCAAATTGATGAAGTAGACAAGGCGCTGCTGGATTTGCTGGCGCGCCGTCTGGAACTGGTGGCAGAGGTCGGGGAAGTCAAAAGCCGCTTTGGCCTGCCGATTTATGTACCGGAACGCGAAGCCTCAATGCTGGCTTCGCGCCGAGCCGAAGCGGAAGCGCTCGGCGTACCGCCAGATCTGATTGAAGACGTACTGCGTCGAGTGATGCGTGAATCCTATTCCAGTGAGAACGATAAAGGGTTTAAGACGCTGTGTCCTTCGCTGCGCCCGGTGGTGATTGTCGGCGGTGGCGGTCAGATGGGACGGTTGTTCGAGAAAATGCTCACCCTGTCGGGTTATCAGGTGCGGATCCTCGAACAGCATGACTGGGAGCGCGCGCAGGAGATCGTCGCGGATGCCGGCATGGTGATCGTGAGTGTCCCGATCCATCTGACGGAACAGGTGATCGCAAAATTACCGCCGTTGCCCGCCGACTGTATCCTGGTCGATCTGGCGTCGGTGAAAAACGGTCCTTTACAGGCAATGCTGGCGGCGCACGACGGGCCGGTACTCGGTCTGCACCCGATGTTTGGCCCGGACAGCGGCAGCCTGGCAAAGCAGGTGGTGGTCTGGTGCGATGGACGTCATCCGGAAGCTTATCAGTGGTTCCTGGAGCAGATTCAGGTCTGGGGCGCGCGGCTGCACCGTATTAGCGCCGTCGAGCACGATCAGAACATGGCGTTCATTCAGGCGCTTCGTCACTTTGCGACCTTTGCTTATGGTCTACATCTGGCAGAAGAAAACGTGCAGCTTGAACAGTTGCTGGCGCTCTCTTCTCCGATTTATCGCCTTGAACTGGCGATGGTGGGGCGGCTGTTTGCTCAGGACCCACAGCTTTACGCCGATATCATTATGTCGTCGGAGAGCAATCTGGCACTGATTAAGCGCTATTACAAACGTTTTGGCGAAGCGATCAGTTTGCTGGAGCAGGGAGATAAACAGGCGTTTATCGACAGCTTCCGCAAAGTGGAGCACTGGTTCGGTGACTACGCGAAGCGCTTCCAGAGCGAAAGTCGTACGCTGTTACGCCAGGCGAATGACAGTCGACAGTAATGGCAGGATTATGCCGGATAGCGCCGCTAAAGTGCCTTATCCAGCCTATGCAACATAAACAACAGGCCGGACAGGCATACGCCCTCCGGCCTTGTTGCACGTTAGCTCGGATCGACTGGCACCACGTTCTCACTGGGATAGCAACCCAACACCTTCATGGAGCGAGTAATCTCGCCCAACTCCTTGAGCGCCTTCTGCATCTGTGGGGATTCCAGATTGGCCTGGATGTCGAGATAAAACATCTCTTCCCACGGATTGCCGTGTATGGGGCGGGATTCCAGTTTGGTCATGATCAGATTGTGGTTACGCATCACCAGTAGCGCTTCCACCAGCGCGCCCGCCTGTTGTCCTGTCGCCATCAGCAGCGTTGTTTTGGCTGGCACCTGGTCAGAAACATTGATTGCTTTACGCGCCAGCACGATGAAACGCGTGATATTTTGCGTCTGATTCGCCTCGATACGTTCAAGAACCTGTAAACCATGCAGCACGCCACCGGCTTCGCTTCCGAGCGCAGCAACGTGCGGAGAGTTCGCCTGAGCGACCTTTTCCATTGCGGCGGATGTGCTTTCGGTGTATTCAATTTTCCAGTGCGGATAACGACTGAGGAACTTGCTGCACTGCTGGAACGGCTGCGGGTGGCTGTACACCGTCTCAATGGTGTCGAGGTCCGTGGTACCGGAAACCAGCACGCAGTGATCGATAGTCACCGTCATCTCACCCACAATGGAGAGACTGGTGTGCTGGAGCAGATCGTAGACATCGTTAATCCCACCCGAACTGGTGTTTTCAATCGGTACAACTGCGTAATCGGCCTGGCCGGTTTCAACCTGATTAAAGATATCGGCAAACTTTGTACAACCGCTCTCAATAAACTGCTCAAAGTGACGGGCAGCGTACTGACGTGCCGCAAGATGTGAGTAAGAGCCTTTTGGTCCCAGGAACGCCACGCGCGCAGAATGCGGGTTGATCTTATTCAGATGTTGCTGGAGCAGCGCCTGCTGGGTGAGAACGGAGTCTTCGATGATGAGTTGAAAAAGGCGGGTGATGTAGTGCGCATCCAGATGATGGGCTTTGCCAAGCGTAATCAATCTGTCCAGGAGATCGCGCTCGCGGTCGATATCCCGTACCGGGCGATGGGATTCAAGCTTGGCTTTGCCGACTTCAACTGCCAGCCCACGTCGCTCGGCCAGTAACGCCAGTAATTTTGCATCCAACGCGCTGATTTTATCGCGCAGCGCCAGTAATGGGTTTTCCGATGTCATAGTGTTGCCTTTATTGTTATCAATAAAAAAGGCCCCCCGGTGTGGGAGGCCTTATTGTTCGTCTTCGCATTCTTTTTCACACGACGAAAGCCTCCCATTCAGGGGAAGGTAAAAAAGAATGCGAAGAAGAACGGAGTGTGTTTCATATCAGTTTCCTTAAGTGATGTCAGTAAAGTACCCGTACTGTTTTCACCCTGTCAACAAAAAACGCGCCCGAAGGCGCGTTGGCGATACACTCAATGTAAGGGACTACTCTTCTTCTGCTTCGACGAAGTTGGCGTCTTTTACTGAAGTTGTTGCACGACGGGCTTCGCCTTTGTGCTGCACTTTATTGAGCTGCCGTTCCAGCTTGTTGATCAAATCGTTAATAGCGGTATACATATCTTCGTGTTTTGCGCTGGCGACCAGATGTCCGTTCGGTGTATTGATGGTGGCATCAGCAATGAAACCCTGTGGCTCCTTGGACAGAATGATATGTGGATTAATGAGATGGGTTTGCCATTTTTCAAGTTTGGCGAGACGGTCTGCGACATGTTGGCGAATTGCCGGAGTAATTTCCATTTGTTTACTGGTAATGTTCATTGTCATAAATTTTACCTCTTGTCTTTCCCGTCTTGGTGATTCCAGCATACCGTTCCTAATGTCAAAATGTGTGATTTAAATCACATTATTTTGTCACTTTTTGTCAAGGGTACCTTTTTGTGAGTTATCGCAGGAAGAGGTGATTTTTAACTTGAGGAAAGCCAGAAAGCAGGCCATATTTGATGAGTTGCGTCACGCAAAAGTCATCAGCGCCACGACGCGAAACGGATAAAAAAACGGCAGCTCAGCGCTGCCGTTTTTGCATCTGAAAATCGATCAGGTGTTGCTGCTGTTAGCGGCGATAATCTTCGCCACTTTGTCAGCCTGCGCCGTCATCTGCATTTCGCGATAGGCATTTTCCATCAACGGCAGGGCATCACGCGTTGCCTGCGTATCCGGGAAATCGCGCAGCATACCTTCTACACGGTTAACCACGGCAACCCATGCACCGCGCTGAGTGTAATAATCCGCAACGGAGTACTCATATTTCGCCAGACGATCTTTCAGGAACACCAGACGTTTGGTGGCGTCGGTGGTGTACTGGCTGTTCGGATAACCGCGAACCAGTTTCGAAAAGTCATTGAACGCAGCTCGCGCATGCTGAGGGTCACGGTCGCTACGATCAACACCAAAGAACCCTTGTAATGCGCTGTCATCTAACGCCATATTGGTCAGGCCACGCATATACATGACATAATCAATGTTAGGATGAGTTGGATTCAGGCGGATAAAGCGATCGATGGCAGCCTGAGCAAGCGGCAGATCGGCGTTTTTGTAGTAGGCGTAGATGAGATCTAACTGCACCTGCTGAGAATAAGGACCAAATGGATAGCGGTTATCCAACGCTTCCAATTGCGTTATTGCCTGTTTCCAGTTACCGTCCTGCAGCTTTTGCTGAGCAGTCGCGTAGATTTCATTAGGCGGATTATCGGGCACCTCTTCCTTTGAACCAGAGCAACCCGCCAAAAACAGGCTCAACGTGGCTGCTGCCACCAGATATTTCATGCGCGTCATGACGTTTTGACTTTCCTCAAAATGTTTTACGGGAGATTCTCTGTTCCTGCTCCCGGTTAAGACCAGCTACAATAGCACACTATATTAAACGGCAAAGCCGTAAAACCCAACGTTAAACGAAGAAGCTGTATATGGCACAACGAGTACAACTCACCGCAACGGTATCCGAAAATCAACTCGGTCAACGCTTAGATCAAGCTTTGGCCGAAATGTTCCCTGATTATTCGCGATCGCGCATAAAAGATTGGATTCTTGATCGGCGCGTGCTGGTCAACGGTAAACTTTGCGACAAACCAAAAGAAAAAGTGTTAGGCGGAGAACGGGTCGCCATCGATGCTGAAATCGATGAAGAAATCCGCTTCGAGCCTCAGGATATCCCACTGGATATCGTTTATGAAGATGATGACATCATTGTTATCAACAAGCCACGCGATCTGGTTGTTCATCCTGGCGCGGGCAACCCGGACGGCACGGTTCTGAATGCATTACTGCATTATTATCCGCCAATTGCTGATGTCCCACGCGCAGGTATTGTCCATCGCCTGGATAAAGACACCACCGGGCTGATGGTAGTGGCGAAAACCGTTCCGGCGCAAACGCGGCTGGTGGAAGCGCTGCAACTGCGTGAGATTACCCGTGAATACGAAGCGGTAGCGATCGGTCATATGACGGCTGGCGGCACGGTGGAAGAACCTATCAGCCGTCACCCGACGAAGCGTACTCATATGGCGGTGCATCCGATGGGTAAACCAGCGGTCACGCACTATCGCATCATGGAACACTTCCGTGTGCACACGCGTCTGCGCTTGCGTCTGGAGACCGGACGTACGCACCAGATCCGCGTGCATATGGCGCATATTACCCATCCGCTGGTGGGCGATCAGGTATACGGTGGCCGTCCACGTCCGCCGAAAGGCGCGTCGGAGACATTTATCTCGACATTGCGTAAATTCGACCGTCAGGCGCTACATGCCACCATGCTGCGTCTGTATCACCCGATTTCCGGTATCGAAATGGAATGGCATGCGCCGATCCCACAGGATATGGTGGAACTGATTGACGCGATGCGTGCGGATTTCGAAGAGCATAAGGATGATGTGGCCTGGCTATGAATGAGCTTATTGTCCCGCAGTGGCCTCTGCCGAACGGTGTGGCGGCCTGCAGTTCGACCCGTACCGGTGGTGTGAGTTTGCCGCCGTATGATGCCTTAAACCTGGGCGCCCACTGTGGCGATAACCCGGAGCATGTCGAAGAGAACCGCAGACGCCTGTTTGCTGCGGGCAATCTGCCTTCAAAACCGGTCTGGCTGGAACAGGTGCATGGAAAAGACGTCCTGAAGCTGACCGGCGAGCCTTACGCCTCTAAACGGGCGGATGCGTCATACAGTAATACGCCGGGTACCGTTTGTGCGGTAATGACGGCAGACTGTCTGCCCGTACTCTTTTGTAATCGGGCAGGAACGGAGGTGGCGGCAGCCCATGCGGGCTGGCGTGGATTATGTGAAGGCGTACTGGAAGAGACGGTGGCCTGCTTTGCTGATAAGCCTGAAAATATTCTTGCCTGGTTAGGCCCGGCGATTGGTCCTGCGGCGTTTGAAGTCGGACCTGAGGTGCGCGAGGCGTTTATCGCCAAAGAGACTAATGCGCATGAAGCCTTTGAGCCTCACGGCGAAAAATATCTGGCGAATATTTATCAGCTTGCCCGTCAGCGCCTGGCAAATGTCGGCGTTGAGCAAATTTATGGCGGCGACCGCTGTACTTTTAGTGAAAATGAGACTTTCTTCTCTTATCGTCGCGACAAGACCACGGGGCGTATGGCAAGTTTTATTTGGCTGATATAACCTAAAGAATCAAGACGATCCGGTACGTGTAATTTTCTTTTCACATAATTCAGGTCAATAACCTTGAATAATTGAGGGATGACCTCATTTAATCTCCAGTAGCAAATTTGACCTGTTATGGGAGGAGTTATGCGTCTGGATCGTCTTACTAACAAATTCCAGCTTGCTCTTGCCGATGCCCAGTCGCTCGCACTGGGGCACGACAACCAATTCATCGAACCTCTTCATTTAATGAGCGCCTTGCTGAATCAGGAAGGGGGATCGGTACGTCCTTTATTAACCTCTGCCGGTATTAATGCCGGACAGTTACGCACCGCCATCGATCAGGCGCTGAGTCGTTTACCGCAGGTGGAAGGCACTGGCGGCGACGTCCAGCCCTCTCAGGATCTGATGCGTGTTCTGAATCTTTGCGACAAGCTGGCGCAAAAGCGAGGGGACAACTTTATTTCGTCAGAACTGTTCGTTCTGGCGGCGCTTGAGTCGCGTGGCACACTGCCCGATTTACTGAAATCGGCTGGCGCAACGACCGCGAATATTACTCAGGCAATTGAACAAATGCGTGGAGGTGAAAGCGTGAACGACCAGGGGGCTGAAGACCAACGTCAGGCCTTGAAAAAATACACTGTCGATCTGACTGAGCGTGCCGAGCAGGGCAAACTTGACCCGGTTATCGGCCGTGATGAAGAGATCCGCCGGACCATTCAGGTTCTGCAGCGTCGTACAAAAAACAACCCGGTGTTAATCGGTGAGCCTGGTGTCGGTAAAACGGCGATTGTTGAAGGACTGGCACAGCGAATCATTAATGGTGAAGTCCCTGAAGGGTTAAAAGGCCGTCGCGTACTGGCGCTGGATATGGGCGCGCTGGTGGCAGGGGCAAAATACCGCGGTGAATTTGAAGAACGCTTAAAAGGCGTACTCAACGATCTTGCCAAACAGGAAGGGAATGTCATCCTGTTTATCGACGAATTGCACACCATGGTGGGCGCAGGTAAAGCGGATGGCGCAATGGATGCCGGGAACATGCTGAAACCGGCGCTGGCGCGTGGGGAACTGCACTGCGTAGGGGCGACTACGCTCGACGAGTATCGGCAGTACATCGAAAAAGATGCGGCGCTGGAACGTCGTTTCCAGAAAGTGTTCGTGGCTGAGCCGTCAGTGGAAGATACCATTGCGATACTGCGTGGTCTGAAAGAACGTTATGAACTGCATCACCATGTGCAGATTACTGACCCGGCAATCGTCGCGGCCGCCACGCTGTCTCATCGTTACATTGCCGATCGCCAGTTGCCGGATAAAGCCATCGACCTGATCGATGAAGCGGCATCCAGCATCCGTATGCAGATTGACTCTAAGCCGGAAGAACTGGACAGACTCGACCGCCGCATTATCCAGCTCAAGCTGGAGCAGCAGGCATTAATGAAAGAGTCTGATGAGGCGAGTAAAAAACGCCTCGATATGCTTAACGAAGAGCTGGATGATAAAGAGCGTCAGTACTCTGAATTAGAAGAAGAGTGGAAAGCGGAAAAAGCGTCGCTCTCCGGAACACAAACGATCAAAGCCGAGCTGGAACAGGCGAAGATTGCTATTGAACAGGCGCGTCGTGTTGGCGATCTGGCGCGGATGTCAGAACTGCAATACGGTAAAATTCCTGAGCTGGAAAAACAGCTGGAAGCCGCGACGCAGTCGGAAGGTAAAACCATGCGTCTGTTGCGTAATAAAGTGACGGATGCGGAAATTGCCGAAGTGCTGGCGCGCTGGACCGGTATTCCGGTCGCGAGAATGCTGGAAGGCGAGCGCGAAAAACTGTTGCGTATGGAGCAAGAGTTACATAGCCGTGTGATCGGTCAGAATGAAGCGGTCGAAGCCGTATCGAATGCGATTCGTCGTAGCCGTGCCGGTCTTGCCGATCCAAACCGCCCGATTGGCTCGTTCCTGTTCCTCGGCCCAACCGGGGTCGGTAAAACCGAGCTGTGTAAGGCGCTGGCAAACTTTATGTTTGACAGTGATGACGCGATGGTGCGGATCGACATGTCCGAGTTTATGGAGAAACACTCCGTATCACGTCTGGTGGGTGCGCCTCCGGGATATGTCGGTTATGAAGAGGGTGGCTACCTGACAGAAGCGGTTCGTCGTCGTCCTTATTCCGTTATTCTGCTTGATGAAGTTGAGAAAGCGCATCCTGATGTGTTCAACATTCTTCTGCAGGTACTGGATGATGGTCGTCTGACCGATGGACAGGGGAGAACGGTCGACTTCCGTAATACGGTGGTCATTATGACCTCTAACCTGGGTTCCGATTTGATTCAGGAACGCTTTGGCGATCTCGACTACAGCCATATGAAAGATCTGGTGTTAGGTGTGGTGAGTCACAACTTCCGCCCGGAATTCATCAACCGTATAGATGAGGTTGTGGTATTCCATCCGTTGGGTGAACAACACATCGCGTCTATTGCGCAGATCCAACTGCAGCGTCTGTACAAACGTCTGGAAGAGCGTGGCTATGAAATCCACATCTCTGATGAAGCGCTGAAACTGCTGAGCGCAAATGGTTATGATCCGGTGTATGGGGCGCGTCCGTTGAAACGTGCAATCCAGCAGCAGATCGAAAACCCGCTGGCGCAGCAAATCCTGTCTGGAGAGTTAATTCCAGGCAAAACGATTCGTCTTGAGGTAAACGACGATCGGATTGTCGCAGTACAGTAATTCTTGATGAAATAATTAATGGGCTCTTCGGAGCCCATTTTTGTTTAAAAAACAGGCTAAAATGATGGTTTATAGAGTGGTTTGCCTGGAAAGTGAGCAGTCGATAAGTTTTTTGTATTTTTGACTTGTCAGCCCGAAATAACTCCCTATAATGCGCCTCCACTGACACGGAACAACGGCACACAAGCCGCCGGGTCAGCAGGGTTCTCCGGTGAAAACCAGTGATGAACACCGACAGAGAAAAGCGAAATAAATGCTTGACTCTGAAGCGGGAAAGCGTATTATGCACACCCCGCGCCGCTGAGAAAAAGCGAAGCGGCACTGCTCTTTAACAATTTATCAGACAATCTGTGTGGGCACTCAGAGTGACATGGATTCTTAACGTCG
>NZ_LIFT01000012.1:0-1604 GCF_001297795.1 Citrobacter sp. CtB7.12 | reverse complement strand
GAGCATCAAACTTAAATTGAAGAGTTTGATCATGGCTCAGATTGAACGCTGGCGGCAGGCCTAACACATGCAAGTCGAACGGTAACAGGAAGCAGCTTGCTGCTTTGCTGACGAGTGGCGGACGGGTGAGTAATGTCTGGGAAACTGCCCGATGGAGGGGGATAACTACTGGAAACGGTAGCTAATACCGCATAATGTCGCAAGACCAAAGAGGGGGACCTTCGGGCCTCTTGCCATCGGATGTGCCCAGATGGGATTAGCTTGTTGGTGAGGTAACGGCTCACCAAGGCGACGATCCCTAGCTGGTCTGAGAGGATGACCAGCCACACTGGAACTGAGACACGGTCCAGACTCCTACGGGAGGCAGCAGTGGGGAATATTGCACAATGGGCGCAAGCCTGATGCAGCCATGCCGCGTGTATGAAGAAGGCCTTCGGGTTGTAAAGTACTTTCAGCGGGGAGGAAGGGGTTAAGGTTAATAACCTTAGCCATTGACGTTACCCGCAGAAGAAGCACCGGCTAACTCCGTGCCAGCAGCCGCGGTAATACGGAGGGTGCAAGCGTTAATCGGAATTACTGGGCGTAAAGCGCACGCAGGCGGTCTGTCAAGTCGGATGTGAAATCCCCGGGCTCAACCTGGGAACTGCATTCGAAACTGGCAGGCTTGAGTCTCGTAGAGGGGGGTAGAATTCCAGGTGTAGCGGTGAAATGCGTAGAGATCTGGAGGAATACCGGTGGCGAAGGCGGCCCCCTGGACGAAGACTGACGCTCAGGTGCGAAAGCGTGGGGAGCAAACAGGATTAGATACCCTGGTAGTCCACGCCGTAAACGATGTCTATTTGGAGGTTGTGCCCTTGAGGCGTGGCTTCCGGAGCTAACGCGTTAAATAGACCGCCTGGGGAGTACGGCCGCAAGGTTAAAACTCAAATGAATTGACGGGGGCCCGCACAAGCGGTGGAGCATGTGGTTTAATTCGATGCAACGCGAAGAACCTTACCTGGTCTTGACATCCACAGAACTTGGCAGAGATGCCTTGGTGCCTTCGGGAACTGTGAGACAGGTGCTGCATGGCTGTCGTCAGCTCGTGTTGTGAAATGTTGGGTTAAGTCCCGCAACGAGCGCAACCCTTATCCTTTGTTGCCAGCGGTCCGGCCGGGAACTCAAAGGAGACTGCCAGTGATAAACTGGAGGAAGGTGGGGATGACGTCAAGTCATCATGGCCCTTACGACCAGGGCTACACACGTGCTACAATGGCATATACAAAGAGAAGCGACCTCGCGAGAGCAAGCGGACCTCATAAAGTATGTCGTAGTCCGGATTGGAGTCTGCAACTCGACTCCATGAAGTCGGAATCGCTAGTAATCGTGGATCAGAATGCCACGGTGAATACGTTCCCGGGCCTTGTACACACCGCCCGTCACACCATGGGAGTGGGTTGCAAAAGAAGTAGGTAGCTTAACCTTCGGGAGGGCGCTTACCACTTTGTGATTCATGACTGGGGTGAAGTCGTAACAAGGTAACCGTAGGGGAACCTGCGGTTGGATCACCTCCTTACCTTAAAGAACCTGCCTTTGTAGTGCCCACACAGATTGTCTGATGAAAA
>NZ_LIFT01000011.1:0-155699 GCF_001297795.1 Citrobacter sp. CtB7.12 | reverse complement strand
AGCCGCTTTCTTTCAGGTGTAGCGTCGTGGACAGTCATTCATCTACATCATCTGCAAAGCAAAAACCCGCCTGGTGGCGGGGTTCTTAAAGTGGTGAAGCTGACCGGTAAGCCGCTTTCTTTCAGGTGTAGCGTCGTGGACAGTCATTCATCTACATTATCTACAAAGCAAAACCCCGCCTGGTGGCGGGGTTCTTAAAGTGGTGAAGCTGACCGATAAGCCGCTTTCTTTCAGGTGTAGCGTCGTGGACAGTCATTCATCTACATTATCTACAAAGCAAAACCCCGCCTGGTGGCGGGGTTCTTAAAGTGGTGAAGCTGACCGATAAGCCGCTTTCTTTCAGGTGTAGCGTCGTGGACAGTCATTCATCTACATTATCTACAAAGCAAAACCCCGCCTGGTGGCGGGGTTCTTAAAGTGGTGAAGCTGACCGATAAGCCGGGTTCTGTCGTGGACAGTCATTCATCTAGGCCAGCAATCGCTCACTGGCTCAAGCAGCCTACCCGGGTTCAGTACGGGCCGTACCTTATGAACCCCTATTTGGCCTTGCTCCGGGTGGAGTTTACCGTGCCACGGACTGTTACCAGCCGCGCGGTGCGCTCTTACCGCACCCTTTCACCCTTACCTGATCCCACTTGCGTGGGCCATCGGCGGTTTGCTCTCTGTTGCACTGGTCGTGGGTTTCCCCCCCAGGCGTTACCTGGCACCCTGCCCTATGGAGCCCGGACTTTCCTCCCCTCCGCCTGTCTCCCCCGAAAGGGACGACGACGAAGCGGCGACTGTCTGGTCAGCTTCGGCGCGCAGTATAGAGGGTTTGCACGCCCTTGTCACCCTGCACTGCGCATTCCCACCGCCAGCGTCGCCGCAATGTTTCGCGACGCCCGGTAAATGTTGTCAAATGCGCCGCGAAAGGCCTCTTCCAGCGTGCCAATACTGGTCAATACGCTGAATACAGCATCGATACCATATTGATGCACAACGCCGACATCCCGCGTCAGACTGCCCGCAATGCCAATCACCGGCTTGTGGTATTTCTTCGCCACGTTAGCCACGCCCACCGGCACTTTGCCGTGAATGCTCTGGCTGTCGATGCGCCCTTCACCGGTAACAACCAGCGTACAGTCGTGAATATGCTCTTCCAGATTAAGCGCCTGGGTGACGATCTCAATCCCGCTTTTCAACTCCGCGCCGAGGAATGCCATCAGCGCTGCCCCCATGCCGCCCGCCGCACCTGCGCCTGGGACGTTTTTCACATCCACACCCAGTGATTTTTTAATAATATCCGCGTAGTGAGCCAGATTGCGGTCCAGTTCGAGGATCAGCGGTTCCGTCGCCCCTTTTTGCGGGCCAAAGATCCGAGAAGCTCCCTGTTCGCCCACCAGCGGATTGGTCACATCACAAGCAACGCGAATAGCACAATGTTTAATGCGCGGATCCAGACCAGACACATCAATGGTATTGAGAGTGTTCAGACTACCGCCGCCGTAGCCAATTTCAGTTCCGTTGGCATCACACAGCTTCGCGCCCAGCGCCTGAACCATCCCGGCACCGCCGTCATTGGTCGCGCTCCCGCCAATGCCGATAATAATATTGCTCGCCCCACTGTCCAGCGCCTGCAAAATAAGCTCCCCGGTGCCGCGCGAAGTGGTAATCAGGGGGTTACGTTTTTCGGGGGGGACCAGCGCCAGTCCGCTGGCGGCCGCCATTTCAATAAACGCGGTCTTTCCATCGCCTGACATGCCCCAGTTGGCATTCACTTTTTCACCCAGCGGTCCGGTCACCAGAGCGGAATGTGCAGAACCGTGTGTGGCGGCAATCATGGCTTCAACCGTCCCCTCACCCCCATCGGCGACCGGAACGGAAACATACTGCGCATCGGGGAAAATTTCCCGAAATCCTTTTTCTATCGCCTGCGCTACCTCAGTAGCAGAAAGGCTTTCTTTATAAGAGTCTGGGGCAATTACGATTTTCATGATGATCGCCTGTTACTGCACAACGCCGGATGGCGCTTTACTTATCCGGCCTACAATCCAGGCCCGGATCGCGATACGCCATCCGGGCGCAAGGTCATTAGCGAGTGACTTCCACTTTCGCCAGTTTTTCGTAATAGCATGCCAGAGCACTGTGGTCGGCGGTTCCCAGGCCATCAGCACGCAGCACCTGCATCATCTCCATAACAGCCGCGGTCAGCGGAAGCTGAGCACCAACACCGTGAGACGTATCCAGCGCGTTTGCCAGATCTTTAATGTGCAGATCGATACGGAAACCCGGCTTGAAGTTACGATCCATCACCATCGGCGCTTTCGCATCCAGGACGGTGCTGCCTGCCAGACCACCACGGATCGCCTGATAAACCAGATCCGGGTTTACGCCGGCTTTGGTTGCCAGGGTCAGCGCTTCAGACATCGCGGCAATGTTCAGCGCCACAATCACCTGGTTCGCCAGTTTGGTGACGTTCCCCGCCCCGATATCACCGGTATGAACAACAGACCCCGCCATCGCTTTCAGCAGATCGTAGTATTTATCGAAAATCGCTTTGTCGCCGCCAACCATCACCGACAACGTGCCGTCGATCGCCTTCGGCTCACCGCCGCTCACCGGCGCGTCCAGCATATCGATGCCCTTAGCTTTCAGCGCGTCGCTGATCTCACGGCTCGCCAGCGGCGCGATGGAGCTCATATCGATCAGCACCGTCCCCGGTTTCGCCCCTTCGATAATGCCGCCTTCGCCCAGCGCAACCTCTTTCACATGCGGAGAGTTTGGCAGCATGGTGATGATCACATCACACTGCTCAGCAATCGCTTTGGCGTTAGACGCGGTTTCTGCACCTGCCGCGATAACGTCAGCGATCGCTTCAGGATTACGGTCAGAAACCACCAGCGAGTAACCTGCTTTCAGGAGGTTTTTACTCATTGGTTTACCCATAATACCCAGGCCAATAAAACCAACTTTCATCGTCATATCAATTATCTCTCTTGTTTCGGTGGTGGTTATTTCTTAAAGGAATCAGCCAGTTTCTGCGTGGCGGAACGGAACACGCCCAGGTCGCTGCCGACAGCAACAAACGTGGCCCCCCATTCCAGATAGCGACGGGCGTCGGCATCAACCGGTGCCAGAATGCCGCTCGGTTTGCCGTGCGCTTTCGCCCGGGCAAAGATGTGCTGAATGGCTTTCTGCACCTCAGGATGAGACGCATTGCCGAGGTGGCCTAACGCCGCAGCCAGATCGCTTGGACCAACGAAAATACCGTCGACACCTTCGGTGGCGGCGATAGCATCGACGTTATCCACGCCCTGCTGGCTCTCAATCTGCACAATGATGGTGATGTTTTTGTTGGACTGCGCGAAGTAATCCGGGACGGTGCCAAACATGTTGGCGCGATGCGATACGGACACGCCACGGATCCCTTCAGGCGGATAGCGCGTCGACGCAACGGCGTTCACTGCCTCTTCTTCTGTTTCAACAAACGGAATCAGAAAGTTGTAAAAACCGATATCCAGCAGACGTTTAATAATCACCGGCTCATTGGTCGGTACACGCACCACTGGCGCGCTGGAACTGCCTTTCAACGCCATCAGTTGTGGAATAAAGGTGGAGACATCATTTGGCGCATGCTCGCCATCCAACACCAGCCAGTCGAAGCCCGCCAGTCCTAAGACTTCGGTACTGATGGGGCTTGCCAGCGCTGACCAGCAACCAATCTGAATCTGATGCGCAGCCAGCGCTGCTTTGAACTTGTTCGGGAAGATGTCGTTATTCATCACTTTTACCTTGTCACTTAACCGTTAATTATTTCTGCAGTTCCATACGTTTAATGTCACCGACAATAAACAGGTAACACACCATTGCCATCAGCGCGGAACAGCCAACGAATACCAGCGCGGCGTTGAAGGAATGCAGTTCACTTACCAGGTAACCGATAACCAGTGGCGTTACGATAGATGCCACGTTGCCAAAGACGTTAAATACCCCGCCACACAAGCCCACAATCTCTTTCGGCGCGGTGTCCGAAATCACCGGCCAGCCCAGTGCGCCAAATCCTTTACCAAAGAAGGCCAGCGCCATCAGCGTCACCACCAGCGCGGTGTTGTCGGTGTAGTTGCACAAAATGATGGTGGAAGCCAGCAGCATTCCCAGCACAATTGGCAGCTTACGCGCAACGGTGATAGAAAAACCGCGCTTAATCAGATAGTCCGAGAACACGCCGCCCAGTACGCCGCCAGCGAAACCACATAGCGCCGGAATCGAAGCCACCAGACCCACTTTCAGGATCGACATTCCTTTTTCCTGAACCAGATAAATCGGGAACCAGGTCAGGAAGAACCAGGTGATCGTGTTGATGAAATACTGTCCAAAGAACACGCCAAGCATCATGCGGTTGGTCAATAACTGCTTGATGTAATGCAGTTTTGGACCACTTGCCACGGCGCTGCCCGGTTTTTTGTGGTCCATATCCACGACCGCACCGTTTTCAGAGATGAACTTCAACTCTTCTGCGGACATCCGCGGGTGATCGGTGGGGTTATGAATCAGTTTGACCCACAGCGCCGTCAGGACAAATCCAATCACGCCCATCACAGTGAAGACGTGCTCCCAGCCCCAGGCAAAGGTCAACCAGCCCAACAGCGGCGAGAACAGTGCCAGTGAAAAATACTGAGCAGAGTTAAAGATTGCCGACGCGGTTCCACGCTCTTTGGTCGGGAACCAGGCCGCAACAATACGGGCGTTTGCCGGGAACGAAGGCGCTTCCGAGAAACCCAACATAAAGCGCATAAAGAACATGGAAACCCCGGCCCAGGCCAGCGGGAACATATCCACGAAGCCTTGCAGGAAGGTGAACAGCGACCAGAAAAACAGGCTCCAGGTGTACACTTTTTTCGAACCAAACTTATCGAGCAGCCAGCCGCCGGGAATTTGCATCAGCAGGTATGCCCAGCCAAAGGCAGAGAAGATGTAGCCCATTGACACAGCACTCAGCTGCAACTCTTTGGCGACTTCGGTACCGGCAATGGATAGCGTCGCCCGGTCCGCGTAGTTAACCGCTGTAACAATAAAAATTATCAGCAGAATTAAATAGCGGGTATGCGTACCTTTCTTTTTTTCTACAACGGTATCCAGGATCATTTTATTTACCTCAGGCACTTAAGCAGACACATTTATTATTATTTATTGATGACAGACGCTATCGCTTATTAATAAATACAGATACTCATTTCGTGATTCAGTATAATCAGGCAGAGAGCATTACGCATTGTGCAGATGCTCATTAACGATGCTAATTACAAATAATATCTTGAGCAAATGCACATAACGCTGGGCGCTGATGCACATATTTACGCTTTACCGCCCCTGATAGCCGGGCTTTCACCATAACGAGTGATCTGGATCACATTCTTATTTTTGAACTCCTGACATCCTTATTTCACGACAGGTCTTCCTTATTTTAATAATCAGATTAGCAGAACTCTCTATATTAATATCACCCCGGCTGGAGAATACTGGACAATGGCCAACATCGAAATCAGACAAGAATCGCCGAGCGCATTTTATATAAAGGTCCACGAAACAGATAATGTGGCGATCATTGTTAATGACAATGGTTTGAAAACCGGGACGCGATTCCCGGATGGACTGGAGCTGATTGAACATATTCCACAGGGACATAAAGTCGCGCTGGTGGATATTCCGGTTCATGGTGAAATCATACGTTACGGTGAAGTGATCGGCTACGCCGTGCGCGACATTCCGCGCGGAAGCTGGATTGATGAATCCATGGTTGAGCTACCGACAGCGCCGCCGTTGAACACGCTGCCACTGGCGACCAAAGTTCCGGAACCGCTGCCGCCGCTGGAAGGCTATACCTTTGAAGGCTACCGCAACGCTGATGGTAGCGTAGGCACCAAGAATCTGCTCGGCATCACCACCAGCGTGCACTGTGTGGCGGGTGTGGTGGATTATGTCGTCAAAATCATTGAGCGCGATCTGCTGCCTAAATACCCGAACGTCGATGGTGTGGTCGGACTTAACCACCTGTACGGTTGCGGCGTGGCAATTAACGCGCCGGCAGCTGTGGTGCCGATCCGCACCATCCATAACATCTCGCTGAACCCAAACTTTGGCGGCGAAGTGATGGTCATTGGCCTGGGCTGTGAAAAACTGCAGCCGGAACGTTTACTGGAAGGTACTGACGATGTGCAAAGTATTCCGGTCGACAGCGCCAGCATCGTCAGCCTTCAGGACGAAAAGCATGTGGGCTTCCGTTCCATGGTCGATGATATCCTGCAGGTCGCTGAGCGCCATCTGGTTAAACTGAATCTGCGCCAGCGCGAAACCTGCCCGGCCTCTGAACTGGTTGTCGGCATGCAATGCGGCGGCAGCGATGCGTTTTCCGGCGTGACGGCAAACCCGGCAGTGGGCTACGCCTCTGACCTGCTGGTACGCTGCGGCGCTACGGTAATGTTTTCCGAAGTCACCGAAGTGCGTGATGCGATCCATCTGTTAACGCCGCGCACCATCAACGAAGCGGTGGGCAAACGTCTGCTGGAAGAGATGGCCTGGTACGACAACTATCTCGATATGGGGAAAACCGATCGCAGCGCTAACCCCTCTCCGGGTAACAAAAAAGGGGGGCTGGCGAATGTGGTGGAAAAAGCGCTGGGCTCCATTGCGAAATCCGGTAAAAGCGCGATTGTCGAAGTGCTCTCCCCAGGCCAGCGCCCGACCAAACGCGGTCTGATTTATGCCGCAACGCCCGCCAGCGATTTTGTCTGCGGCACGCAGCAGGTCGCGTCCGGGATCACCGTCCAGGTGTTCACCACGGGTCGCGGTACCCCCTATGGCCTGATGGCCGTGCCGGTGATTAAGATGGCGACCCGTACCGAACTGGCAAAGCGTTGGTACGATTTGATGGATATCAATGCAGGCACCATCGCCACGGGTGAAGAGACCATTGAGGAAGTTGGTCAGAAGCTGTTCGAATTTATTCTTGATGTCGCCAGTGGCCGTAAGAAAACCTTCTCCGATCAATGGGGATTGCACAATCAGTTGGCCGTCTTTAACCCGGCACCAGTGACCTGATATTTTCGAAACGAAAGCAACCGAGAAAACGGGGAATAATCCCCGTTTTTCTTTCCTGTCCGTGAAAGATAAGGTGATAATGCTCGCAGTTTTGAAGGTTAATTTTTCACCCGCCCTTTTTCGCTTTTCGTCGGTAGAAAAATCCTAACCCGTTGAAAGAAAGAACAATGCCTGAGGCCTCCCTTTTCGCTCTCTTTTCGTTTTGATAAAAGAGAAACCTACCGAAAAGCCGGGGTGTTTTAATGCGATAATTCGCTCATTTTTCCCCCTTTGACTTTCCCCTTTGTTAAACACAAGATTCAATGGCTTCTGTAATTTACCTCACCGACATTCTGACCCGAATAAAGAGGGAAGTTATGTATACCTTGAATAAAAATAATGTCGCCCTGGCATGCCTTTTTTCCTGTTTACTGGCCGCACCGGTTGCCGCCAGTGCTGAAGGCCAGACGACAGAAAAACCCGTTAAATTACGCTACACGCTATGGGATCGAAATCAACTTCCCGGCGAACAGCAACTGGTTAATGAATTTGAAAAAAATAACCCCGGTGTAAAAGTTGAAATTGAACTAACGCCCTATGACCAATATTTCATAAAACTCAGTTCAGCGGTCGGGGGAAATGTGGCGCCAGATGTATTCTGGATGAATATGCCGAATTTTCAGCAGTACGTTAAAAACGGCATGCTGGAACCACTGACTCCTTATTTAAAAGACACATCATCACCACATCTTGATGATTTCGTGAAAAGCTCTGTCGATGCTTATCAGTACCAGTCTCAACAATACGCTATTCCACGGGATATCGACGCGATTGCCGTGTGGTATAACAAAAAAATGTTTGATCAGGCTGGCGTAACCTATCCCGATAAAAACTGGACGTGGGACGATTTAAAACAGAAATCAGAACAGTTACGTAAAAAGCTGGATCAGCATTCTTATCCGTTGGCGATGGATCTCGGCAGCGGTCAGGACAGCTACTTTAACCTGCTGCTGCAGGCCGGCACTCAGATTGTCCTGCCTGAGGGTAAAACGGACGTTGCCAGCGACAACGCGATTGCCATGTATCGCGACGTTCAGGGAATGCTGAAGGCAGGATTGCTCCAGCCGCCAGGCGAAATGAAAGCCGCCGATGTCTTCCAGTCCAATCGGGTGGCGATGATCTACGCGGGCTCGTGGTGGGCGCTGCCGTTCTCGCAGAACGAACTGATTAACGATCATGTCGGCGTCGTTCCGATGCCCAAAATGGCAGAACAGGCTGGCGTCTCTCATAGCCTGGCATTCGCCATGTCTGCCAAAAGCCAGCATAAAGAGGCCGCCTGGAAATTCATTGAATTCATGAGCTCAGAACATGCGCAGCAAACGCTGGCAGCGGGCAAAGTGGTGATTCCGGCCAATCAGAAAGTCGCCAAAGCATGGGCGGAAGGCTTTAAGGATGTTGATGTTTCCGCCTATATCGATTCACTGGCGTTTTCTCATAAATATCCCACCGCCGGTTCAAATACCGCGAAATGGAATAGCATTCTCAACGACGGGCTGAAAAAAGTCTGGATGGGAAATGATCCGCAACAGGTTATGCCGGGTGTCGCCAAACGCGTTGAGCGTGAAATGCAGAAATAATCGTGAGGGAGCCTTGCTCCCTCTCACCTCTCCTGCGTTAACCCATTTATTGTTTGTAAAGTGAGCATCCCGGAGTCTGTATGAGCTATTCAGATGAAGCGGCATCCCCGCCGTTATCGGCCAGGGAACCCAATAAAAATTCCCTGACCCGACTGGAAAAAGAAGAACGTTTCTGGGGGTGGATAATGATTCTGCCGCTGTTGGCAGGATTAGTTATTTTTTACTTTACGCCGTTCTTCCAGAACGTATTTTACAGTTTTACCGATCTGGGCGAGTTTCAGATCTGGACGACAATCAGTCTGGATAATTACATTAATTTATTCAGCGATGATGAATTCCGTTCGGCGATAGTGAATACGCTGGCCTATGTTTTTATTTGTGTGCCGGTGATCACGGTCCTGTCTTTACTGCTGGCGATTGGTTTAAACCAGGCGATTCGCGGTCAGTGGCTGTTCCGTACGCTGTTATTTCTTCCGGCCGTTACGATGCCTGCCGCCATTGCGATGGTCTGGCAGTGGTTGATGAACCGTAATTTCGGTTTACTCAATCAGATCCTGGCTTATTTCGATATTCCCGCCATTGGTTGGTTATCCGATCCGGATATTGTCCGTCTGAGCGCCTCACTGGTTATTATCTGGTCGGCTATCGCTCTGAAGATGATCATTCTGCTCGCCGGCTTGCAGGGGATCCCGAAGCAGATTTATGAAGCCATGTCTCTGGATGGCATCAGTAAACTGCGCGGCTTCTGGTCAATTACCCTGCCGCTAATGATCCCGACGCTGTTCTTCGTTCTGGTGATCTCGTTTATCGAAACGCTGCAAATATTCGATGTGGTGTATCTGCTGTTTGGCAGTTCTTCCATGGTGGACGATCAGACCATGACCATCGCTTATCTCTTTTATAAATACGCCTTTATCTACCATGAAAAAGGGTACGCCTCCGCGATTGCCGTGGTGATTTTCGTTATCACGATGGTACTGACCCTGCTGCAGATATGGATAGGCAAACGGCTTAAAGCACAGTAAGGCAACCACTATGTTCATGACAAAACGTGAAAAATGGCTGATTTATGGCCTGATGATCCTGGCGACGCTGGTCACGGTGGTTCCCTTTCTCTGGATGATCATCACCTCGTTTAAAACCCAGGCGGAAAGTATTGCCTTTCCGCCGATCCTGCTGCCCGCCAATCCGGGGTTTCAGGCGTACGATAAAATCTTGCATGAGATGCCGTTTGGTAGCTTTTATTTTAACTCGATCGTTTCCACGCTGGTTATCGTCATCTTACAGACGCTGATTGCCGCGATGGCGGCGTATGGTTTCTCCCGCCTGCGTTTTAAAGGGCGCGATCTCCTCTTTATGCTCTGCATTTCGATTCTGATGGTTCCCGGACAGATCTTTTTGATCCCGCAGTTTTTAACGATCGAGAAAATAGGTCTGCTGAACTCCATTCCAGGCCTGGTGCTGCCGGGATTATTCAGTATTTATAGCGCCTTTTTATTGCGCCAGTTTTTTCTTTCCGTACCGAAAGAGCTGGAAGAAGCGGCCATTATGGATGGTTATAACCATTTAACGATCTTTTTCAAAATCATGCTGCCGCTGATTAAACCGGGACTTATCGCCTGCGTCATTATTAACGGGTTGTGGAGCTGGAATAACTTAATGTGGCCGCTCATCGTCAATACCTCAATGGATAAAATGACGCTGCCGGTGGGTCTGGCCTCGCTCTCCGGTCGCGCCGGGGTGGAGTATCCCATGCTCATGGCGGGAGCGTTGCTCGCGATTATCCCCATGTTGTTACTTTATATCTTCTTCCAGCGCTATTTCATTCGTGGCATCGCCGGTGCCGGAATTAAAGGATAAGGGGCATTATTATGTCAGGCATTCAATTACAGTCAGTAGGCAAAATCTATCCGAATGGCTTTCAGGCGATTCATGGCGTTGACCTTGAAATTCACGATGGCGAATTTATGGTTTTTGTCGGGCCATCCGGCTGCGCCAAATCAACGTTACTGCGCATGATCGCCGGTCTGGAAGAGATTACTCATGGTCATATTTCCATTGGCGAACGGTGCGTTAACGACTTGCTGCCAAAAGAACGTGGCGTGGCGATGGTTTTTCAAAACTACGCCCTCTATCCCCACATGACGATCTACAAAAATATGGCCTTCAGCCTGCAGGGCAAAATGGACAAGCAGGAGATAGATGTTCGCGTGCGGGAAGCCGCGCGCAAACTGGAAATCGAAACGCTACTCGACAAAAAACCGGGTCAACTTTCAGGGGGTCAGTGCCAGCGCGTTGCCGTCGGCAGAGCCATTGTGCGTAAGCCTGAGGTGTTTTTGTTTGATGAGCCGTTGTCCAATCTCGACGCCAAACTGCGCGTGTCAATGCGCGTGCGCCTGACGGAACTTCACCGCCAACTGCGTCACGAAGGCGTGAACGCGACAATGGTGTATGTCACACACGATCAGATTGAAGCGATGACCATGGGTGACCGCATTTGCGTACTCAACGGTGGACGGATCATGCAGGTCGACACGCCGGGCAATATCTACCATCAGCCAAAGAATAAATTCGTGGCGGGTTTCATTGGTAACCCGGCAATGAATATCCATCTTCTGGTGCTCGACCCGCACACGCACGGACTGCGTCTGAATGACGCGCTGACCTTGCCCTTAACCGCACGACTGATCTCCCAACTGACGGATTATCCGCACGACAGCGTCTGGTTTGGCATTCGTCCGGAGGCGATTCAGTTGGCGCAGCACAACGATCCTGCGGCTTTCGACGCCCGGATCACCAACGTGGAAAGAATGGGCAATGAAGATCTCCTGCATTTCGATATCGGTGCACAGCAAATGATCCTGCGAGTCAATTCGTCACCGGACTGGAGTCCGCTGCCCGGCGAATCGATCAGGGTGAAATTCAATCTTGAAGCCGCCTTTTTATTCGATAAGCAGAATGAAGAAAATTTAGCCAGTGCCTGAAGTCGCGAACGTCATCATCAGGTGCAAGCAATCCAGTTTGTTTTTTTAATGCCCCACCGCGCAGAACAACGCGAACGCAGGCAAGGGCAAAATGAGAGGTTTATATGTGTGCAAAGAAAGTGACCGTGTTAGTGGTGGGCGCAGGCGCGCGTGGCGAAATCTATTCTCGCTACGCGCTTGAGCATCCGGACCGCATGCAGGTGGTCGGCGTGGCGGAACCCAGAGAGGCGTATCGCCAACAGTTTGTCGCTCAGCATCAAATTGAGCAGGAAAACATCTTTCGCGACTGGAAAGAGGCGGCGGCCCGCCCACGAATGGCAGATGTCGTACTGATTTGTACTCAGGATACGATGCACAAAGAGCCTGCCGTCGCGTTTGCCGACCTCGGCTATCATATTTTGCTGGAAAAACCGATCGCTCCCACGCCGGAAGAGTGCCGCACCATCATCGCTGCGGTGAAGCGCAACAACGTCTTATTGGGTGTCGCCCACGTTCTGCGCTACACCCGCTATACGCAAAAACTCAAGTCCCTGCTCGACAGCGGGGTGATTGGCGATATCGTCAGCATGCAGCATCTTGAGCCGGTGGGTTACTGGCACCAGGCGCACTCTTTCGTTCGCGGCAACTGGCGTAACGAAGCGGAATCGTCGTTTATGCTGTTACAGAAATCCTGCCACGATATGGACTGGATCCGCTACATCATGGGCGATCGCTGTCAGGCTGTGACCTCATTTGGCAACCTGAGTCATTTCGTAAAGGAGAACCAGCCGGAGGGTGCCGCCGACCGCTGCCTGGATTGCCAGGTTGAGGCGAGCTGCCCCTGGTCAGCCTGCAAAATTTATCTCGGCGAGGATCACAAATGCACGCCACATTTCCGTCGCGTGCTGACGGCGGATCCCACCGAGGAAAATGTCCGTCAGGCGCTGCGCGAAGGTCCGTATGGCCGCTGCGTTTATCGCTGTGATAACGACGTAGTGGATCATCAGGTGGTCAACTTGCGTTTCGCGCATCAGCAAACCGTGACGTTCACCATGACCGCCTTTACCCGTATGGAAGATCGAAAGACGCGTCTTTTCGGTACGAAAGGCTATCTCGAGGGCAATGGCGAGCAGATCCGGGTGTTTGATTTTCTGACGGACAGCGAGACGCTCTACACGATCGACGAGATCGCCGCAGGCACGCAGACCCAAATGGGAGGCCACGGCGGCGGGGATTACTATCTGATGGATCGCTTTATTCACGCCGTGATGGCGGGCGATCAAAGTATGATTCTCTCCGGCCCGGATGAATCGCTGGAAAGTCACTTAATGGTCTTTGCCGCAGAGCGCGCTCGCAAGGAAAACTGTCTGGTTACACTGTGAAATTCGAGGAGATGTGGCATGTTTTACGGTGTTGATATTGGCGGCACAAAAACTGAAATTGTCGCCTTTGATAAGGAAATGCAGGTTTGCTGGCGCAAGCGCGTAGCCACGCCGGTTCAGGATTACGAACTCTTTCTCTCGACCTTTACCTCGCTCATCGATACCGCCGACTGGGCTACGGGAATGCAGGGCAAAATCGGCATTGGCATGCCTGGATTGATGGACAGACATACCGGAAAGCTGCTGTCGTCGAACGTCCCCTGTCTGACCGGACGGCAGGTGATGGACGATCTGGCGCACCGACTCAACCGCTCGGTGGCCCTGGACAATGACTGCTGCTGCTTCGCGCTGTCGGAGGCGCATACCCAGCAGGCCCGTCAGTTCTCGCGAATCTTTGGCGCCATTATTGGCACCGGCATGGGCGGAGGACTGGTGATCGACGGGCAGCTCTATCGTGGGCGCAACCGGATGGCCAGCGAGTTTGGGCATTTACCGCTGCCCGCCACCTTTATGCGCCGTTATAACCTGCCGGAGATCACGTGCGGCTGCGGCTTACAGGGCTGTCTGGAGCGCTACCAGTCCGGCCCCGGTTTACTCTGGCTGCATAAGCACTTTAGCGGGGAACAGCTCAAAATGGAGACGCTGCTGGAAAATTACCGTCATGGCAACGCCAGCGCCGTCGCCACGGTTGAGGCGTGGATTGATATGCTGGGCTGTACGCTGGCGCAGTTGCAGCTCATTCTGGATGTCGACGCCTTTGTTCTGGGCGGCGGCGTCTCTAACATTGTGGAAATTTACACCTTACTGCCCGGCGCCATGTCGCGCTATCTCTTCCCGGGGCTCGCCCCCGCGAATGTCTTCCCGGCCGTGCATGGCGCATCCAGCGGCGTACGCGGTGCCGCCCTGCTGCTGGTCGAACAGGATGCACTGATGCACTAAGCGATCGCCGGCAAAACACGCTTTTGCCGGCGTTCTCTCTTATTCATCCACGATAACGACATCCACCCCCATCTGGCTGAGCGCCTGATGATAATGCTCCGGAATACCACTGTCGGTAATCACCCGGTCAATACCGCTGATTTCACTGATCATGCAAAAACTTTTGCGGCCGAACTTGCTGGAATCCGCGACGACCGTAACCTCCTGCGCTACCTGACACATCACCTGGTTAAGGTGCGCTTCCCCTGGATGCGGCGTGGTGATCCCGGCTTCCAGACAAAATCCATCAACGCCCAAAAAGAGCTTATCAAACCGATACTGTCTGAGCTGATGTTCCGCTGAAGGACCATACAGCGAGTAAACGCTTTGCCTGACATTTCCCCCTAATATCATGACATCCACCCGTTCAAAATTGGCGAGTTCCCAGGCAATGTTCAGCGCATTGGTCATCACCACCAGATCGCGACGACTTTTAAGCAACGGAGGAATAAGCGTGGTGGTCGAGCCAGAATCGAGAATCAACGTGTCGCCATCTTTGACAAAACTGGCCGCTTTTTCGGCAATCCGCGATTTCACATCGCGGTTCAGCCGGTCTTTATCCTGTAAGGGGCGATCGAGGGCAAAGTGTTGATTTAATACGGCGCCGCCATAAGAACGCATGACGCAGCCTTTCTGCTCGAGATAACGTAAGTCATTGCGGATAGTGACGCTTGAGACGCCGAAATGCACGCTCAGGGGTTCGACACGAACACTACCTTGATCGCATAACAGATCGATGATTTGCTCGCGACGTCTTAAGTTATCCAGCATTGCTTTTGCTCCATTGCATATTGTTATGTTTTAGCGATTTATCGCTTTCGTTTTCTTTTTAATATATTAAATCAGAAGACTTAAGGCGAATTTGTGAACACGTCCGCAGCGCGGATTTTGGCAAAAAAAGCCTGTTTTTCTTTCGTTTTATCTAAACCGAAAATGAAAAATGCGAAAGATCGAAAAGCGTGCAGGACAGGTGAGCGGTAGAAGGAGACGAAAAATCAGTGAAAAAACGAAAGCGGGTTCGGCAAAAACCCGCTGACATTTTTCTTTTTGCTTAATTGAAGGACATCACATTTTTGTGATTTTCACGACGCCGCCTGGACGATAATGACCTCAACGCCACTGCGATGAAACTCCTTCAGGCTCTCTTCCGGGATGCCTTCATCGACGATGATGGTGTGAATACGTTGGGTATCAATAATTTTATGCAGGCTCGAGCGGTTAAATTTACTGGAGTCAGTGACCACGATAATCCGTTCCGCCACTTCACACATCCGGCGATTTAGCCGGGCTTCGTCTTCGTTATGAGTACTGACGCCTCGCTCTAAATCAATGGCGTCGACGCCCAGAAACAGCATATCGAAGTGATAATTCTGCAACGACTGCTCGGCCTGGTCGCCATAAAACGACTGCGACTGACGGCGCAGATGACCACCGGTCATCAACAATTCCACGCCGTCTGCTTCCAGTAAGGCATTGGCGACGTTCATCCCGTTGGTCATTGCAATCACGTCGCTATGCTGACGCATCAGGCGCGCAATCTCATAGGTCGTGGTACCGGAGTCCAGGATCACGCGGTGACCCGGTTTGATCAACTCCACGGCCGCTTTGGCGATACTGCGTTTCACTGCCGTGTTCAGTGAGCTTTTATCTTCGACGGAAGGCTCCGCACCAGGCGTATTACTGTCGCAAATCAATGCGCCGCCATAGGCGCGAACGGCGATCCCCTGCTTTTCCAGGAACGCCAGATCGTTGCGGATCGTCACCGTGGAAACGCCAAACAATCCCGAAAGATCGTTCACCTGTACGCTTCCTTGCTGCCGCAACCGCTGGATAATTTGCTCACGCCTTTCGCTGGTGCCTGACACCCGCTTGTCTCCAGAAGCATCGGTATTGCTCATAAGAAATCCTTTGGCTAATTCTTTCGTTTCATTTCGTTTCGCCTATTAACGCCTTTCTTTTATCGGAATGCAAGCCGAAAAAAGTCGACCTGAAGGGCAAAAAACCCCGCTGAATGCTTTCATTATGTTTCTTTTGTGAAACAGATCGGAAAACTATTATCTTTCGTTTTATTTTTATAAGACCATGATGCAGTATCAAGTGAAACAAAACGAAAGATTGTATGTCGCAGTTATCTGACCTGGAGAGGAAAGTGAAACATCTGACTGATATGGTGGAACAGCATAAACGAGGTAAGACAAACGGAATTTACGCCGTTTGTTCCGCGCATCCGTTGGTGCTGGAATCCGCAATACGTTACGCACAGGCAAATCACTCGCCGCTGCTGATTGAAGCAACCTCAAATCAGGTTGACCAGTTTGGCGGTTACACGGGCATGACCCCAGCCGATTTTCGCCATTTTGTCTGCCAATTGGCCGACTCACTTAATTTCCCTCAGGAGCAACTGATTCTGGGGGGCGACCACCTCGGCCCTAATCGTTGGCAAAACCTGGCCGCAGAACCGGCAATGACCAATGCCGACGAACTGATCAGAAGCTATGTCGCCGCCGGATTCAAAAAAATCCACCTTGATTGCAGCATGTCCTGCCAGGGCGATCCCGTGCCATTGACCGATGCCATCGTCGCGGAACGTGCCGCGCGCCTGGCGAAGATTGCCGAAGAGACCTGCATTGCTCATTTTGGCGAGTCTGATCTGGTTTATGTGATTGGCACTGAAGTGCCGGTACCGGGCGGAGCCCATGAGACGCTCACCGAACTGGCTGTCACCACGCCTGAGGCCGCACGAGCGACACTGGAAGCCCATCGTCACGCCTTTGAAAAGCAGGGACTCAATACCATCTGGCCCCGTATCATCGCGCTGGTGGTACAACCCGGCGTTGAGTTCGACCATACCCACATCATTGATTATCAACCACAAAAAGCCGTCGCGTTAAGCAAGATGGTGGAAGCGTATGACACGCTGGTTTTTGAGGCGCACTCCACGGATTACCAGACGCCGCAGTCGCTGCGCCAGTTAGTGAAAGATCACTTTGCCATCCTGAAAGTCGGCCCGGCTCTGACCTTCGCCCTGCGCGAAGCGCTGTTCTCGCTGGCCGCCATTGAAGAAGAGTTACTCCCGGCAAAAGCCTGTTCCGACCTGCGTCATGTCCTTGAGAGCGTCATGCTCGATCGTCCGGAATACTGGCAGAGCCACTACCACGGCGATGGCAATACCCGCCGTCTGGCGCGGGGCTACAGCTATTCCGATCGTGTTCGTTACTACTGGCCAGACAGCCAGATTGATGAGGCGTTTGAACGACTGGTGCGCAATCTGGCGGATGAGCCGATTCCCCTGCCACTCATTAGCCAGTATTTACCTTTGCAGTACGTGAAAGTGCGCGAGGGAGATCTCAATGCCACACCGCGAGAACTCATCATCAACCATATTCAGGACATACTGCAGCAGTACCATGCCGCCTGCCAGGGCGTAACGTCCCAAAACGGATAACAAAAAAGAGGAACACGCTATGCCAAATATTGTACTCAGCCGTATCGACGAAAGACTCATTCATGGTCAGGTCGGGGTGCAGTGGGTCGGATTTGCGGGGGCAAATCTGGTCCTGGTCGCCAACGATGAGGTGGCAGAAGACACTGTGCAACAGAACCTGATGGAGATGGTGCTGGCAGAAGGGATCGCCGTGCGCTTCTGGTCGCTGCAAAAAGTGATCGACAACATTCACCGCGCCGCCGACCGGCAGAAGATTTTGCTGGTCTGTAAATCCCCCACCGATTTCCTCAAACTGGTCGAAGGTGGGGTGCCTGTTACACGCATCAACGTCGGCAATATGCACTACGCCAATGGCAAACAACAGATTGCCAAAACGGTCTCTGTCGACTCGACCGATATTGCGGCGTTTAACGGCCTGAAAGCCGCCGGGGTGGAATGCTTTGTTCAGGGCGTTCCGACAGAACCTGCGCAGGATCTCTTTAAACTCATCTGAGGCCTTCACCATGGAAATTAGTCTGTTACAGGCTTTTGCATTAGGTATCCTCGCCTTTATTGCCGGCCTGGATATGTTCAACGGATTAACACACATGCACCGCCCGGTGGTGCTTGGGCCGCTGGTCGGCCTGATTCTGGGCGATCTGCATACCGGTATTTTAACCGGCGGTACGCTAGAACTGGTGTGGATGGGACTCGCACCGCTGGCAGGCGCGCAACCGCCAAACGTCATTATCGGCACTATCGTGGGTACGACGTTCGCCATTACAACTGGGGTGAAACCGGATGTCGCCGTGGGCGTCGCCGTGCCGTTTGCCGTGGCGGTGCAGATGGGGATTACGTTCCTGTTCTCCGTGATGTCCGGGGTGATGTCCCGCTGCGATCGCATGGCGGCGAATGCCGACACCGCCGGTATTGAACGGGTCAACTATCTGGCGTTACTGGCACTGGGGATTTTCTATTTTCTGTGTGCGTTTCTGCCGATTTACTTCGGTGCAGAGCACGCGAAAACGGCCATTGATGTTCTGCCGGAACGGCTGATTGACGGTCTCGGCGTCGCAGGCGGCATCATGCCAGCCATCGGCTTTGCCGTACTGCTGAAAATCATGATGAAAAACGTCTATATCCCTTACTTTATCATCGGCTTCGTGGGAGCCGCCTGGCTCAAACTGCCGGTACTGGCGATCGCCGCTGCGGCACTGGCCATGGCGCTGATCGACCTGCTGCGTAAATCTCCAGAACCGACGCAATCTGCGGCCCAGAAAGAGGAATTCGAAGATGGCATCTAATCAACAAACGCTTCCGACTGTTTCCGACAGCGACGAAACGCTACTTTCCGGCGTAAACGAAAACATCTATGAAGATCAGAGTATTGGCGCAGAGCTGACCAAAAAAGATATCAACCGGGTGGCCTGGCGTTCCATGCTGTTGCAGGCGTCGTTTAACTACGAACGTATGCAGGCTTCCGGGTGGCTGTACGGGCTGCTGCCTGCGCTGAAAAAGATCCACACCAATAAACGCGATCTGGCGCGCGCCATGAAAGGCCACATGGGTTTCTTCAATACCCACCCCTTCCTGGTGACGTTTGTCATTGGCATCATTCTGGCGATGGAGCGCTCAAAACAGGACGTTAACAGCATTCAGAGCACCAAAATTGCCGTTGGCGCACCGCTCGGTGGGATTGGCGATGCGATGTTCTGGCTGACGCTGTTGCCTATTTGCGGCGGCATTGGGGCCAGTCTGGCCTTGCAGGGCTCCATCCTCGGCGCAGTGGTCTTTATTGTGTTATTTAACGTGGTGCATCTGGGTCTGCGTTTTGGCCTGGCGCACTATGCTTATCGTATGGGGGTCGCCGCCATTCCGCTCATCAAGGCCAATACGAAGAAAGTGGGCCACGCGGCGTCTATCGTCGGGATGACGGTCATTGGCGCACTCGTGGCGACCTATGTGCGTCTGAATACCACGCTCGAAATCAAGGCGGGTGATGCGGTCGTTAAGCTCCAGGCAGACGTGATCGACAAACTGATGCCCGCTTTTTTACCGCTGGTCTATACCCTGACGATGTTCTGGTTAGTCCGTCGTGGCTGGAGTCCGCTGCGCCTCATCGGTATCACCGTGATACTGGGCGTCGTCGGCAAGTTCTGTCACTTCCTGTAAAGCAAAGAGGTCTTCGATGTTAGGTATTATTTTGACGGGGCACGGTGGGTTTGCCAGCGGTATGGAAAAAGCGATGAAACAGATCCTCGGCGAGCAGTCGCAGTTTATCGCCATCGACTTTCCGGAAACCTCCACCACTGCGCTGCTCACCTCGCAGCTTGAGCAGGCGATTGAACAACTGGACGGCGAGGAAGATATCGTTTTCCTGACCGACCTGCTTGGCGGCACGCCGTTTCGCGTCGCCTCTACGCTGGCGATGCTGAAACCAGGCCGGGAAGTGATCACTGGCACCAACCTGCAATTGCTGCTGGAGATGGTGCTGGATCGCGAAGGACTCAGCAGCGAAGCATTTCGTGTGCAGGCGCTGGAGTGCGGGCATCGCGGCCTGACCAGCCTGGTCGATGAGCTGGGGCGTTGTCGCGAGGAGCACCCCATCGAGGAAGGAATATGACGCAGGTTTTGCGCGCCAGACGTCTGCTCACCGAGCAGGGCTGGCTGGACGATCACCAGCTGCGCGTTGAAGAAGGCATCATCACGGCCATCGAGCCGATTGCTGCGGGCATCACCGTACGCGACGCCGAGCTACTGTGTCCCGCTTATATTGACACCCACGTCCACGGTGGCGCGGGGGTCGATGTAATGGACGATGAACCGGACGCACTCGACAAGCTGGCGATGCACAAAGCGCGTGAAGGGGTTGCCAGTTGGCTCCCCACCACCGTCACCGCGCCGCTGAAGACGATTCACCGAGCGCTGGAGCGCATCGCTCAACGCTGTTATTCCGGCGGGCCTGGCGCCCAGGTGCTCGGAAGTTATCTGGAAGGGCCCTACTTCACGCCGCAGAATAAAGGTGCTCATCCCCCGGAGCTGTTTCGCGAGCTGGACCTCACGGAACTTGATGAGCTGGTCGCCATGTCACGACAGACCCTGCGGGTGGTGGCGCTGGCACCGGAAAAACCGGGCGCCTTGCAGGCGATTCACCATCTCAGGCAACAGGGTATACGGGTGATGCTGGGGCATAGCGCGGCAAGTTGGGCGCAAACCCAGGCCGCCTTTGACGCAGGCGCGAGCGGACTTGTGCACTGCTACAACGGTATGACCGGACTCCATCACCGTGAACCAGGAATGGTTGGCGCAGGACTCACCGATCCACGCGCGTGGCTGGAGCTCATCGCCGACGGGCACCACGTCCATCCGGCCGCCATGAAGCTCTGTTGCTGCTGTGCCAAAGAGAGGCTGGTGCTGATCACCGATGCGATGCAGGCCGCCGGTATGCCCGACGGAAACTACACGCTGTGCGGTGAAAAGGTCGACATGCACGGCGGAATCGTGCGAACCGCATCGGGTAGCCTGGCAGGCAGTACGTTGTCGGTAGATGCGGCAGTGCGCAATATGGTTGAACTGACAGGAATCGCCCCTGAGGAGGCGATCCATATGGCCTCGCTCCATCCAGCGCAACTGCTGGGGATCGACAGCCACTTAGGATCGTTAGCCGTGGGCAAACGTGCCAACATGATCGCTCTCAATGGCGGACTGCATTTACAACAGATCTGGATTCAGGGTCAGCGCCTCCCCCTTTGACCCTTTTTTTCTCCAGGGCCTTCGATCATGAATCGTAAGGCCTTTCTTTTCCTTTCGCTTAAGAAAACCCTCACCTCAGAACCTTCAGAGAGAATTATTACAGATCAATAAGATAAAAACGCTCTCCGTACAATCGATCACACTTTTCGTTTTATTTCATTTCGCATCATTGAACTTTCGATTTCTTTCCTATAGATTTTAATCAATCGATCATGTGAACAAGTGAAACGAAACGAAAGATAGCGACATTTTGCCAGCGTCTGATGTGGAATTCACAAGACTAAGGACTTACGATATGCCAGAAACCTATACCCCTGCAGCGGCAACCACCGGAACCTGGACTGAAGAAGAGATCCGCCAGCAGCCTGCCAGTTGGATCCGATCGCTGACGAACATTGACGCGATACGTACCACGATCGACAACTTTCTTGCGCCACTACTGCGTAAAGACGATCTGCGGATCGTGCTGACCGGGGCAGGTACCTCGGCATTCATTGGCGAGATCATCTCTCCCTGGCTTGCCAGCCACACGGGGCAAAACATCAGCGCCGTTCCGACCACCGATCTGGTCACCAATCCGATGGATTATCTGAATCCGGCGCATCCGCTGCTGCTGGTCTCGTTTGCCCGTTCCGGCAATAGCCCGGAAAGCGTCGCCGCAGTGGAACTGGCAAACCAGTTCGTCCCTGAGTGCTATCACCTTTCGATCACCTGCAATGAAGCGGGCAGCCTGTACCAGAACGCGGTGGCAAGCGATAACGCTTTTGCTCTGCTGATGCCGGCAGAAACACACGATCGCGGTTTTGCGATGACCAGCAGTATTACCACCATGATGGCCAGTTGCCTGGCGGTGTTCGCACCGAAACTCATCAACAGCCAGACCTTCTGCGACGTCGCGGATCGCTGCCAGACGATCCTGTCCTCACTAGGTGATTTCAGCCACGGCGTGTTTGGCAATGAAAACTGGAAACGGATCGTCTACCTCGGCAGCGGCGGATTGCAGGGTGCCGCGCGTGAATCGGCCCTGAAAGTCCTGGAACTGACCGCCGGTAAGCTGGCGGCATTTTACGATTCTCCAACCGGTTTCCGTCATGGACCGAAATCACTGGTGGATAACGAAACGCTGATCGTGGTGTATATCTCCAGCCACCCTTACACCCGGCAGTACGATCTCGATCTGCTGGCAGAGCTGCGTCGCGATGATCAGGCCATGCGCGTTGTTGCCATTGCAGCCGAAAGCGATTCCATTATCGAAGCCGGCCCGCACATTTTGCTGCCGTCTGCGCGTCATTTCATCGATACCGAACTGGCGTTCTGCTACCTGATGTATGCCCAGGTCTTTGCGCTCACCCAGTCCATTGCAGTCGGTAATACGCCGGATACCCCTTCCCGCAGCGGTACGGTCAACCGCGTGGTGCAGGGCGTCGTTATTCACCCGTGGCAGGCTTAAGAGGATCCGATCATGAGTATCATTTCCACGAAGTATCTCTTGCAGGATGCCCAGGCAAAAGGCTACGCCGTTCCGGCCTTCAACATCCATAATGCCGAGACGATCCAGGCGATCCTCGAAGTGTGTAGCGAAATGCAATCACCGGTGATCCTCGCCGGTACGCCTGGCACCTTTAAACATATCGCGCTGGAAGAGCTTTACGCGCTGTGCACCGCCTACTCCACCACCTACGGCATGCCGCTCGCGCTGCATCTCGATCATCATGAATCGCTGGACGACATTCGCCATAAAGTGAACGCCGGAGTGCGCAGCGCCATGATCGACGGTAGCCATTTTCCGTTTGAAGAAAACGTGAAGCTGGTGAAATCGGTGGTGGATTTCTGCCACGCCCGCGATTGCAGCGTCGAAGCGGAGCTGGGGCGACTGGGTGGCGTCGAAGATGACATGAGCGTTGACGCAGAAAGCGCCTTTCTGACCGATCCGCAGGAGGCCAAACGCTTTGTTGAGCTGACCGGCGTCGACAGCCTTGCCGTCGCCATCGGTACCGCGCACGGCCTGTACACCAAAAAGCCGAAAATCGATTTCCAGCGTCTGGCTGAAATTCGTGAAGTGGTGGACATTCCGCTGGTGCTACATGGCGCGAGCGATGTGCCTGACGAGTACGTGCGCCGCACGATAGAACTGGGCGTCTGTAAGGTTAACGTCGCCACTGAACTGAAAATTGCCTTTGCCGATGCCGTGAAAGCGTGGTTTGCCGACAACCCACAGGGCAACGATCCGCGCTACTACATGCGCGTCGGTATGGATGCAATGAAAGAAGTCGTGAGAAGTAAAATCAATGTCTGTGGATCGGCCAATAAACTTTTAGTCGACCACGAGTTATCGTAAGCGAGTCGGCTTTATCATCACTACACAAAAGCGCTATCTGATTAATATCAGGTAGCGCTTTCTGGCCAAATAGCGGAGGAGAATAACGAGATTACATCACGCTGAATTAATTAATGAATGCGATACGGTAAGAATAATATATTTCAACAAGTTCAGTCATTCAATTATTTTATGGTGAGGATTTAAGTATGAGCAGTCCAAATATCCTGTTAACGCGTATTGATAACCGACTGGTGCATGGTCAGGTGGGTGTCACCTGGACATCAACGATCGGTGCCAATCTGCTGGTCGTCGTGGATGATGATGTCGCTCAGGATGAGATTCAGCAGAAATTAATGAGCATCACCGCAGAAACCTACGGTTTCGGTATCCGCTTCTTCTCTATAGAAAAAACTATCAATGTCATCGGTAAAGCAGCGCCGCATCAGAAGATCTTCCTGATTTGCCGCACCCCGCAAACAGTCAGAAAGCTGCTCGAAGGCGGTATCACGCTTAACGACGTGAATGTCGGCAATATGCACTTCTCAGAAGGCAAAAAGCAGATCAGCAGTAAAGTTTATGTCAATGAGCAGGACCTTAATGATCTGCAGTTCATTAAGAAACATGGCGTAAACATTTTTATTCAGGATGTCCCTGGCGATCAAAAAGAAGCGATCCCGGAGTAAATAACAAGCCAACGTTTTCATAGTAAAGGGACTTATTTATATGAGGTGTTTACAATGAATGAAATAACGCTTTTACAAGGGATATCCCTCGCGGCACTAGTCTTCTTTCTGGGAATCGATTTTTGGCTGGAAGCCTTGTTTTTATTCAGACCAATTATTGTCTGTACGCTCACTGGCGCCATTCTTGGCGACATTCATATTGGTTTGATCACCGGCGGTCTGACCGAACTGGCTTTTGCTGGTTTGACGCCCGCCGGCGGCGTACAACCGCCAAACCCCATCATGGCAGGATTGATGACCACGGTGATCGCCTGGTCTACCGGCGTGGATGCCAAAACCGCCATCGGCCTTGGCCTGCCGTTCAGTCTGCTGATGCAATATGTGATTCTGTTCTTCTATTCCGCTTTTTCCCTGTTTATGTCCAGAGCCGACAACTGCGCAAAAGAAGCCAACACCCGCGCATTTGCCCGTCTAAACTGGCTAACGACGCTGATTGTCGCCTGCTCTTACGCGATTATCGCGTTTCTGTGTACCTATCTGGCGCAGGGTGCCATGCAGGCGCTGGTGAAAGCCATGCCCGCCTGGCTTACTCATGGTTTTGAAGTCGCGGGCGGTATTCTGCCTGCCGTTGGTTTTGGTCTGCTGCTGCGCGTGATGTTCAAAGCACAGTACATTCCTTATCTGATCGCCGGCTTCCTTTTTGTCTGCTACATCCAGGTCAACAACCTTCTCCCGGTCGCAGTCCTCGGCGCGGGCTTCGCCGTGTACGAGTTTTTCAATGCCAAAGCTAAACAGCAGGCGCAACCCCAGCCTGCCGCCCATAAAAATGATGATGAAGAGGATTACAGCAATGGGATCTGAAATCAGTAAAAAAGACATTACCCGTCTTGGCTTCCGCTCTTCGCTTCTGCAGGCGAGCTTTAACTATGAAAGGATGCAGGCGGGCGGCTTTACCTGGGCGATGCTGCCGATTCTGAAAAAAATCTATAAAGATGATAAGCCGGGCCTGAGTGCGGCCATGAAAGATCATCTGGAATTTATCAATACCCACCCAAACCTCGTCGGTTTTCTGATGGGGCTGCTTATCTCCATGGAAGAGAAAGGAGAAAACCGCGACACCATTAAAGGCCTGAAAGTGGCGCTGTTTGGCCCTATTGCCGGGATTGGTGATGCCATTTTCTGGTTCACTTTGCTGCCGATCATGGCGGGGATCTGCTCCTCTTTCGCCAGCCAGGGCAATTTGCTGGGGCCGATTCTGTTCTTCGCCGTTTATCTGATGATCTTTTTCCTGCGCGTCGGCTGGACTCACGTCGGCTATTCGGTTGGGGTAAAAGCCATTGATAAGGTGAGGGAAAACTCGCAGATGATCGCCCGCTCGGCGACCATCCTCGGGATCACGGTGATTGGCGGTCTGATCGCGTCTTACGTCCATATTAATGTCGTGACCTCTTTTGCCATCGACAGCACGCACAATGTGGCACTACAAAAGGACTTCTTTGATAAGGTCTTCCCGAACATTTTACCCATGGGCTACACGCTGTTGATGTACTACCTGCTGCGGGTGAAAAAAGCACATCCGGTATTGCTAATCGGTGTCACCTTCGTGCTTTCTATCGTCTCTTCCGCACTCGGCATTTTGTAAACTGAACGGGGCGCGACAGTACGTGCGCCCCTCGTCAAAAGGATGACTGACCAATGCAATGCATACAGTACTGCGACCACTACGATGCGCTCAGCGATCGCGCCAGCGAACGATTGATTCAGGTTATACAGGACAAACCTGACGCGACGATTTGCCTGGCGACCGGTGCCACACCTGAACTGACCTATCGTTTCTTTGTCGAGAAAATACAAAAGAATCAAGTTGATATCCGAAACGTGACCTTCGTGAAGCTCGATGAATGGGTGGGGATTCCCTTACACACACCGGGTACCTGTGAATCGTTCCTGCAACAGCACATCGTGCAACCGCTTGGCCTGCGCCCGGAACAGTTGATCGGCTTTCAGTCGGAAAATATCGATGAGAAAGAGTGCGAACGCGTGACGGATTTGATTGCCCATCGGGGTGGCCTTGATTTATGCGTACTGGGTATCGGCAAAAATGGTCATCTGGGGCTGAACGAGCCGGGAACCGCGCTGGAGCCGTGTTGCCATATCAGCAGGCTTGATGACCAAACGCGCCATCATGACATGCTGAAAACGGCCGGTCGTCCGGTGACACACGGTATCACGCTGGGACTGAAGGAGATCCTCAATGCAAAAGAAATTTTGCTGCTGATTGCCGGGGATGGCAAGCAGGCCGCTGTCGAAAAATACCTGACCGCTACCGTGACGACGGCTGTTCCGGCCTCGTTTTTGTGGCTGCATGACAATACGACATGCTTACTGGATGGCTCGCGTTATTCTGATCGGTAGCCACTCATCTCAGCAGACACGCTACAACTTTGCAGCGTGTCTGCTGAATTTACTCCCCCTGCTGCTCCAGCGCGTACTTATACAGCGCGTTCTTCTTCACGCCGTGGATTTCTGCCGTCAGCGCTGCCGCTTTTTTTAGTGGCAGCTCGGCCTGTAAGAGTGCGAGAGTGCGCAAAGCATCGGCGGGCAGGTCATCTTCCTGCGCCTTGTGCCCCTCCACAATCAGCACCATCTCGCCTTTGCGCCGGTTCTCATCTTCTTTCACCCACGCCAGCAGTTCACCTACCGGTGCGCCGTGGATCGTCTCCCAGGTTTTGGTCAGCTCGCGCGCCAGCACCACATAACGGGATTCGCCCCAGACTGCGACCATATCTTCCAGACTGTCTAACAGGCGATGGGTGGATTCATAGAAAATCAGCGTACGCGGTTCGGTTTCAATAGCTTTCAGCGCGTCACGGCGTCCCTTTGATTTCGCTGGTAAAAAACCTTCATAGCAGAAGCGGTCGGACGGCAACCCCGCCGCGCTTAACGCGGCAATCGCCGCACAGGGACCCGGCAACGGCACCACACGGATGCCTTGCTCACGACAGGTACGCACCAGGTGATAACCCGGATCGTTGATCAGCGGCGTCCCGGCATCAGAAACCAGCGCGATGTTTTGCCCCTCTTTCAACTTCGCTACCAGCGTTTCTGCTTTTTGCTGTTCGTTATGATCGTGAAGGGCGAACAGTCGGGCATTAATCGCAAAATGCTGCAATAATAATCCGGTATGACGAGTATCTTCCGCGGCAATTAAATCAACGGCTTGTAACACTTCGAGCGCACGCTGGGTAATATCAGACAAATTCCCAATTGGAGTAGGTACAATAAAGAGTTGGCCGCGAGAATTCTCCGCCGATTCGTGTTGTGTCATTGTGTCGTCCGTATTGCCGATTTAATATTGAGCATTGCGTATAAAAAATATCACTGGATACAGTATGGTACCCTTAACATTCTCTCGTTTAAAAGCCGCGCGCTGTCTGCCCATCGTTCTGGCAGCCCTGATTTTCGTCGGCTGTGGCACCCAGGCGCCCGATCAGAGCACTGCCCATATGCAGGGCACAGCGCAAGCTGATTCCGGCTTTTATCTGCAACAGATGCAGCAAAGCGCAAATGATAGCAAGACCAACTGGCAATTACTCGCCATTCGTGCACTGCTGAAAGAAGGCAAAAGCCAGCAGGCTATCGAACTGTTTAATCAGTTGCCGCAGGATCTGAATGATTCCCAGCGCCGGGAACAGTCGCTGTTAGCCGTTGAAATCAAACTGGCACAGAAAGATTTTACCGGCGCGCAGTCGCTGCTGGAAAAGCTTACCCCGTCTGATTTTGAGCAAAATCAACAGGCTCGTTACTGGCAGGCGCAGATTGACGCCAGCCAGGGCCGTCCGTCACTCTCACTGCTGCGCGCCTTGATTGCTCAGGAACCGCTGCTTAGCGAGAAGGATAAGCAGAAAAACATCGACGCCACCTGGCAGGCGCTGTCGTCAATGACGCCAGAGCAGGCCCAGGCTCTGGTGATCAATGCCAATGAAAACGTATTGCAGGGCTGGCTGGATCTGCAACGCGTCTGGTTTGATAACCGCAGCGATCCGGACATGATGAAAGCAGGTATTGCCGACTGGCAAAAACGCTATCCGCAGAATCCAGGCGCAAAAATGCTGCCAACCCAACTGGTTAACGTACAGAGCTTTAAGCCCGCGTCCACCAGCAAAATCGCCCTGTTGCTGCCGCTAAATGGTCAGGCTGCGGTGTTTGGTCGCACCATTCAACAAGGCTTTGAAGCCGCCAAAAATCTCGGCACGCAACCGGTCGATACGCAGCCCACCGCGCAACCGACTCCGGTTGCGGCCACAACGCCAGCAGACCCGCAGCCGCAGCTGACAGATGGCGTCGCCAGCCCTTCTCAGGCGTCAGTGAGTGATTTGACCGACGAACAGCAGGCCGATCAGCCTGCTCCGGTCAGCGCGCCGCAGGCTACACCAGCGCAGCCAGCCACCGCAAGCGCGGCGGCAAATCCTTCCGCAGAACTGAAAATTTATGATACCAGCGCCCAACCGCTCGATCAGATCCTGGCGCAGGTTCAGCAGGATGGCGCGAGCATCGTGGTCGGTCCGCTGCTGAAAAACAATGTCGACGAACTGGTCAAAAGCAACACCCCGCTGAACGTACTGGCGCTTAACCAGCCGGAATCGGTACAGAGTCGGGCAAACATCTGTTACTTCGCTCTCTCACCGGAAGATGAAGCGCGTGATGCCGCGCGCCATATTCATGAACAGGGTAGACAGTCACCGCTGCTACTTATCCCGCGTAGCGCGCTTGGCGATCGTGTTGCTAACGCCTTTGCCCAGGAGTGGCAAAATCTGGGAGGCGGTACGGTGCTGCAGCAGAAATTTGGCTCAACGGCGGAGCTGCGTATGGGCGTTAACGGCGGTTCCGGCATTGCCTTAACCGGTAGCCCTGTTGCCGCGAGCACGCCGTCTCAACCTGGCGTCACTATTGGCAATTTAACCATCCCGGCCCCACCAACGGATGCGCAAATCAGCGGTAACGGAGGTCGCGTGGACGCCGTCTATATTCTGGCAACCCCGAATGAGATAGCCTTCATCAAGCCGATGATCGCCATGCGCAACGGTAGCCAGAGCGGTGCAACGCTGTACGCCAGCTCACGTAGCGCGCAAGGGAATGCCGGCCCAGACTTCCGTCTGGAAATGGATGGCCTGCAGTACAGCGAGATCCCAATGCTGGCAGGCGCGAACCCGTCGCTGATGCAGCAGGCACTCGGTGCCGTGCATAACGACTATTCGCTGGCGCGCATGTATGCAATGGGCGTCGATGCCTGGTCGCTGGCCAACCATTTCTCCCAGATGCGTCAGGTGCAGGGCTTTGAAATTAACGGGAATACCGGCGCGCTGACCGCCAGTCAGGACTGTGTGATTAACAGGAAGTTATCATGGCTCCAGTACCAGCAAGGGCAGATCGTCCCCGCCAGTTAACGAGCAAGCAGACTGGTGACGCGTGGGAAACCACCGCGCGTCGCTGGCTTGAGCGCAAGGGACTGCATTTCATCGCCGCCAACGTGCGTGAACGCGGCGGCGAAATTGATCTGATTATGCGTGATGGCAAGACAACCGTCTTTATTGAGGTCCGCTACCGACGCTCTGCGGCATTCGGTGGCGCCGCTGCCAGTGTGACGCACAGCAAGCAACGCAAAGTATTACAGGCCGCCCGTTTGTGGCTCGCGCGCCACAATGGGAGTTTTGATACTGTGGATTGCCGGTTCGATGTGTTAGCCTTCACCGGAAATGACGTTGAGTGGTTGAGAAATGCCTTTACCGACTGCTCATAATTGAAGATTCAGAGCAGACCCATTGGGCATATATTGTTGCAGCCAGTTTGGACACGGACAGCGCGGAACCACCGGCGCGTACATGTCGTACGTGAAGAGTGGGAGCACCGCCCAGGTCCAAATGGCAAATAAAATAGCCTGATGGATTAGCTCTTAAGGATTAGCGTGTTAGACAGAATCAAAGTCTGCTTTACCGAAAGCATTCAAACGCAAATTGCCGCGGCAGAAGCCCTCCCGGATGCTATCTCTCGTGCCGCCATGACGCTGGTTCATTCACTGCTCAATGGCAACAAAATTCTCTGTTGTGGTAATGGGACATCCGCTGCCAACGCACAGCATTTTGCTGCCAGCATGATCAACCGTTTTGAAACAGAACGTCCTAGTTTACCTGCGATTGCACTAAATACGGATAATGTGGTCTTAACAGCGATTGCCAACGACCGCCTGCATGACGAAGTGTATGCAAAACAGGTTCGGGCGTTGGGTCATGCGGGTGATGTCTTACTGGCCATCTCGACGCGCGGTAACAGCCGCGATATCGTGAAGGCCGTGGAAGCAGCGGTCACGCGAGACATGACGATTGTGGCATTGACCGGATATGACGGGGGTGAACTGGCTGGACTGTTAGGGCCGCAGGATGTTGAGATCCGCATCCCTTCGCATCACAGCGCACGCATTCAGGAAATGCATATGCTGACGGTAAACTGCCTGTGCGATCTGATCGATAACACGCTTTTCCCCCACCAGGATGATTAAGGAGTACACATGAAGGCTTTATCGCCAATCGCAGTCCTTATTTCTGCTCTGCTGTTGCAAGGTTGTGTGGCCGCCGCTGTTGTCGGAACCGCCGCCGTTGGTACCAAAGCAGCAACAGATCCACGTAGCGTAGGCACTCAGGTGGACGATGGAACCCTGGAACTGCGCGTCAACAGTGCGCTGTCGAAAGATGCACAGATCAAGAAAGAAACGCGAATTAACGTGACGGCTTATCAAGGTAAAGTGTTGCTGGTCGGCCAGTCGCCGAATAGCGAGCTCTCCTCACGCGCCAAACAGATTGCAATGGGCGTCGATGGTACCACCGAAGTCTATAACGAGATCCGTCAGGGTGAGCCGATTGGTATGGGCACCGCCTCAAACGACACCTGGATCACCACCAAAGTACGCTCTCAGTTATTGACCAGCGACCAGGTTAAATCTTCCAACGTGAAGGTGACAACCGAAAACGGTGAAGTGTTCCTGTTAGGCCTGGTGACCGAACGTGAAGCCAAAGCCGCGGCGGATATCGCCAGCCGGGTCAGCGGCGTGAAGCGCGTCACCACGGCGTTTACGTTTATCAAGTAAGTCGTTGTGTGCCGGATGACGGCGTAAGCGCCTTATCCGGCCTACAGAATGTACGACCGTAGGCCGGGCAAGCGAAGCGCCCCCGGCATTGCTGTTTTATATCAACGCAATACTTCCCACCATCACACCCGAAATCGCCACCAGCGCACCGGTCATCCACAGCGCTTTTGCCGGAAACGCTTTACGTAGCATAATCAGCGACGGCAGGCTGACGGCGGGTAATGTCATCAGCAGTGCCAGCGCAGGCGCAGTTCCCATTCCTGCCAGCATCATGGTCTGCACAATCGGGATTTCTGCGGCAGTTGGGATCACAAACAGACAACCGGCTACCGCCAGCGCAATCACCCACAGCAGGCTGTTATCAATAGCGCCATCGGCATGAGGGAACAGCCAGACGCGCGCCGCACCCAGTACCCACACTGCCAGAATATAGACCGGGATGGTGCTCCAGAACAGCATCCATAGCGCTTTACCCCAGCGAACAAAGAACCCGCCCTGCTCGTCCGGCTGCGTGATTTCCACCGGCAATTCAGTCTGCGGAGGCTCTTTCACCCATTTTTGTACCAGCGTCGCCACTACCAGCACCATCGCCAGTCCAGCGACCAGACGGATCGCCGCGAAATGCCAGCCAAGGACAAAGCCCATAAACACCAGCGTCGCCGGGTTTAACAGTGGATTCCCCATCCAGAATGCCAGCGCACCGCCCATCGAAACCTGCTGGCGACGCATCCCCGCCGCCACCGGTGCAGCACAACAGGTACACATCATGCCGGGCAGAGAGAAAAGCGTACCGAACAGCGTGCCGCGAAAACGTGCCTGTCCAAGCGTGCGTAACAGCCAGTCACGCGGGATCAGAACCTGAATCAGCGAGCCGAGGATCACCCCCAATACCGCTGCCTTCCAGACCGCAATGAAATAGACCATCGCATAATCCCAGGCTGCCTGCCAGGGGTTCGCATCGGCCTGCGCCAGAATAGATTTTCCGATACTGTGTGTTTCTGCGGCGGTGAAGGCTTTACCGTAGTAAGGTTGCCATTTCACATACCAGAGACCAACAATGACGACGAGAAAGAAAAGAGCGGGTTTCCACCATTGAAACGGTGTTGCCGCCTGAGACGAAGACTGACCAGCCATAGCATTCCCCAGGGAGTGTTAGATAATTTTGCCGGTGAATACTACGCCTTTGGGAAATGTTTGGAAATGCTATATTGACGCCGCCTTTTCCCGCAGTTGAGACGATGTCAGGATTGTTACCCCGTCATGTTCAGGCGCAAGCGCTTCCGCCAGCATCGCGCGCGCCACGTCCCGCGCCTCAATCGATTTCCAGTTGCCCGGCAGCAACCGGAACAACGGTGCAAACAGGGTTTCGTTCATCCGCTGCTTTGACCGATCGCCGAGCAGCATCGACGGACGCGCAATCGTCAGCGTTGGCCAATCTTGCGCAATCAGCGCCTCCTCCATTTCCCCTTTTACGCGGTTATAGAAAAACGGCGAATGGGCATTGGCCCCCATCGAACTCACCACCAGCATATGCTGCGCCCCCAGGCGGAGACCGGTCAACGCGGTGTCGACCACCAGCGTATAGTCGGCATGGATAAACGCCTCTTTACTGCCCGCTTCACGGCGGGTCGTGCCCAGGCAGCAAAAAACAATATCGACAGGATCGGTGACCTGCGCCAGCGCATCGGTCAGTTGCGGATCGTGGGGATTATAGACGCCAGGCATATCCGCCAGCGGACGTCGCGTTGGCGCGGCAATGGAATGGATCTTCGGTTCATTAAGCAACATCCGCAGTAAATGTCCGCCAACCAACCCGGTCGCCCCGGTAATCAGTACCTGACTCATCCTCGCTCCTTTCCAGAATTGTCCGCCTTGCACCCTCAGCCCTATCGACCAGGCTTAGTAGTTCACAAGGTAATTATCCATCATCAGGGAAAAATTGCCTTATCCAATGCAGATCCAGCGGAGGAAGCATGAGTAAGAAGATTGCCGTTTTAATCACTGACGAGTTTGAGGACTCAGAATTCACCTCACCCGCAGCAGAGTTTCGTCAGGCCGGGCATGAGGTTATTACGATTGAAAAACAGGCAGGTAAAACCGTAAAAGGGAAAAAAGGCGAAGCCAGCGTCACGATTGATAAAGCGATTGATGAAGTGCGTCCGGCCGATTTCGATGCGTTGCTGTTACCTGGCGGCCATTCACCGGATTACCTTCGCGGTGATGACCGTTTCGTCACCTTTACGCGCGATTTCGTGAACACGGGTAAACCGGTCTTCGCCATCTGTCACGGACCACAGTTGCTGATCAGCGCCGATGTGATTCGCGGGCGTAAACTGACCGCCGTTAAACCGATCATTATCGACGTGAAAAACGCCGGTGCAGAATTTTACGATCAGGAAGTGGTGGTTGATAAAGACCAACTGGTGACCAGTCGAACCCCTGACGATCTGCCGGCGTTCAATCGCGAAGCCTTACGCATTCTCGGTGCCTGACTGACGTAACCACACTAATTTTTTGCCAAAACCCAGGGTGTTGTCGGTGAACTTGAGTTCATCCACGCGGATTTCCCATACCGGCGCGGACAGCATTCTGGCAACCGGGAAGCGGCGAAGATAGGCCTGTCGTGCCGCGTCGCTTTCTTCCCCAACCAGTTGGCGAATCTCGCCTTTAAACTGCACGCCGCGAATCAATGCGACCGTTTTCGGTTGGCCATTTACCGTTCCGGCAACGGGCGCTCGCGAACCAGACATCTGCACATGACGCGTTTTCTCCTCCGTCAGCAGATAAAAAGCGACCTTTTTTACGTCATAAATATAAAACGCATTCGCGCACCACAATTCCCCGTCGCGATGCACGCACCAGGTCACAACGTGTTGTTTCGCCAGCCAACGACTGATCGCAGTGAGTGTTTCCATCTCGGTTCTCTTTTATACTGAATGCCAGAAACGTAACACGCCGAAGGCCACGATGACACCCTGGTATCTTTATCTGATCCGCACCGCCGACAATGCCCTGTATACCGGGATCACGACCGACGTGGCACGCCGCTACCAGCAGCATCAATGTGGTAAAGGCGCGAAAGCGCTACGGGGGAAAGGGGAACTGACGCTGGCATTTTCCGCGCCGGTTGGCGACCGTTCACTGGCGCTACGCGCAGAATACCGGGTCAAACGCCTCACCAAGCGGCAGAAAGAGCGACTTGTCGCAGAAGGCGAAGGGTTTGCAGCATTACTGAATGACCTGCAAACCCCGACGCTTAAAAACGATTAAAGTGATCGTGATACTCGACCAGTCCCGTGACGCCGCTTAGTGCATCATCCGCTAAGCGATGCACCTGGAACGCACTTTCCGTGCCTGGCCAGCGGCAATGCAGATCGTGGTGGGCGGCCAGTTCGAAACCAAAACGGCTGTACAGTGCCGGATCGCCCAGGGTGACCACGGCGGCATAGCCAAATTCATTGAGTGAATCCAGTCCTTCATAAACCAGTTGGCGGGCCAGACCTTGTCCACGATAGTTTTCGTCTACCGCCAGCGGTGCCATACCAACCCACTGCAGATCTTCGCCCTGCACGTCGACGGGGCTGAATGCCACATAACCCACCACCTGACCTTCATCGTCGGTGGCGACCAGACCGAGCGTCAGAAAACCATCTTCACGTAGGTCGTGAACCAGTTTCGCTTCCGCATCGCTTTCGAATGAACGACGCAGCAGGGCATCAATGCCGGGGGCGTCAATGGGAATTTCTACTCGAATCAGCATGGTTCACCTACCGATGTTTGTTTGGTTTCTGGCGAGTATTTCATGCCCGCCTCAACAAAATCCGCCAGTTGCAGCAGCATAACGCGCAACGCTTTGGGCATCTGCTCCAGGTCAATGGCATCCATCAGGTTTTTCACATACAACCCTAACTCCGTATCCCCTTCGATCACCAGACGGCGTTGGAAGAAGAGCGTATCCGGATCCTGCTTACGTGCGGCGATCATCAACAGATCGCTGGCATCAGCGCTAAAACTCACGTCGGCTTGCGCATCCTCGCAGACGATCAGTTTGTCATTCTCGACCGAGGTATACCACTTCAGGCCGATATCGCGAACCGTAATGCTTAACCAACGGCCTTCCAGGAATTCCAGTTCACCGTCTGCCAGGGCCTGGCGAAACTGCCAGCTCAGGACCTGTTGCAGAACCTGGCGTTGCAGTGCAAAGGGCGTCAGTTTAACTGGCACACTCATCAGAGACGGACCGAAATGTACTAAGCGTGAACGCAGCTTATCTAACACGAGCTTTACTCCCTGTTTCAATTATCCTGCTATTTTGCCATATCAGATAAACGACATAGCGGCGTAAATCAACAATTGCGTACGAAATCTCTACCTCTTTATTACTGATATCAATACGACTTTAACTGCCTTAAATCAAAAATTGTCGCAGCAAGGTTAACTAAAATCCTTGTTCGTTAACAATTATGCGTCCCAGGCGGCGCAATCTTCAGGATAAATTATGGAGCTGCTCTGCCCTGCCGGAAATCTCCCGGCGCTTAAGGCGGCCATCGAAAACGGCGCTGATGCTGTTTATATCGGGCTTAAAGATGATACCAACGCCCGCCACTTCGCCGGCCTTAACTTTACCGAGAAGAAATTGCAGGAAGCGGTGAGTTTTGCCCATCAACACCGCCGCAAATTGCACATCGCCATTAACACCTTTGCGCATCCAGATGGTTATGCCCGCTGGCAGCGCGCGGTGGATATGGCCGCGCAACTGGGTGCGGATGCGCTGATCCTTGCCGATCTCGCGATGCTTGAGTATGCCGCAGTTCGTTATCCGCATATTGAGCGCCATGTCTCTGTTCAGGCTTCGGCAACAAATGAAGAAGCGATCAACTTTTATCATCGCAATTTTGATGTTGCCCGCGTCGTCCTGCCACGCGTGCTCTCGATTCATCAGGTGAAACAGCTTGCCCGCGTGACGCCGGTGCCGCTGGAAGTTTTTGCTTTCGGCAGTCTATGCATTATGGCGGAAGGTCGCTGTTATCTCTCGTCCTGGTTAACCGGTGAATCTCCTAATACGGTAGGCGCCTGTTCCCCTGCCCGCTTTGTACGCTGGCAGCAGACGCCACAGGGGCTGGAATCTCGTCTGAATGAAGTGTTGATCGACCGCTATCAGGATGGGGAAAACGCCGGTTATCCGACGCTGTGTAAAGGGCGTTACCTGGTTGACGGTGAGCGTTACCACGCACTGGAAGAACCAACCAGCCTGAACACGCTGGAACTGCTGCCGGAACTACTGGCGGCGAATATTGCCTCGGTGAAAATCGAAGGCCGTCAGCGCAGCCCGGCCTATGTCAGCCAGGTCGCGAAAGTGTGGCGTCAGGCGATCGACCGCTGTGTGGCCGACCCGCAAAACTATACGCCGCAAGCAGCCTGGATGGAGACGCTCGGCGCGATGTCCGAAGGCACTCAGACGACGCTTGGCGCGTATCACCGTAAATGGCAGTGAGAAAAGCAATGAAATATTCCTTAGGGCCGGTGCTTTACTACTGGCCGAAAGAGACGCTGGAAGACTTTTATCAGCAGGCCGCTGCCAGCAGCGCGGATGTTATCTATCTCGGTGAAGCGGTGTGCAGCAAACGCCGCGCCACGAAAGTCGGCGACTGGCTGGATATGGCGAAGTCGCTCGCCGGTAGCGGTAAGCAGGTGGTACTTTCAACGCTGGCGCTGGTACAAGCCTCTTCTGAGCTGAATGAGCTGAAGCGTTATGTCGAAAACGGCGACTTTTTGCTGGAGGCCAGCGATCTTGGCGTGGTGAATATGTGCGCCGACCGCAAACTCCCGTTTGTCGCCGGACACGCGCTGAACTGCTACAACGCGGTCACGCTGCGCCTGCTGCTCAAACACGGAATGGTGCGCTGGTGCATGCCGGTAGAACTGTCCCGCGACTGGCTGGTGAACCTGCTCAATCAGTGTGATGAACTGGGGATTCGCCAGCAGTTTGAAGTGGAAGTCCTGAGCTACGGGCATCTGCCGCTGGCTTACTCCGCTCGCTGTTTTACCGCTCGTTCGGAAGACCGGCCGAAAGATGAATGCGAAACCTGCTGCATCAAGTACCCGAATGGCCGCGACGTGCTCTCCCAGGAGAATCAACAGGTGTTCGTCCTCAATGGCATTCAGACCATGAGCGGCTATATCTACAATCTGGGGAACGAATTGACGTCAATGCAGGGACTGGTGGATATTGTGCGTCTGTCACCGCTGGGAACCGAGACATTCGCGATGCTTGACGCCTTCCGCGCCAACGAAACGGGGCACGCGCCGTTGCCGCTTACCGCGCACAGCGATTGCAATGGCTACTGGAAACGGCTGGCGGGTCTCGAACTGCAGCCCTGATAAATAGCTCACTTTGTTAACAACATTAACTAATCTTTAATGCAGTATGAAAAGATTAACTGGTAACAAAGTGAGCCGTTATGACTGACAAAACCATTCCTTTCTCGGTGCTGGATCTGGCACCGATTCCTGACGGATCTTCAGCAAAAGAGGCGTTCTCGCACTCGCTGGATCTCGCCCGCCTCGCGGAAAAACGAGGCTACCACCGCTACTGGCTGGCGGAACACCACAACATGATCGGTATCGCCAGTGCAGCAACGTCGGTACTGATTGGCTATCTGGCCGCCAACACCCGGACTTTGCACCTCGGTTCCGGCGGCGTCATGCTTCCCAATCACTCACCGCTGGTCATTGCCGAGCAGTTCGGTACGTTGAATACGCTCTATCCGGGACGCATTGATCTCGGCCTGGGCCGCGCGCCGGGCAGCGACCAGCCGACAATGCGAGCCCTGCGTCGCCATATGGGCGGCGATATCGATAACTTCCCTCGCGACGTCGCTGAGCTGGTGGACTGGTTTGACGCACGCGATCCAAATCCGCAGGTGCGCCCGGTGCCTGGCTACGGCGAGAAGATCCCGGTCTGGCTGTTAGGTTCCAGCCTCTATAGCGCGCAGTTAGCCGCACAGCTTGGCCTGCCGTTCGCTTTTGCCTCCCACTTCGCACCGGATATGCTGTTCCAGGCGCTGCATCTGTACCGCACGCAGTTCCGGCCATCCGCGCGGCTGGAAAAACCGTATGCAATGGTGTGCATCAACATCATTGCCGCCGACAGTAACCGTGATGCAGAGTATCTTTTCACCTCGATGCAGCAGGCTTTCGTCAAGTTGCGGCGTGGCGAAACGGGCCAACTCCCGGCGCCGATTCAAAATATGGATCAGTTCTGGTCGCCGTCAGAACAGTATGGTGTGCAACAGGCGCTGAGCATGTCGCTGGTGGGTGATAAAACGAAAGTACGCCACGGACTGGAGTCTATTCTGCGTGAAACCCAGGCGGACGAGATCATGGTTAACGGGCAGATTTTTGACCATCAGGCGCGTCTGCACTCGTTTGATCTGGCGATGGATGTGAAAGAAGAGTTGGTGGGGTAGTTTTTGCCCGGTGGCGCTTCCACTTACCTGGCCTACGAGATCGCGTAGGCCGGATAAGGTGTAGCCGCCATCCGGCACAAAAAACTTACTGGTACACAGGCAATAAATTAAAGCTCGACAGGATATGTACCAGCGCGTTACCGACACCAAAAACCAGAATCAGGACAATCATCGGCTTACCACCCCAGACACGGAATTTCGGGCTACCAAAGCGCTGACGCGATTTACGTGCCAGCAACGCCGGTACAATCGCGGCCCAGATGGTCGCCGCCAGTCCTGCATAACCAATGGCATACAGGAAACCGTTCGGCCACAGCAACCCACCGGCGATTGGCGGCACAAAGGTAAGCAGCGCCGTTTTGAAGCGCCCCAGCGCCGAATCATCGAAACCAAACAGATCCGCCAGATAGTCAAACAGTCCCAGCGTCACGCCGAGGAATGAACTCGCCACCGCAAAGTTGGAGAACACCACCAGCAACAGGTCCAGACTGCGACTGTTCAGCACGCCGCTTAGCGCCTGAACCAACACATCAATATTGCCGCCCTTCTGCGCGATACCGATAAACTCTGGACGCGGAATGTTTCCCATCGTTCCCAGCAACCAGACGGAGTAGAGCACCAGCGCCAGCAGCGTACCGTAGACCAGGCACTTCACAATAGTGCGCGGATCTTTGCCGTAGTATTTCATCAGGCTCGGGACGTTACCGTGGTAACCAAAGGACGCCAGACAGAATGGCAGCGTCATCAACAGGTACGGCGTATAAGAGGCGTGACTTTCCGAGACGTTAAACAACGTGGTCGGCGTGACGTGCCCGAGCAGACTGCCGAAGGTCAGGAAGAAAGTAATGACTTTCGCACCCAGCACGATCGCCGTCATGCGACTCACCGCTTTGGTGCTCAACCACACCACAAACGCCACCAACAGGGCAAAGCCAAACCCTGCCGCACGCGCAGGCACATTCAGCGACATTTCGCTGAAGGTATGGTGCAAAATCGAACCGCTCGCCGAAATATAGGCGTAGGTCAGGATATAGAGCACGAAGGCAATAGAAATACCGTTGACGACGTTCCAGCCTTTGCCCAGCAGATCTTTGGTGATGGTGTCGAAGCTTGAACCGATACGATAGTTGAGGTTGGCTTCGAGGATCATCAAACCGGAATGCAGCATGCAGAACCAGGTAAAGACAAGCGCCGCCATTGACCAGAAAAACCACGCCCCGGACATAACCACCGGCAGAGAGAACATCCCTGCGCCGATAATGGTGCCGCCGATGATCACCACGCCGCCGAGCAGCGAAGGTGATGTCTGGGTGGTGGTTAGTGTTGCCATTTAGCGATTTCTCCAGCGAATAATGTTGTGACGGCATTTTAATGTGTTGCACTGTACCAGTACAATAGTACAAATGAAATAAAAAAAGCCCCGATAGTTTTACCGGGGCTGTATCTATTACTTTACGTCAGTAAGCAAGATGTTTACGCGTCACGACGACGGCTGGAGCCTTCTTCACGACGTGGTGCACGGCTACCTTCGCGACGTTCGCCGCTGAAACGACGCCCATCACCACGACCACCTTCACGACGCTCACCGCCGAAGCCACGACCACCTTCACGACGCTCGCCACCAAAGCAGCTACGACCACCGCCACGACGTTCAGTGTGCGGCTGTGCATCGCCCAGCAGCTGCATGTTCATCGGCTTGTTCAGGATGCGAGTGCGCGTAAAGTGCTGCAGGACTTCACCCGGCATACCTTTCGGCAGTTCGATGGTGGAGTGCGAAGCGAACAGCTTGATGTTACCAATGTAACGGCTGCTGATGTCGCCTTCGTTTGCAATCGCGCCAACGATATGACGAACTTCAACGCCATCATCACGGCCCACTTCAATGCGGTACAGCTGCATATCGCCAACGTCACGACGTTCACGACGCGGACGGTCTTCACGGTCGCCACGCGGGCCACGATCGTTACGGTCACGCGGACCACGATCGTCACGGTCGCGGAACTCACGCTTCGGACGCATCGGCGCATCTGGCGGCAGAATCAGCGGACGTTCGCCCTGCGCCATCTTAAGCAGAGCGGCAGCCAGAGTTTCGATATCCAGCTCTTCGTCTTCCGCCGTCGGCTGCAGTTTCGCCAGCAGCGCACGGTACTGATCCAGATCGCTGCTTTCCAGCTGCTGCTGTACTTTAGCCGCAAATTTTTCCAGACGACGTTTGCCCAACAGTTCAGCGTTCGGCAGTTCAACTTCCGGAATGGTCAGCTTCATCGTGCGTTCAATGTTACGCAGCAGACGACGCTCGCGGTTCTCAACGAACAGCAGCGCACGGCCTGCACGGCCCGCACGACCGGTACGACCGATACGGTGAACGTAAGACTCGGAATCCATTGGGATATCGTAGTTTACGACCAGGCTGATACGCTCAACGTCCAGGCCACGGGCCGCAACGTCGGTTGCAATCAGGATATCCAGACGACCGTCTTTCAGACGTTCCAGGGTCTGCTCACGCAGCGCCTGGTTCATGTCGCCGTTCAGCGCGGCGCTGTTATAGCCGCTACGCTCCAGCGCTTCAGCCACTTCCAGAGTCGCGTTTTTGGTACGAACGAAGATAATCGCCGCATCAAAATCTTCCGCTTCCAGGAAACGCACCAGCGCTTCGTTTTTACGCATGCCCCAGACAGTCCAGTAACTCTGGCTGATGTCCGGACGGGTAGTGACGCTGGACTGAATGCGCACTTCCTGCGGCTCTTTCATGAAGCGGCGGGTAATGCGACGAATCGCTTCCGGCATGGTGGCAGAGAACAGAGCGGTCTGATGACCTTCCGGGATCTGCGCCATGATGGTTTCAACGTCTTCGATGAAGCCCATACGCAGCATTTCATCGGCTTCGTCCAGTACCAGACCGCTCAGACGAGACAGATCCAGGGTACCGCGTTTTAAGTGATCAAGCAGACGACCCGGCGTACCGACGACGATCTGCGGCCCTTGACGCAGGGCGCGTAACTGCACGTCATAACGCTGGCCGCCGTACAGGGCAACCACGTTCACGCCGCGCATGTGTTTAGAGAAATCCGTCATCGCTTCGGCTACCTGAACCGCCAGTTCGCGGGTCGGTGCCAGCACCAGAATCTGAGGTGCCTTCAGCTCAGGATCAAGATTGTTGAGCAGCGGTAAAGAGAACGCTGCCGTTTTGCCGCTACCGGTCTGGGCCATACCCAGAACATCGCGACCGCCCAGCAGATGCGGAATGCACTCTGCCTGGATTGGAGATGGTTTTTCGTAACCCAGATCGTTAAGGGCTTCAAGGATAGGAGCCTTCAGGCCCAGATCTGCAAAAGTGGTTTCGAATTCAGCCATGTAGTACGTGTGCCTCAAAATTAATGGCGGCCAGTCTACATAACTCATCATGAAATTGATCTGCAATTTTCATTGAAAAGTGTGAACCGGCTCAAAGTAGGTGTATTAACGAACAACAACGCCCTCACCCGCGAAGGTGATGGCAATCAAAAAGATTACGGGCTGATGTGTACGTCAGCTATTGCTGGTCCGATTCTGCCAGGTCATCTTGGTCCTGGCCCAGGAGCGATAATTCCAACAATGCATATCGGTGCTCAACAAAGTTATGAACGTTGTTAGCCACCGCCAGTTTGAACAATGCCGTAGCGTTGTCCAAATCCCCCAGACTTAGGTAGTACTTACCTAAATAGAAGTTGGTTTCACTGAGATGCTCAGCGAGCGAGGTGTTATCCGTTGCGTCCGCCTTGAGCCTATCCATCAGCGTTGCTTCGCTAATGTTGCCCAGGTAGAACTCGACAATGTTCCATCCCCATTGTTCTTTATCCGATTTCTCGAAGCGCTGTTTCAGCGCGACTTTTGCCTGCTTCTCATCGAGCTTCTGCTCGGCGAGATAAAGCCACAGGCTGCGGAAAGGATCATTGGGATCGTCTTGATAAAACGCCAGCAGATCATCTTGCGCTAACTTGTCGCGACCGCCGTAATACAATGCGATACCGCGATTTAAGTGCGCGTAGTTGTAAGTTGGATCAAGCTCAAGTACAGAATCAAACGCTTCATAGGCAGCATCAAAATTGCCTGCCTGCGTTAAATAAATGCCTAAGTAATTGAATACTTCAGGCATATCAGGTCGGATTGCCAGCGCTTGTGAAAAATCATTTCGCGCCAATGCCCTCAGACCGAGACTATCATACAACACTCCGCGCTCATATAAAAGCTGTGCGCGTTCGTCATCGGTTAAAGCCCGACTGGCAAGAATTTGTTCCATGCGTGCCAGAATCACTTCCTGCTGCAAAGTCGGTTGCAATGGTACTGCGAGGACTTCACTCTTACGCCAGGTGGAGTTACTGCATCCAGCCAGCGTGAGTGCTGTTGCCACGAAACACCAGCGCAAAAAAGGCTTCATTTCCCACTCCCGAAGACAACGATTAATTGAACGTCCTGTTCCCCGGTTGCTAACAAGGCGTCCTGCCAGGTTAAAAGCCCTCCGCAACGGCGGAGGGCAAATGGCAACCTTACTCGCCCTGTTCGCTTACCGGAGCTTCCGGTGCGGCGGCAGGCTGAGATTGTTCAGTTGCTTCTTTAATGCTCAGACGTACACGGCCCTGGCGGTCAACTTCCAGAACTTTAACCGGTACTTCCTGGCCCATCTGCAGGTAATCGGTCACTTTCTCAACGCGCTTATCTGCGATCTGCGAGATGTGTACCAGGCCTTCTTTACCGCCGCCGATGGCAACGAACGCACCAAAGTCAACGATACGGGTCACTTTACCGTTGTAGATACGGCCCACTTCGATTTCTGCGGTGATCTCTTCGATACGGCGAATTGCGTATTTCGCTTTTTCACCGTCGGTTGCTGCGATTTTCACGGTACCGTCATCTTCGATTTCGATGGTGGTGCCAGTCTCTTCGGTCAGCGCACGGATCACAGAACCGCCTTTACCGATCACATCTTTGATTTTGTCCGGGCTGATCTTAATGGTGTGGATACGCGGTGCAAACTGAGAAATGTCGCCGCGTGGCGCGTTAATCGCCTGTTCCATCACGCCCAGGATATGCAGACGCGCACCTTTAGCCTGGTTCAGAGCAACCTGCATGATCTCTTTGGTGATACCTTCAATTTTGATATCCATCTGCAGCGCAGAGATACCGTCGCGGGAGCCCGCAACTTTGAAGTCCATATCGCCCAGGTGATCTTCGTCGCCCAGGATGTCAGACAGAACAACGTAGTTGTCGCCTTCTTTCACCAGACCCATCGCGATACCCGCAACGGCCGCTTTGATCGGCACGCCTGCGTCCATCAGCGCCAGAGAGGCACCACACACGGAAGCCATGGAAGAAGAACCGTTGGATTCGGTGATTTCAGAAACCACACGCACGGTGTACGGGAATTTATCCAGATCCGGCATCACTGCCAGCACGCCGCGCTTCGCCAGACGACCGTGACCAATTTCACGACGCTTCGGAGAACCGACCATGCCGGTTTCGCCGACGCAGTACGGAGGGAAGTTGTAGTGGAACAGGAAGTTGTCAGTACGCTCGCCCATCAGTTCGTCGAGGCTCTGCGCATCACGGGTGGTACCCAGGGTTGCGGTAACCAGCGCCTGAGTTTCGCCACGGGTGAACAATGCGGAACCGTGGGTACGTGGCAGTACGCCAGTACGCACGTCCAGACCACGGATCATGTCTTTTTCGCGGCCATCAATACGCGGTTCGCCGGCCAGTACACGGCTACGCACCACGTTTTTCTCGATTGCGTGCAGGATTTCACCCAGTTCGTTAGCGTCCAGGGACTCATCTTCTGCAACCAGCGTTGCGATGGTTTCTGACTTGATCACGTCAACCTGAGCATAACGCTCTTGTTTGTCGGTGATACGGTAAGCGTCGCTCAGGCGAGATTCTGCCAGGGCTGCAACGCGCGCGTTCAGCGCTTCGTTCACCGCTTCCGGCTGCCAGTCCCAACGTGGTTTACCGGCTTCTTTCACCAGTTCGTTGATTTCTTTGATAACCACCTGCTGCTGTTCGTGACCAAACACGACAGCACCCAGCATCTGGTCTTCGCTCAGCAGTTCTGCTTCGGATTCAACCATCAGTACGGCGGCTTCCGTACCGGCAACGACCAGATCCAGTTTGCTCTCTTTCAGCTCGTCCTGAGTCGGGTTCAGTACGTACTGGTCATTGATATAACCCACACGTGCCGCACCGATTGGGCCGTTGAACGGAATACCAGACAGAGACAGTGCAGCAGAGGCACCGATCATCGCGACGATATCCGGGTTAACCTGCGGGTTAACGGAAACGACGGTTGCGATAACCTGAACTTCGTTCACGAAACCTTCCGGGAACAGCGGACGAACCGGGCGGTCAATCAGACGCGCGATCAGGGTTTCGCCTTCGCTTGGACGGCCTTCACGACGGAAGAAGCTACCTGGGATGCGGCCAGCAGCGTAGGTACGCTCCTGATAGTTAACGGTCAGCGGGAAGAAGTCCTGGCCCGGCTTCGCTTTTTTCTGGCCGACAACGGTCACGAATACCGCCGTGTCATCCATGCTAACCATAACAGCGGCAGTGGCCTGACGGGCCATCATGCCGGTTTCCAGCGTAACGGTATGCTGACCGTACTGGAATTTACGAACGATCGGATTAAGCAAAATAATATCCTTTCCAATTTTTTGGCGACACAGACTGAATCGCCGTTAATACCCGATCTTCTGCGCATCCTCGCGACTAATGACAACCCTAACCCATACGAAATTGGGTAAAGCCTCTCATTAGCCGCGCGAACCTCTGCAACGGAAGATCATTCATAGCAACAATACAATAGTTTCCAGTGAATTGCTGCCATCTGCTTGAAAAAAGGGGCCATGAAGGCCCCCTTTTACGAAACTCGCAAGAATTAGCGACGCAGACCCAGACGCTCGATCAGCGCGGTGTAGCGTGCAACATCTTTACGTTTCAGGTAGTCGAGCAGTTTACGACGCTGAGAAACCATGCGCAGCAGACCACGACGGCTGTGGTGATCTTTTTTGTGCTCTGCAAAGTGGCCCTGCAGGTGGTTAATCTGTGCAGTCAACAGTGCAACCTGAACATCGGTAGAACCGGTGTCGTTTGCATCACGACCAAACTCAGAAACGATTTTAGCTGTAGCTTCAGTACTTAGAGACATTTTAAAACTCCAAAGTATTAAGTATGAAAGGACGCCGATCTCTAATTCAGCGTTCCCAGTGTACGCCAGGTGAACTGTTAAAAAATTCACGCGACGTTAAGCGGCAGTATTCTACTCGTAGCGCCTTCTTATCGCAAGACGAACCCGTGCTACGCCGGATACTCCACCACTAATCGGCGAGGCGCCACGCGACCTTCGTCGTCGATCTCGCCCATACCGATAAATTTACCGTCATCACCTTCCGTGACACGGACTAACCCTTCCTGCGGGGCGCCGTTCGTGCGAACCGGGTTACCGTTTTTGAAGTAAACCGATGATGTTAGCGGCAAATTAACGACAGGGTAGTCCGATGCCGGACTGTCCATCGGCATCAACAGCGGATCAAGCAACTGTGCTGCCGGGATCCCCTGTTGCTCCGCCTGTTCGACCATTTCACGCAGACGCTCCAGCGTGACCATACGATCCACCGGATATTTGCTGACCGTCAGACGACGCAGGAAGATCACATGCGCGCCACATCCCAGCTTCTCACCCAGATCGTCAATAATAGTACGAATATAAGTGCCTTTCGAACAGTGCACTTCCAGCTCCAGTTCATCCCCTTCATGACGGATAAACAACAGCTCGTAAACGGTAATCGGTCGGGCTTCACGCGGCACTTCAATGCCCTGACGCGCGTATTCGTACAGTTTTTTACCCTGATACTTCAGCGCCGAATACATCGATGGCACCTGCTCGATATCACCGCGGAACGCGTCCAGCGCGGCCGCCAGTTGCTCGGGGGTGAAGGCGACCGGGCGCTCCTGTACGATTTGCCCATCGGCATCGGACGTGTCTGTACGCTGTCCCAGACGGGCAATCACCCGATAACGCTTGTCAGAATCCAGCAGATATTGCGAAAACTTGGTCGCTTCCCCGAGGCAAATCGGCAGCATGCCGGTCGCTAACGGATCCAGCGCCCCGGTATGCCCGGCGCGATTGGCGTTATAAATGCGTTTAACTTTTTGCAGTACGTCATTGCTGGACATGCCCTGCGGCTTATCCAGCAGCAGGACACCGTGAATGTCGCGACCACGACGACGAGGACGACTCATTAGTCCTCCTTGCTGTCGTCCGGGTTTACACGACGTTCTTCGTCATGTTTAACCACGTTGGTCACCAGGTTGGACATGCGCATCCCTTCCACCAGCGAATTATCGTAGAAGAAGGTCAGTTCCGGCACGATACGCAGTCGCATCGCTTTACCCAGTAGGCTACGGATGAAGCCGGACGCTTCCTGTAACGCTTTGATGCCTGCCTTGATAGCGTCTTCATCTTTGTCATTCAGGAAGGTGACATACACTTTGGCATACGCCAGATCGCGAGACATTTCGACACCGGAAACGGTGGTCATCATGCCCAGACGCGGGTCTTTAATTTCGCGCTGCAGGATGATTGCGATCTCTTTTTGCATCTCCTGTCCCACGCGCTGCGGGCGACCAAATTCTTTCGCCATAATAAATTCTCCAGACAAAAAAGGGGCCCTAAGCCCCTTTTAAAAATTATTGCCGGGTGGCGCTTCGCTTCCCCGGCCTACGCAAAACCATCTTCTAAGTATTTTGGGTTGCAACAAGGCAACAAGGGCGTGAATCCCCGGAGCATATAACTATGTGACCGGGGTGAACGCTCGTAGCCAACGCAGTGGCGGCCCAAAAGACGACGAAGATTATGCGATGGTACGTTGAATCTCGATGATCTCGAACACTTCGATCATATCGCCAACGCGAACGTCGTTGTAGTTCTTCACGCCGATACCACATTCCATACCGTTACGGACTTCGTTAACGTCATCTTTGAAGCGGCGCAGGGATTCCAGCTCGCCTTCGTAGATAACCACGTTGTCACGCAGGACGCGGATTGGGTTGTGACGTTTGATCGTCCCTTCGGTAACCATACAGCCCGCGATGGCACCAAATTTCGGTGATTTGAACACATCACGAACTTCAGCCAGACCGATGATCTGCTGTTTCAGTTCCGGAGACAGCATACCGCTCATCGCCGCTTTCACTTCATCGATCAGGTTATAGATGACGGAGTAGTAGCGCAGATCCAGGCTTTCGGATTCAATCACTTTACGCGCAGAGGCATCCGCACGAACGTTGAAGCCAACCAGAATCGCGTTGGACGCTGCGGCCAGGGTTGCGTCGGTTTCGGTGATACCACCGACACCAGAACCGATGATCTTCACTTTCACTTCGTCGGTAGACAGTTTCAGCAAGGAGTCGGAGATCGCTTCCACAGAACCCTGAACGTCGGCCTTCAGCACGATGTTCACTTCGTGAACTTCGCCTTCGGTCATGTTGGCGAACATGTTCTCGAGTTTAGATTTCTGCTGACGTGCCAGTTTCACTTCACGGAATTTGCCCTGACGATACAGTGCAACTTCACGTGCTTTCTTCTCGTCACGTACCACGGTCACTTCGTCACCGGCTGCCGGAACACCGGACAGACCCAGGATTTCCACCGGAATGGACGGACCTGCTTCCAGAACTTCCTGACCCAGTTCGTTACGCATCGCACGAACGCGACCGTATTCGAAGCCGCACAGTACGATATCGCCTTTATGCAGCGTACCTTCGCGCACCAGTACGGTAGCAACCGGACCACGACCTTTATCCAGGAAGGATTCGATAACCGCACCGCTCGCCATCCCTTTACGGACCGCTTTCAGTTCGAGAACTTCGGCCTGCAGCAGGATCGCATCCAGCAGTTCGTCGATACCAGTACCTGCTTTTGCAGAAACGTGGACGAACTGGCTCTCACCGCCCCACTCTTCCGGCAGAATGCCATACTGGGACAGTTCGTTTTTAACGCGATCCGGATCGGCTTCCGGCTTATCGATTTTGTTTACTGCAACCACAACCGGCACACCCGCCGCTTTCGCGTGCTGGATAGCTTCGATGGTCTGCGGCATCACGCCGTCGTCTGCTGCAACAACCAGAACCACGATATCCGTTGCCTGTGCACCACGAGCACGCATGGAGGTAAACGCGGCGTGGCCCGGGGTGTCCAGGAAGGTGATCATACCGTTGTCGGTTTCAACGTGGTAAGCACCGATGTGCTGGGTAATACCGCCCGCTTCGCCAGAGGCCACTTTCGTTGAACGAATGTAGTCCAGCAGAGACGTTTTACCGTGGTCAACGTGACCCATGATGGTCACCACCGGTGCGCGCGGTTCAGCCGCAGCACCCGTATCACGGTCGCTCATTACGGCTTCTTCCAGCTCGTTCTCACGACGCAGGATAACTTTGTGGCCCATTTCCTCGGCAACCAGCTGTGCGGTTTCCTGGTCGATCACCTGGTTGATGGTCGCCATTGCACCCAGCTTCATCATCGCTTTGATGACCTGAGAGCCTTTAACCGCCATCTTGTTCGCCAGATCGCCAACGGTGATGGTTTCGCCAATCACAACGTCACGGTTAACAGCCTGCGCTGGCTTCTGGAAGCCCTGCTGCAGTGCGGAACCTTTACGCTGTTTGCCGCCTTTACCACCGCGAACCGCGGCACGCGCTTCTTCACGGTCGGCTTTGGATTCAGCGTGTTTGTTGCCTTTCTTCGCCGGACGCGCCGCTTTCGTGTTGCGGCCACGGCCACGACCGCCTTCCACTTCACGATCGTTTTCGTCTTCGGCCTGGCGAGCGTGCTGAGAAGTGGTGACATGATAATCGCTCTTATCTTCTTCCACTTTTTCCTGCTCAGCCCACACGCCTGCATTCTCTTCCGCCATACGGCGAGCTTCTTCCGCTACGCGGCGCGCTTCTTCTTCAAGCTTGCGGCGTGCTTCTTCTTCCGCTTTACGCTTCAGCTCTGCAGCTTCATTCTCACGGCGGGCTTTCTCGGCCTGGGCGGTTTTGGTCATATCGTCAGTCTGTTGATTGCTCACTTTGTCTTTTTCCGCAGCTTCGCGTTTCGCTTTATCAGCGGCGTCACGCTTAGCTTGTTCTGCGGCCTCACGGTCAGCTTTTTGTTGCGCCTCGCGTTTGGCCATTTCTTCTGCCTCACGACGGGCCTGCTCTTCCGCTTCACGCTGCGCTTGCTCTTCCGCGGCAAGGCGTTCGGCCTCTTGCGGATCACGTTTCACAAAGGTGCGCTTCTTGCGGACTTCGATTTGTACCGATTTGCTTTTTCCACCGGTACCTGGAATGTTCAGGGTGCTACGCGTTTTACGCTGCAGCGTCAGCTTATCCGGGCCAGAACCATTTTCACGGTTCAGGTGCGCCAGTAAAGTCTGTTTTTCTTGTGCGGACACAGAGTCATCAGCAGACTTCGGGATACCGGCATCAGCAAATTGCTGTACCAGGCGATCCACGGAGGTCTGTATCTCTGCGGCCAGCGTTTTTACGGTTACATCTGTCATGCTGTTCCTTCCTGCTACAGTTTATTACGCTTCGTCGCCGAACCAGCAAATATTACGGGCAGCCATAATCAGCTCACCGGCTTTTTCGTCGGTCAACCCTTCGATATCAGCCAGATCATCAATGCCCTGTTCGGCGAGATCTTCCAGCGTACAAACACCACGGGCAGCCAGTTTGAAGGCCATATCGCGATCTAATCCATCCAGATTCAGCAGATCGTCAGCCGGCTTGTTATCACCGAGGCTTTCTTCCTGGGCCAGTGCCAGAGTGGTCAGTGCGTTTTTAGCACGCTCGCGCAGTGCTTCAACGGTCGGCTCATCAAGGCCATCGATTTCCAGCAGTTCTTTCATTGGCACGTAGGCCAGTTCTTCCAGAGTGGCAAACCCTTCTTCAACCAGAACAGTGGCGAACTCTTCATCAATATCGAGATATTTGGTGAAGGTATCGATCGCGGCATGTGCTTCAGCCTGATGTTTAGCCTGGAGGTCATCAACGGTCATCACGTTGAGTTCCCAACCGCTTAATTGCGAAGCCAGGCGGACGTTCTGACCATTACGTCCAATTGCTTGCGCCAGGTTACCGGCTTCAACGGCGATATCCATGGTGTGTTTATCTTCATCCACCACGATAGACGCAACGTCAGCCGGTGCCATAGCGTTAATCACGAACTGCGCCGGGTTATCATCCCACAGGACGATATCGATGCGCTCGCCGCCCAGCTCGGTCGAAACCGCCTGAACGCGTGCGCCACGCATACCAACACACGCGCCGACCGGGTCGATACGCTTGTCGTTGGTTTTCACCGCGATTTTCGCACGGGAACCCGGATCGCGAGCTGCGGCCTTAATTTCAATCACTTCTTCGCCAATTTCCGGCACTTCAATGCGGAACAGTTCAATCAGCATTTCCGGCTTGGAACGGGTCACGAACAGTTGCGCGCCGCGTGCTTCCGGGCGAACAGAGTAAAGAACGCCACGAATACGGTCGCCAGGGCGGAAGTTTTCACGCGGCAGCATGTCTTCGCGCAGGATCACCGCTTCAGCATTGCTGCCCAGATCCAAAGAGATATTATCGCGGTTCACTTTCTTCACCACGCCGGTGATGATTTCACCTTCGTGTTCACGGAACTGATCAACAACCATCGCGCGTTCAGCTTCACGAACCTTCTGTACGATAACCTGTTTTGCGGTCTGGGTAGTGATACGGTCAAAGGTCACAGATTCAATCTGATCTTCAACGTAATCGCCCAGGTTCAGGCTTTCGTCTTCAAAACGTGCGGCTTCCAGCGTGATTTCTTTCGTCGGCTGGGTCACTTCTTCAACAATCACCCAACGACGGAAAGTGTCAAAATCACCGCTTTTACGATCGATTTCTACGCGAACGTCAATCTCTTGTTCATATTTTTTCTTTGTCGCTGTAGCCAGCGCACTTTCCAACGCTTCAAAAATTTTCTCGCGTGGCAGCGCCTTTTCATTGGATACGGCTTCAACAACAGCCAAAATTTCTTTGTTCATCGCGGGCTTTTCACCTCATCCAGACTGTTAAAAGTGGGGAACCAGGTTCGCCTTCTGGATATTACTCAGCGCGAACACTTCATCTTTTCCTTCGACTGTGACGGTGATCATTTCACCATCTACCGCTTTGATAACGCCCTGCCATTTACGGCGGTTCTGTACCGCCATGCGGAGTACCAGCGAAACTTCTTCACCCAGGAAACGCACATAGTGTTCAGCAGTGAACATTGGGCGGTCGAGACCCGGTGAGGAGACTTCCAGGTTGTAAGCCACAGTAATAGGATCTTCAACGTCCAGAACTGCGCTCACCTGGTGGCTCACATCAGCACAATCATCAACATTGATGCCATCTTCACTATCAATATAGATGCGCAGTGTGGATGTGCGACCGCGAATAAATTCGATGCCGACCAGTTCGTAACCTAAGGCCTCAACTGGCGCTGTAATCATCTCTGTTAATTTTTGCTCTAATGTGGACAAGCCCACCCCCAAGACATAAAAAAAGGGCCTAAAGCCCAGTTATTCTGTAGTCAGATAACAAAAAACCCCGATAAATCGGGGCTTTAGATAACTGAACCCTATAACCGCAACTGCGGTCTGGAGAACCTTCCGAAAGAATTTTTTTCAAATCCAGCTACGAAGGCCATGGTCTTCACAGTATATTTGAAAAAGAACTCTAAGGGAAAGTGGTTGCGGGGGCCGGATTTGAACCGACGACCTTCGGGTTATGAGCCCGACGAGCTACCAGGCTGCTCCACCCCGCGCCTGAAACGTGGCAAATTTTACTCGTTTTGGGTAAAAGATGCAAATACTGCTGGGATTTGGTACCGAGGACGGGACGTAAAATCTGCGCGTATTATATTGATTACCCCCCCATTGTGTCAACCTTGTTAACGACATAACCTGACATGCCGTCATCAGCGTAATTTACGGAAATAAACACGAAACTCTTCCTGTCTCCGTAAAAAGATGATTAAATGAAAACTCATTTATTTTGCATAAACATGCACTGAGAGCAGAAAGCCGATCTCACCATCAGTCTATCAAGCAGGGTTTTATTTTATGACGACGATTCTCAAGCATCTTCCGGTAGGTCAACGTATTGGTATCGCTTTTTCCGGCGGCCTGGACACCAGCGCGGCACTACTGTGGATGCGACAAAAAGGGGCTGTCCCATATGCATATACTGCGAACCTGGGTCAGCCAGACGAGGAGGACTATGATGAGATCCCTCGTCGTGCAATGGAATACGGTGCAGAGAACGCTCGACTGATCGACTGCCGTAAACAACTGGTTGCTGAAGGTATCGCCGCGATTCAGTGTGGGGCATTCCATAACACCACTGGCGGGCTCACCTATTTCAATACTACGCCGCTGGGTCGTGCTGTCACCGGCACTATGCTGGTTGCAGCGATGAAAGAAGACGGCGTCAATATCTGGGGCGACGGCAGTACCTATAAAGGAAACGACATCGAGCGTTTCTATCGCTATGGCCTGCTGACCAACGCTGAACTACAGATCTACAAACCGTGGCTGGATACGGACTTTATCGATGAACTGGGCGGTCGTCATGAGATGTCTGAGTTTATGATCGCCTGCGGTTTCGACTACAAAATGTCCGTCGAAAAGGCCTACTCCACGGACTCCAACATGCTCGGCGCGACGCACGAAGCCAAAGACCTCGAGTTTCTGAACTCAAGCGTTAAGATCGTCAACCCAATCATGGGCGTGAAGTTCTGGGATGAGAACGTGAAGATCGCCGCGGAAGAAGTCACCATTCGCTTCGAACAGGGTCATCCGGTCGCGCTGAATGGTAAGACCTTCAGTGACGATGTGGAAATGATGCTGGAAGCGAACCGCATCGGCGGGCGTCACGGACTGGGAATGAGTGACCAGATTGAAAACCGTATTATTGAAGCCAAAAGCCGCGGTATTTACGAAGCCCCTGGGATGGCGCTGCTGCATATCGCCTATGAGCGTCTGCTGACTGGTATCCACAACGAAGACACCATTGAGCAGTACCACGCCCACGGCCGTCAGTTAGGTCGCCTGCTCTATCAGGGTCGTTGGTTCGACTCTCAGGCGCTGATGTTGCGTGATAGTCTGCAGCGTTGGGTCGCCAGCCAGATTACCGGTGAAGTGACGCTGGAACTGCGTCGCGGCAACGACTATTCGATCCTCAATACCGTGTCCGACAACCTGACCTACAAGCCAGAGCGTCTGACAATGGAGAAAGGTGACTCCGTGTTCTCACCGGACGATCGTATTGGGCAGTTGACCATGCGTAACCTGGACATCACCGATACCCGGGAGAAGCTGTTCGGCTATGCACAGTCAGGGCTGCTTTCTGCCTCTTCGGCTACTGGTTTGCCCCAGGTTGAAAACCTGGAAAACAAAGCGAAGTAACGATTTGATAATTAAATGAAGGCCGCGAAAGCGGCCTTTTTTATCTATGCCAGATAAGTGCAATCCCATGGAGCATAACTTATTAATGATATCTGCTGGATATAGTAGAGGATTTCTACACATCAGAATGTAACAGCAAAAAAGCACTCCTGGGATTATTGATAATAATATTATTCTATTCCCAATTGAGCGAATTTTTATTTATTTATCCTGTATTTCATTCACCTCGTAACTAATGAAAATTGTTCTTCAACGCTGATTTTCGGATTTTTATATTTGCACTCAAAAAGTCATCCTCGATATTCTTTTCATAAACGATGAAGATTAAACCAATTTGGTAATTATCTGAATCAATTGTTAATGAAGAAGCAAAAGGATGTTGCTTATGTATAGTTATAATGAAAATAATTGTCTGAAAATAAAAATGCTTACTATAACGATCATGATGGCGTTAGCACCGTGGAAGGCTATCGCGGTCAACGATGGTACCGTTATGGCTGGCGCGAACCAGACAATAACCTTAACGCCAGGTGGACAATATACGAATACCGCCTCCACTGTTGTTCTGGACGCTTACCGCACCGGAGGTATCATCAGCGGTAACAACGTGGAGATTTATGCTGACCGTACGCTTTATGGTGCGACATATACGCTTTTGAGAGCATATGGAGGTGGGGAAATTCGATTGTCGAATTCGACAGCCAGTCTGACTTCAACCACACAGTCAGGCTCTTATCACGATCGGCTTTTTTTGGCTCAGGATGCTGGAAGTCTATTAAATATTGCCAATACATCACTATGGAGTTATGCCTATCTTGGCGAAGTAAGTAATGGTGCATCTGCGGTTATCAGCAACAGTACAGTCTCCACTGGGCGAGGCGTGAAGGTTACTGGCACCGGCTCGCACCTGGATATAAACAATGATTCTGATATCACCATTCGTGGAGATAGCTACGGTTTAGATGATACAGGAATTAAGGTCACCGGCGGCGCCACGCTGAATATTGAGAACAGTCGGATTACTGTTCTGGATAACGGGGATGATTCAAGCTCATCATTACCGCCGAATCCGGCAGCCATTACCGTCTCGAATGCTCTGGCCCCGAGCGATCTTGCAACCAGAGCCACATTAAATAACCTCTCGATTGAAACAAGAGGTTATCAGTCAAATGCCGTGACTGTCACTCACGGAAATGTCTCCGCAGCGATGAACAATCTCACTATTGTCACACGCGGTCTGGGATCACATGGACTTTATATTGATGCAACTGCAAATGTTGCCTCTTCACTCTCCAATTCTTCCATTGAGACGTTTGGTTACTCCGGCGTAGGGGCGCAAGTCATAGATAATACAGAGTTGACACTGGATAACATCGATATCACATCTCACGGATACCGCTCAACCGGGATTATCGCTGCCCAGAGGGGGAGTGGTTTACCCCAGACAACAATCCTGACCGCCACAGACATCGATATTACCATGAATGGTAAAGACAGTATCGGTGTGGAAAATACCCGGTCTAAAACCTACCTGAATGATATTCGACTCACGCTTAGAGGTGATAACTCTACGGCCGTCAGTGTTGGTGCGTATATTTATGAGGCCACAGCCCATATTGACAGCCTGACAGCACAAGTTTCAGGCAATAACTCGACGGGGATGTTTCTCGGCGGAAGCCCGGATATCAGATTCAATCAGAACAGCATAAACATGACAGGTAATAATAGTCATGGTTTGCTGGTCGGCTACCAGACAATAAGCTCCAGCAGCGCGTTACCGATGGTTGATAGCCATATTGAAACCCGGGATGGCTACGCAGTGCGAACGATTAATACCGACCTTAATCTTGATTTAACCCGCTCGACGCTGACGGGACGTAGCGGCGGAGAGGCTGGTACAGCGATCAGTGTCGAAGACAACGGCGCGTACCATTCCGGTGTGGTGAACGTCGCTGCCAACGACAATTCGCACATTTTTGGTGATGCGGTTTCGCGTTCTGCTAATGCCACGGCGCTGAATATCGCCCTGAATGGTTCATCAACAATGACCGGTCGTATTGTTCGCGGATACAGTATGGCGCTGGATGAGACCAGCCGCTGGAATGTGACAGGGGATTCCGACATTACGAGCCTGACGAATACAGGCACAGTGGCATTTACTCCACCTGGGGAGAACGGCGTCTTCAAAACCATTACTGTCGGAAATTATCTGGGTGGCGGTACGTTAATCATGAATACTGCGCTGGGCGATGATAGCTCAGCAACCGACAAACTGGTCGTGACAGGTGATACTGCCGGAACCACCAGACTGTATGTAAACAATTTCCATGGGTCCGGCACCACAACGGTAGATGGTATAGAAGTGATAAGCGTGGGCGGGCAATCAGATGGCCTGTTTACGCTTGAAAATCGCGCTCTGGCCGGGGCATACGAATATTTCCTGCATCAGGATGAGGGTGACTGGTATTTGCGCTCTGCACTGGCTCCAGAACCAGAGCCAGAGGACCCTGTGGAACCGGAAATACCGGTCAACGATCCTGAAGAACCAGAATCACCAGAAATACCGGGCAATGACACGCCAGTTGCACCTTCATCGCCCGCTGCGGAAACCGAGCAGAAACCGCAAATTTATCGCCCGGAAGCCGGGGCCTATCTCGCCAACATGGCAGCGGCAAATCGTCTTTTCAGCCATACCCTGAAAGATCGTGAAGGTCGGGCACAAGATTCCAGTATATGGTTACGGCAACAGGCGTTCCGTAGTAAATCACAAGACGGCAGCGGTCAGTTGCAGATGCGCGGAAACAGCTATGTCATTCAGGGAGGCGGTGAACTGTGGAGTGGTCAATTCAGCGAACAGGATAGACTCGGTGTAGGCATCATGGCGGGTTATGGCTACAGCCGCGGGAATACGCAATCCACAAAAACACATTATGACGCCAAAAATAGCCTCCATGGCTACAGCGTGGGCACTTACGCCACCTGGTATCAAAATTCAGAGTCCCGCAACGGCCTGTATATCGATAGCTGGTTGCAATACAGTGCGTTTCGCGCATCGGTGAATGGCGATGGAGTGGCGAGCGAAAGTTATAACATCAGTGGTCTGAGCGGTTCACTGGAGAGTGGCTATCGTCAACCGCTGCACCAGAGCGCTAATGGCTCGCTTTTCATCACCCCGCAGGCACAGGTCATCTGGAGTGGCATTAAAGCCGATCCTCATCAGGAAGTGAACGGTACGCGAGTTGACGGTAGCGCCGGCACCCAAACACGTCTTGGTCTGAATCTTTCGTACGACACGCTGAATGCGCAAACCAGGGGTAAGCAGTTTACCGTTTACGGTGAGGTCAATTGGCTGCACAACACCCGGAATGTCAATGCCACGCTGGACAACGTCAGGGTTGAACAAGCTGGAAGTCGCAATGTCGGGGAAGTGAAACTGGGTCTTGAGGGTCAGGTGACGGACACCCTCACTCTCTGGACAAACCTTGCACATCAGGTTGGAACGAAGAGCTACAGTGATACCTCGGCAAATATCGGTATTAAGTACCATTTTTGAGTCGATGATAACGCACTGAAGCGACCGTATTCTGGAAACAGTCTCAGTCCGCACAGAGAAGCCGTATCGATGTTCTCCTGACTGACTTTTCAGGGTACGGTTATCAAATAACTCCAACCTAATCGACAATATCTGCCCGGGCTAGTCCCGGGTTCTTTTTATCCGCATCCTGATGCGCCAGCCAGCAGTAAGATCGCCGTGGATGCATTCTGGGTTATCAAAGGAGCGGGTAAAAATGAGGAAGGACATCAGCATTACGCAGGCTTCAGATACGACAATGGACGTCTATTGACGTCCATTGCTTGAATATTGGTACCGAGGACGGGACTTGAACCCGTAAGCCCTATTGGGCACTACCACCTCAAGGTAGCGTGTCTACCAATTCCACCACCTCGGCACAGAAATCTTACTGTGGGATATCGCTGGTCGGCTTAGCCGGAGCAGTTGGCTGAGGCTGTTCAGTTTTCGCCGGCGCGCTCAGATTTTCCCACTCACTTCCTTTATTGGTTTTGTTGCTGTTGATATTGCCCAGCACCAGACTGATGATAAAGAACAACGTCGCCAGCACAGCCGTCATACGGGTCATGAAGTTACCAGAACCACTTGAACCAAACAGCGTAGCGGAAGCGCCTGCTCCGAAGGAGGCTCCCATATCAGCGCCTTTACCTTGCTGCAGCATGATCAAGCCCACAAGGGCAATTGCCACAATAAGGAAAACTACCAAAAGAGCTTCGTACATAATCAACCTGTTCCTTGCGGAGTTGCCGCATACCAATTGCTTCTAACCAATAAAGCGGGATATTTTACTGTTTCCCACTGAAGCGGGTGTGAATACTAACCAAAGCGAATGACCTTCGCAAGGGCAATTTTAGTGCATTGTATCAACTGCGGAAAAAAACAGCAAAAGCCGGGTTTCCCTTTAATAAAAAGGCAGCAAATGCCGCCTTTTTATGCAGTTAAGTCTGTATTACACCGCTTTAACCGCATCCGCAATGCGATGGGCAAACTCGGTCACCTGGGCTTCATCTTCGCCTTCAACCATCACGCGGATTAACGGCTCAGTGCCCGATTTACGCAGCAATACACGTCCACGACTTCCCAGCGCAGATTCTACGTCCGCAGTCACGGCTTTCACCGTATCATTTTCCAGCGGATCGCCGCTACCGGCGGTGTAACGCACATTTACCAGGATCTGCGGGAACATTTTCATGCCGCTGCAGAGATCGTGAAGGCTCATGTGGTTACGCACCATCGCCGCTACTACCTGCAAACCGGCAACAATGCCGTCACCGGTGGTGGTTTTATCCAGCAGAATGACGTGACCAGAGTTTTCCGCCCCGATACGCCAGCCTTTTTCCTGCATTTTTTCCAGCACGTAGCGGTCACCGACTTTCGCACGGGTAAACGGAATGCCGAGTTGCTTGAGCGCCAGTTCCAGCCCCATATTGCTCATCAGCGTCCCGACCGCGCCACCGCGCAGTTGTCCCTGACGCAGGGCTTCACGGGCGATGATATACATGATCTGATCGCCATCGACTTTATTGCCTTCATGGTCAACCATGATCACGCGGTCACCGTCGCCATCCAGCGCGATACCCAGATCGGCTTTTTCCGCGAGCACGCGGGCCTGCAAGGCACGCACATCGGTGGCACCGACTTCTTCGTTAATATTCACGCCATTGGGCTCACAGCCAATGGTAATCACTTTCGCACCCAGTTCACGCAGCACGTTAGGCGCAATGTGGTAGGTTGCCCCGTTAGCGCAATCCACCACAATTTTAAGTTCGTTCAGGCTTAACTCGTTCGGAAAGGTGCCTTTGCAAAATTCAATGTAGCGCCCTGCTGCATCAACGATGCGGCTGGCTTTACCGAGCTCAGCGGAGTCCACACAGGTGATCTCTTTTTCCATCTCCGCTTCAATGGCTTCTTCGACGGCGTCGGGTAGTTTGGTACCGTCGATGGAGAAGAATTTAATACCGTTGTCATAGAACGGGTTATGCGATGCGGAGATCACAATCCCGGCTTCGGCGCGGAAAGTACGCGTCAGGTAAGCAACTGCAGGCGTCGGCATTGGGCCCGTAAACGAGGCGGACAACCCTGCTGCCGCCAGACCCGCTTCAAGTGCTGACTCCAGCATGTAACCGGAAATACGGGTATCTTTGCCGATGATGATTTTACGCGAGCCGTGGCGCGCCAGGACTTTACCGGCCGCCCAGCCCAACTTCAGTACAAAATCAGGCGTAATCGGCGCATCGCCCACACGGCCCCGGATCCCATCAGTGCCAAAATATTTACGGTTACTCATAGCGTTTGTTTTCCTTTGCGGACAATGTGGCTTCCACCACACGCATCGCTTCTACGGTTTCTTTGACGTCATGGACACGAATGATCTGCGCCCCCTGCATAGCAGCAATGACCGCACAGGCAAGGCTACCGCTCAGACGCTCTGATGGGCCCACATTGAGCAGTTGGCCCACCATCGATTTACGTGACATTCCCACCAGCAGCGGCAGGTTAAAATGGTGAAATTCAGCCAGTCGCGCCAGTAATGTATAGTTATGGGAGAGATTTTTACCGAAACCGAATCCCGGGTCGAGCAACAATTTCTCTTTTGCGATGCCTGCCCTTTCACAACGTGCTATTTGCTCAATAAAGTAGCGATTTACCTCCGCAAACACGTCCTCATATTTGGGCGCTTCCTGCATGGTCTTCGGCTGTCCCTGCATATGCATCAGACAAACCGGTAAACCGGTTTCTGCCGCCGCCTCCAGCGCGCCGGGTTCAGAGAGCGAGCGAATATCGTTAATGATGTGAGCACCGACTCTTGCCGATTCGCGGATCACTTCAGGCTTTGAGGTATCAACAGAAATCCAGACTTCAAAACGTTGGGCAATCGCCTCAACCACCGGGATAACACGCGCCAGTTCCTCTTCCACACTCACATCCGCCGCACCGGGGCGCGTAGACTCACCGCCGACATCAATGATAGTCGCCCCGGCATTAATCATCAGATTGGCATGTTTCACTGCCTCAATCAGCGTGTTGTGCGTTCCACCATCCGAGAAAGAGTCTGGCGTGACGTTAAGGATCCCCATCACATGAGGATGGCTGAGATCCAGTGAAGTGCCCTGGGCATAGAGTTTCATGGTGTTATCCCTGGTATAAATTGATAAGAAAAAACCCCGGAGCAAGCCCCAGGGTTTTCAATTAAACGCAGTCATCAACAACGGTAACTTATTTGTCGCCTAACTGCTCTGACATGGTATTACCTGGGTTCGGCGTGCGCGGTTCATCAACCGGGCGCGGCGCACGAGGCGTGCCATTGTTGTCAGAATTGTTAGAGCCCGGTTCTTCCCAGCCAGCTGGCGGGCGAACATCGCGGCGAGCCATCAGGTCATCAATCTGCGGCGCATCGATGGTCTCATATTTCATGAGCGCATCTTTCATGGCGTGCAGGATGTCCATGTTGTCATTCAGGAGCTGGCGCGCACGATTGTAGTTACGCTCAATCAGTGCTTTCACTTCCTGGTCGATGATACGCGCGGTTTCATCGGACATATGTTTCGCTTTTGCAACGCTACGACCGAGGAATACTTCGCCCTCTTCTTCCGCATACAGCAGCGGACCGAGTTTGTCGGAGAAGCCCCACTGGGTCACCATGTTACGCGCCAGGTTAGTGGCCACTTTAATGTCGTTCGACGCACCGGTAGAAACATGTTCAACACCGTAGATGATCTCTTCTGCCAGACGACCGCCGTACAGCGTGGAAATCTGACTTTCCAGCTTCTGGCGGCTGGCGCTGATCGCGTCGCCTTCAGGCAGGAAGAAGGTCACACCCAGCGCACGACCGCGCGGGATAATCGTCACTTTATGCACCGGATCGTGTTCCGGTACCAGGCGACCAATAATCGCATGGCCTGCTTCGTGGTACGCGGTTGATTCTTTCTGCGCTTCCGTCATCACCATGGAGCGACGTTCCGCACCCATCATGATTTTGTCTTTCGCTTTCTCGAACTCAACCATCGACACGACGCGCTTGTTGCCACGAGCAGCAAACAGTGCCGCTTCGTTCACCAGGTTCGCCAGGTCCGCACCGGAGAAGCCCGGCGTACCACGGGCAATGATTGCCGCGTCGATATCCGGCGCCAGCGGTACGCGACGCATATGTACTTTCAGGATTTGTTCACGACCACGCACATCCGGCAAGCCGACCACAACCTGACGGTCGAAACGGCCAGGACGCAGCAGTGCTGGGTCAAGAACGTCCGGCCGGTTAGTGGCTGCAATAACGATGATGCCTTCGTTACCTTCGAAACCATCCATCTCAACCAGCATCTGGTTCAGAGTCTGTTCACGTTCATCGTGACCGCCACCCAGACCTGCGCCACGCTGGCGACCTACGGCATCGATTTCATCGATGAAGATAATGCACGGTGCTGCTTTCTTGGCCTGTTCGAACATGTCACGCACACGAGATGCACCAACACCGACGAACATTTCCACGAAGTCAGAACCTGAAATCGTAAAGAATGGAACCTTCGCTTCACCTGCAATGGCTTTCGCCAGCAAGGTTTTACCGGTACCCGGAGGACCGACCATCAGGACGCCTTTCGGGATTTTACCGCCCAGTTTCTGGAAGCGGCTCGGCTCGCGCAGGTATTCAACCAGTTCCGCTACCTCTTCTTTCGCTTCGTCACAACCTGCGACGTCGGCAAACGTGGTTTTGATCTGATCTTCCGTCAGCATGCGCGCTTTGCTCTTACCGAACGACATGGCACCTTTGCCACCGCCGCCCTGCATCTGACGCATAAAGAAGATCCAGACGCCGATCAACAGCAGCATTGGGAACCAGGAAATGAAGATGGAAGCCAACAGGCTCGGTTCTTCTGGTGGTTCACCCACAACCTTGACGTTCTTAGTCAGCAGGTTATCAAGCAGCTTCGGATCGCTTACCGGAATGTAGGTCGTGTAACGGTTACTATCTTTCTTGGTAACGTTGATCTCACGTCCGTTGATACGTGCTTCACGAACCTGGTCATTGTTGACCTCTTGCAGGAAGGTAGAGTAATCCACCTTACGGCCATTAGACTCGCTGGGCCCAAAGCTCTGGAATACTGACATCAGCACAACGGCAATGACCAGCCAGAGTATTAGGTTTTTCGCCATGTCACTCAAGGGATTAACCTCTTATTACAACTGTGTTAAAAACAGCGTCAGGATACTCTATATCCAGCGTCTTTCAAACTTTCGTCTGAAATCGACCAGTTATGGTTTACGCCCGGTCGCTACAATATACACTTCACGCGAACGTGCGCGAGAAGAGTCCGGTTTACGAACTTTCACCTTCGTAAACAGGGAGCGAATTTCCCTTAGGTACTCATCGAAACCTTCGCCCTGGAACACCTTCACTACAAAACTGCCACCCGGCGCTAGCACATCACGACACATTTCTAACGCCAGTTCCACCAGATACATGGCACGGGGGATATCCACCGCTGGTGTTCCGCTCATGTTTGGTGCCATATCTGACATGACAACCTGGACTTTACTGTCACCCACGCGTTCCAGCAGCGCTTTCATGACAAGTTCATCACGAAAATCGCCCTGAAGAAAGTCCACACCAACGATAGGATCCATAGGTAAAAGATCACAAGCGATGATACGGCCTTTGCCGCCAATCTGCGAGACCACATACTGTGACCAGCCTCCTGGCGCAGCACCGAGATCGACTACCGTCATCCCCGGCTTAAAAAGTTTGTCACTTTGCTGTATTTCATCAAGTTTAAACCAGGCACGGGAACGCAACCCCTTTTTCTGTGCCTCTTGAACATATTTATCGCTAAAGTGTTCCTGAAGCCAGCGACTCGAGCTGGCAGAACGCTTCTTACCTGTCATTTAACTTTCCCATCGGGGCAGAACATCGTTGCCATACGGCGTAAATTTCCACGCACTATTTGGCGATATATGGGAGATGGCGGTAGAATGACCCGTTTTCAATCCCAACGTAAGCAAAAATATACGATGAATCTGAGTACTAAACAAAAACAGCACCTGAAAGGTCTGGCGCATCCGCTCAAGCCGGTCGTTATGCTTGGCAATAATGGTTTGACCGAAGGGGTACTGGCCGAGATTGAACAAGCGTTAGAGCACCATGAACTCATCAAGGTGAAAGTCGCGTCTGAAGATCGCGAAACAAAAACCTTGATCGTGGACGCTATCGTGCGCGAAACCGGCGCCTGTAATGTACAGGTCATCGGTAAAATGCTGGTGCTTTATCGCCCGAGTAAAGAACGCAAAATCTCGCTGCCACGCTAAGAATATCCTAAAGTCGAACACAAAACCTGTGTAAAACGAGGGATTTCCCGCAAGCAGGAGAGCAAAATGCCACGCTCTCTTCGTTGATAAAAGGCCGCTATGCGGCCTTTTTCCTTTCTTTACAATACATCAACATCTTGAGCACTTACAGGTATTCTACCTTAGTGATTTCATATTCGACTTCGCCGCCTGGCGTTTTGATCACCACGACGTCATCCTGTTCTTTGCCAATCAGGCCGCGTGCAATCGGCGAATTGACGGAAATCAGGTTCTGTTTGAAGTCCGCTTCGTCATCGCCCACGATACGCCAGGTCTGCTCTTCGTCATTATCAAGGTTCAGAACGGTGACCGTCGCGCCAAAGACAACGCGACCGTTATTCGGCATTTTGGTGACATCGATGACCTGAGCATTCGACAACTTCGCTTCGATGTCTTTGATACGACCTTCACAGAACCCCTGCTGTTCACGCGCCGCATGATATTCCGCATTCTCTTTCAGATCGCCATGCTCACGCGCTTCGGCAATAGAGGCGATAATTTCAGGGCGGCGCACAGATTTCAGAAAATCCAGCTCTTCGCGTAATTTTTCTGCACCACGTAAGGTCATCGGAATCGCTTGCATTTGTTATACCTCTTGAACATTCCTGTAGGGGGCGATTGCTGTGCCCCGGCTGTTAAGCCTGCCCCGGTATGGCGTCATACCCGGACCAGAAGCAAAAAAATACCGACCCGGACGCAAGGTCCAGGTCAGCTACAATTCTTAATTTGATACTCATTTTACCCTGGAGTTCCCTATGGGTCATCGTTTACTTTCCAGGGCATTGCGCCGTAGTATGTCGGCTTGTTTCCAGGTTGTTAGCGCGAGATTATGCGATTTTCCAGATTTATCATCGGATTGACCACCAGTGTAGCGTTCAGCGTCCAGGCCGCGAACGTTGACGAGTACATCAACCAGCTCCCTGCCGGAGCCAACCTTGCCCTCATGGTCCAGAAGGTCGGCGCCCCGACTCCCGCAATTGATTATCATAGTCAGCAAATGGCACTTCCTGCCAGTACGCAGAAAGTGATTACCGCGCTGGCGGCCTTAATTCAGCTTGGCCCTGACTTCCGCTTTACGACCACGCTGGAGACCAAAGGCAGCGTTGATGCGGGCGTTCTCAAAGGTGATTTAGTGGCGCGATTTGGTGCCGATCCGACGCTAAAAAGGCAGGATATTCGGAATATGGTGGCGAACCTGAAAAAAGCAGGCGTCACGCAAATCACCGGAAACGTCCTGATTGATACCTCTGTTTTTGCCAGTCACGATAAAGCACCGGGATGGCCCTGGAACGACATGACCCAGTGCTTCAGCGCGCCGCCTGCGGCCGCCATTGTCGATCGAAACTGCTTCTCGATTTCGCTCTACAGCGCGCAAAAAGCGAACGATTTGGCCTATATTCGCGTAGCATCTTACTACCCGGTCACCATGTTCAGCCAGGTTCGCACACTCCCACGCGGCTCTGCGGAGGCGCAATATTGTGAACTGGACGTGGTTCCGGGCGATTTAAACCGCTTCACATTGACCGGGTGTCTGCCGCAGCGTGCCGACCCTCTGCCGCTGGCATTTGCCATTCAGGACGGCGCCAGCTATGCCGGGGCGATCCTGAAAGATGAACTCAAACAGGCCGGTATCACCTACAGCGGAACCTTATTACGCCAGACACAGGTCAATGAGCCAGGCACCATTGTGGCCAGTAAGCAGTCTGCGCCGCTGCACGATCTGCTTAAGATTATGCTGAAAAAGTCGGACAACATGATTGCCGACACCGTCTTCCGAATGATTGGTCACGCACGGTTTAATGTACCGGGAACGTGGCGTGCGGGCTCCGATGCTGTGCGGCAGATCCTGCGTCAACAAGCCGGAGTCGATATTGGCAACACGATTATTGCCGATGGCTCCGGCCTGTCGCGCCATAACCTGATCGCCCCTGCCACCATGATGCAGGTTCTGCAATACATCGCGCAGCATGACAACGAGCTGAATTTCATCTCAATGCTGCCGCTGGCGGGCTATGACGGCTCTCTGCAGTACCGTGCGGGTCTGCATCAGGCGGGCGTCGATGGTAAGGTCTCAGCGAAAACGGGATCATTGCAAGGGGTGTACAACCTGGCGGGCTTTATTACCACCGCCAGCGGGCAACGGATGGCGTTTGTACAATATCTGTCGGGTTATGCGGTAGAACCTGCCGATCAACGTAACCGCCGCATTCCTCTGGTTCGCTTTGAAAGCCGATTGTACAAAGATATCTATCAGAATAACTGAGTCCGCAAAAACAAAAACCCCGGCAACATGTCCGGGGTTTTCCTGAGATTAACGCTTATAGATGAACTCGACGCCTTCTTCGTCGTCTTCGTCCCAGTCGTCATCCCAGTCGTCTTCCGCTTCTTCTTCCACTTCAGCGATTTGCTGGCGATGATAATCATCCCACATGAACTCGACTTTCTCTGGCTGCTTCGCTTCTTCCGCCTGAGTAATCGGGTTCTCAATGATAAAGGTCATCACATCCCAGCAGAGATCTTTCACGCCCAGTTGGCTGGCGGCAGAGATCAGATAGTATTTATCTTCCCAGCCCAGCGCCTGCGCGATAGCTTTGGCTTTCTCTTCCGCTTCGGCTTTGTCCAGCAAATCGATCTTGTTGAACACTAACCAGCGCGGTTTTGCTGCCAGATCCTGACTGTATTTTTCCAGCTCGCCGATGATGATGCGCGCATTCTCAACCGGATCGGAACCGTCGATAGGATCGATGTCAATGAGATGCAGCAGTACGCGGCAACGCTCAAGGTGTTTCAGGAAGCGGATACCCAGACCGGCACCTTCCGCAGCGCCTTCAATCAGCCCCGGAATGTCCGCCACCACGAAGCTCTTCTCGTTATCCATACGGACAACACCGAGGCTCGGCACCAGCGTGGTAAACGGATAATCCGCCACTTTAGGCTTCGCCGCAGAGACCGCACGGATAAAGGTCGATTTACCGGCATTTGGCATCCCCAGCATGCCCACATCCGCCAGCAGCATCAGCTCCAGCAGCAGATCACGCTTGTCACCCGGCGTCCCCATCGTTTTCTGACGTGGCGTACGGTTGACGGAAGATTTGAAACGGGTGTTACCCAGACCGTGCCAGCCGCCTTTTGCGACCATCAGACGCTGACCGTGCTTAGTCATGTCGCCCATGGTTTCGCCCGTGCCCTGATCGATCACACGCGTACCTACCGGCACTTTAATCGTGACATCTTTCCCGCGTTTACCGGTACAGTCACGGCTGGCGCCATTCTGGCCTCGTTCTGCGCGGAAAGATTTCTCAAAACGGTAATCGATCAGGGTGTTCAGGTTTTCGTCGGCTTCCATCCAGACGTCGCCACCATCACCGCCATCGCCACCGTCCGGGCCGCCTTTCGGGATGTATTTCTCACGGCGGAAGCTTACGCAACCATTGCCGCCATCGCCTGCAACGACCAGAATCGTTGCTTCATCAACAAACTTCATTTTACTCTCCGTAAATCATTCGCCTGAGCGGGGCTGCGATACCACCGATTCATGCTTACGTAATCCGCCCCAAATACGATGACCAATGGCGGAGTACATCGCGCCCGCAACCACGACAAACGCACCGAGATAACCGAGAAGGTTTAACATCGGTCTGGCGAAGAAATCGGGCCAGGCCATAGATAAAAGATCTGAAAATAACAGCGTAAACAGCGGGGTGAGCGTGATTAATGCGCTCACCTGCGCTGCCTGCCAACGCGCCATCGCTTCCGCCAGGGCGCCATATCCTACCAGTGTATTCAGCCCACAGAAAATTAAACAGGCAAGCTGCCAGTCACTGAGCTGGGCTATCACACCGGGCTTCGCCAGCGGCAATAGCGCTATCGTACATAAAGTGTACAGTAAAAACAGAATCTGCGGTGATGCCAGACGCCGCAATAACACCTTTTGCGCAACACCATAACTTACCCAGACCGTAGCCGCACCGACGCCAAAAATGACGCCCCAGGTGTAATCGGTCAGCCTGGTAAAAATTTCGATCAGACTGGTGTTGAAGAACATCACCAGTCCGCACAACAGCATTATCGCGCCGACAATCTGCGTACCGCGCATTTTCTCTTTAAGGATAAATACGCTCGCGACCATCATGCCCACTGGCGACAGTTGGCCGATCACCTGCGAAGCCGTTGGGCTTAAATACTGCAGGGAAGAGCTGAACAGGATGAAGTTGCCAAAGAGCCCACCGGTAGCAATTGCCAGCAGAACCAGCCAGCGCGCTTTGCGAAAAATTCGCAGCGGCGGAAGCTTACGCTTCGCGGCCAGAATCGCCCCGAGGCCAATACTGGCGATTAAAAAACGGTAAAAAACGATGGTAGGAGGCTCCATCACCTCCAGCACCTGCTTCATAGCAATTGGCAAAGCCCCCCAACATACCGCCGTTGTGAGCGCCAAAAGAATACCAATGCCAGCCTGCTGCTTCATGCCCGTTTCCCTGCAAGGGCTCGTTATCCGGTGCAAAGCGGTTTCACGAGCATATTTACCGGTCGTCGAATGTAAAAAGCCCCGCAACAGGGTGCGGGGCTTTTATCCGTTACCGGACCACGAAAAACTTACTCAGCAACGATGCTGATGTATTTACGGTTGTTCGGGCCTTTAACTTCAAATTTCACTTTACCGTCTGCTTTAGCAAACAGAGTGTGGTCACGACCGCAACCTACGTTAGTGCCAGCGTGGAACTTGGTACCACGTTGACGAACGATGATGCTACCCGCCAGAACGGATTCGCCACCGAAACGCTTAACGCCCAGGCGTTTAGCTTCTGAATCGCGACCGTTACGAGTTGAGCCGCCAGCCTTTTTATGTGCCATTTAAATCTCTCCTCAGGTCTTAGGCGCTGATGCCAGTAATTTTCACATCAGTGAACCACTGACGATGGCCCTGCTGCTTACGATAGTGTTTACGACGACGAAACTTAACGATTTTAACTTTCTCGCCACGACCGTGAGCAACAACTTCAGCTTTGATAACGCCGCCATCAACGAAAGGAACGCCGATTTTGACTTCTTCACCGTTTGCGATCATCAGAACTTCAGCGAATTCAACAGATTCGCCAGTTGCGATGTCCAGCTTTTCCAGGCGAACGGTCTGACCTTCGCTTACTCGGTGTTGTTTACCACCACTTTGGAAAACCGCGTACATAAAAAACTCCGCTTCCGCGCACACCTTTTCAATGATTCAGAGTGCGCTATAAATATTCACAATAGGGCGCGAATATTACGCAAAACGTGAGCCTTTGACAAGTGCTACAGTCAATACATGAAGAAAAAAAACACAACGTGTACGGTAACGTTTATCTGCGGCGTTTTTTCAGTACAATCAGCATATATTTCTAACCCTAAACCCTAAGTTACCTTGCCGCATGATGAGGTAAACGGGGCGAAAAGCCCGGCTTTTGCGATGAATTTAGAAAAAATCAACGAGTTAACCGCGCAAGATATGGCGGGTGTCAATGCGACAATCCTTGAACAGCTTAATTCCGACGTCCAACTGATCAATCAGTTAGGCTATTACATTGTGAGCGGTGGCGGTAAACGCATTCGCCCGATGATTGCCGTCCTCGCGGCGCGCGCCGTTGGCTATCAGGGAAATGCCCATGTCACGATTGCGGCATTGATCGAATTTATCCACACCGCCACCCTGCTTCATGACGATGTAGTGGATGAATCCGATATGCGCCGGGGTAAAGCCACGGCGAACGCTGCGTTTGGTAATGCCGCCAGCGTGCTGGTTGGCGATTTTATCTATACCCGAGCTTTCCAGATGATGACCAGCCTCGGCTCCCTGAAAGTGCTGGGGGTGATGTCTGAAGCCGTAAACGTCATTGCTGAAGGTGAAGTCCTGCAGTTAATGAACGTTAACGACCCGGATATTACGGAAGACAGCTATATGCGGGTGATCTACAGTAAAACAGCGCGTCTGTTTGAAGCGGCAGCGCAGTGTTCCGGTCTCCTCGCGGGCTGTAGTGAAGCCGAGGAAAAAGGACTGCAGGACTATGGTCGCTATCTGGGCACTGCATTCCAGTTGATTGACGATCTGCTGGACTATAACGCCGACGGCGAACAGCTCGGTAAAAATGTCGGTGATGACCTGAACGAAGGCAAACCGACGTTACCGCTGCTACATGCGATGCGTAACGGCACGCCAGAGCAGGCACAAATGATTCGCCATGCGATCGAGCAAGGCAATGGCCGACACCTCCTGGAGCCCGTGCTGGAAGCGATGAACGCCTGCGGCTCACTGGAATGGACACGTCAGCGTGCGGAAGAAGAGGCTGACAAAGCCATCGCCGCGCTGCAGGTGCTGCCGGATTCCCAATGGCGCGAAGCGTTGATCGGCCTGGCGCATATCGCCGTCCAGCGCGATCGCTAATAACGATGGAATCATCCCGCCACTCTGCGCGGGATGATTCATAAAAGATCTAATAAAACCCACCAAACCTCTCTATTCCGCTGCAAGCAAAGCAATAACTCTTAATAAATTCTGAATATTCAAACTCTTTACTTGAACATATTAGAACAACAATTCTCTGGGAGTATAGTGTCTTCTGCAAATTGATGGTGCAAATCAACGATGAATGACCATAAACGAGGGGATAAATGGAGAGCAAACTCATTGACTGGCATCCGGCAGATATCATTGCTGGATTACGTAAAAGAGGGACATCAATGGCTGCCGAGTCACGCAGAAACGGATTAAGTTCCTCCACGCTGGCAAACGCCTTAACCCGACCATGGCCGAAAGGCGAGCTGATCATTGCGAAAGCGCTCGGAACGGATCCCTGGGTGATCTGGCCTTCACGATACCATGACGCAAAAACTCATGCGTTTATCGACAGAACGCGCATGATGCGGGCGTCACGTCGTGACAAGCAGGATGTAGAGTAAGGCACAAAGCAGTAGCCCCAGCCATTGGCAATGGGGCTACTGATTTCATTGACGCTTATTCGGCTTTCACGCGCTCGATATTGGCACCCAGGGCGCGCAGTTTATCTTCGATACGCTCGTATCCGCGATCGATATGATAAATACGATCCACGACCGTCGTCCCTTCTGCAATACATCCCGCCAGCACCAGACTAGCCGACGCACGCAGATCCGTCGCCATCACCTGCGCACCGGAGAGCTTATCCACACCGTGACAAATCACGGTATTGCTTTCGATTTCGGCATGAGCGCCCATACGGCTCAGCTCAGGCACGTGCATAAAGCGGTTTTCAAACACGGTTTCCGTAATGAATCCGGTCCCTTCCGCTACCAGGTTCAGCAGCGTGAACTGGGCCTGCATGTCCGTCGGGAATGCCGGGTGCGGTGCGGTGCGCACGTTGACAGCTTTCGGACGTTTACCGTGCATGTCGAGGCTAATCCAGTCTTCACCCACTTCGATATCCGCGCCGGCATCGCGCAGTTTCGCCAGTACCGCGTCCAGCGTATCCGGCTGCGCGTTACGACAGAGGATTTTGCCGCGAGAAATTGCCGCTGCGACCAGGAAAGTCCCGGTTTCGATACGGTCCGGCAATACGCGATAGACACCACCGCCCAGACGTTCTACGCCTTCGATGGTGATACGATCGGTACCCTGGCCGGAAATTTTCGCTCCCAGCGCAATCAGGAAGTTGGCCGTGTCGACAATTTCTGGTTCACGTGCGGCGTTTTCAATGATGGTGGTGCCTTCCGCCAGCGTGGCAGCACACATGATGGTGACCGTTGCGCCAACGCTGACTTTATCCATGACGATATGCGCGCCTTTCAGACGACCATCCACGGAGGCTTTCACATAGCCTTCTTCCAGCGTGATCGTGGCACCCAGTTGCTCCAGACCGGTGATATGCAAGTCAACCGGACGTGCGCCGATCGTGCAACCGCCAGGCAAAGAAACCTGGCCCTGACCAAAACGGGCCACCAACGGTCCCAGCGCCCAAATTGATGCGCGCATGGTTTTTACCAGGTCATACGGTGCGCAGAAAACATTAACGTCGCGGGCATCGATGTGCACGGAGCCATTGCGTTCCACTTTGGCGCCAAGCTGACTCAGCAGTTTCATCGAGGTATCAACGTCCTTCAGTTTCGGGACGTTCTGGATCTCTACCGGCTCTTCCGCCAGCAACGCCGCGAAAAGGATCGGCAGAGCGGCGTTTTTCGCGCCAGAAATTGTGACTTCGCCCTCGAGCCGGGTTGGCCCTTGTACACGAAATTTATCCATGATGTTGTTCTCAGTTAAAATTCATCGTCGTTACCGGTGTGACACCCGTAACTCAAAAACCGTTTAGTTTGCGATCGCGCGCCCATTCTGCGGGGGTATACGCTTTGATCGACAGGGCATGAATGCGATTGTCCGCAATGTACTCCATCAGCGGCGCATAGACCGACTGCTGCTTCTTCACCCGGCTCATGCCGTCAAACATCTCACCCACGGCAATAACCTGAAAGTGACTGCCATCGCCAGAGACGTGGACTTCCTGGAGGGAGAGTGCGTTCATCAGCACGCTCTGAATTTCATTATTTTCCATGGGCTCTTCATTCGTCAGATTGTGAATACAGCCCAACATCTTAGAGCAAAGTTGCGCTGTCATAAATAAGCAAAAAGCCTCGCGGGTCAATCCAGCGAGGCTGTAGATAATAACGTACTGATATTACTGACGCGGAAGCACGTCAGCAGGCAGATTATAGAGTTCCGCCAGGGTAAAGACTTTGTCATTCACCCCCGACAACGACACGTTGTTGCCCTGCTGTTTCGCCAGACTGATGAGATGGACCAGCAGCGCCAGTCCCCCCGTATCCACTCGGGAAACCTGACTGAGGTCGATGCAGGTGACACCGGTCATTGCTTCAATGCGCGCATCCCACAAAGGATTAAGCACATCCTGGTCCAGTTCTCCCACCAGCGCCAGCTTGTCACCGTCACGCGTCCAGTTGAGTGACTGAGTCATTACTTCTTCTCTTCCAGCGTGATTTTTTGCTGCGCGATAGATTTCAGTTGCGCCGTCAGTCCATCGATCCCTTTAGTACGCAGCAGATCGCTCCACTCGTTCTGTTTGGTAGTGATCATGCTGACGCCTTCGGCGATCATGTCATAGGCCTGCCAGTGACCCGTCTGAGTGTTTTTACGCCACTGGAAGTCCAGACGCACCGGAGGACGGCCGTTGGGATCGAGGATGGTTACACGGATCGGAACGATGCTCGCATCACCCAACGGTTGTTCCGGAGCAATCTGATACGTCTGACCGTGATACATCGCCAGCGCCTGGCCGTAGGCCTGTTTCAGGTATTCACGAAACGCGGCGAAGTAGGCTTCACGCTGAGCCGGAGTGGCTTCTTTGTAGTAACGCCCCAACACCAGCGCGCCAGCATATTTCACCTGCACATACGGCAGCAGTTCCTGGTCAACCACGTCACGCAGATAGTCCGGATTAGAACGGATTTTCGGCTGTTCGTTTTTCAGGCGGTCGAAGGTTTTCTGCGCCGCTTCATTCATCAACTTGTAAGGGTTGGTCTGATCGGCTGCAATGGCGGTGCTCAGCGGTGCAATCACCAGCAAAGCCACCATCATTAAACGCTTAAGCATAATTCGATTCTCCTGAGATTAATTCGTTGTGCCCGCAGGCCCAGTGGCTTCATTATGGCCTTCGGTCGGCGCCGACGCATCGCCAGAATTCTTATTGTCATCGCCTTTACTGTTGCTGTTGTAAAGGAACTGACCAATCATATCTTCCAGCACCATCGCGGATTTGGTGTCCTGGATTGTGCCGCCATCTTTGAGGATAGACGTTCCCAGCTCAGGATCTTCAAAACCGACGTTCAGCGCCAGATACTGTTCCCCCAGCAGACCGGACGTCCGGATGCTCAGCGAACTGGTATCAGGGATGTGGTTATAGCGCTCTTCGATGTCCAGCGTCACGCGCGGTAAATAGGTCTTCGGATCCAGAGAGATATCCGCCACGCGCCCCACCACCACACCACCGATACGCACCGGCGAGCGCACTTTCAGGCCGCCGATATTATCGAATGTCGCGTAAATCGTGTAGGTCGGTTCTGTGCGCATAGAGGTCACATTAGCCGCCTTCAGGCAGATAAACAGTGCGGCCAGCAATGCGGCTAATAAGAAGATCCCCACCCAAATTTCATTTTTTTTCGTTTGCATGAACTCAATTCCCAAACATCAATGCGGTCAGTACAAAGTCCAGACCCAGAACGGCCAGCGACGAGTGCACAACGGTGCGTGTGGTTGCCCGGCTGATTCCCGCCGAGGTCGGAATCGCATCATACCCATTGAATAATGCAATCCAGGTTACCGTAATGGCGAACACCACGCTTTTAATCAAACAGTTGACCAGATCCAGACGCCAGTCGACGGCATTCTGCATCGCGGACCAGAAGAAGCCAGCATCAATCCCCTTCCAGCTTACGCCGACCAGAGAACCGCCCCAGATCCCGACGGCCACAAACAAAATCGTCAACATCGGCAGCGAAATCACGCCCGCCCAGAATCGCGGAGAGATCACCCGGCGCAGGGGATCGACAGCCATCATTTCCATACTGGAAAGCTGCTCGGTCGCGCGCATCAGGCCAATTTCAGCGGTGAGTGCAGAGCCCGCACGCCCCGCAAATAACAACGCGGCGACAACCGGACCGAGTTCACGCAGCAGCGACAGTGCCACTAACATCCCCAGACTGGTTTCCGCGCTATAGGTGGTAAGTACCAGATAGCCCTGCAGCCCCAGCACCATGCCGATAAACACGCCAGAAACAATAATGATCAGCATCGACAGGACGCCCACATTATAAAGCTGGCGCACCAGCAACGGCGCGTGCTTACGAAATTCCGGTTTGCCGACCAGCGCATTGAACAACATTAACCCGGCGCGCCCGAACGTTCTGAGAGTTTTAATCCCCTTGTGTCCCAGCGTCGCCAGTGCATTTAACAGCATGAGTGGCTTAACTCCCTGTTCCGAGTAAATCAGAGTGATAATCGCCCGCAGGATAGCGGAACGGGACCGGCCCGTCTGCAATGCCATCCAGGAACTGACGCACACGCGGGTCGTCATTCTCTTGCAACGCCTGCGCGCTGCCGTGGGCCACAATCTTTTTGTCCGCCATAATATAGGCGTGATCGGCAATGCTCAGGACTTCCGGCACATCGTGAGAGACCACGACGCAGGTCACGCCCAGCGCATTGTTTAATTCAGAAATCAGTTTGACCAGCACGCCCATGGTGATCGGATCCTGTCCGACAAACGGTTCGTCAAACATGATGAGATCCGGCTCCAGCGCAATGGCGCGTGCTAACGCCGCCCGGCGCGCCATCCCACCGGACAGTTCAGAGGGCATCAGTTTTGCCGCGCCGCGCAGACCGACAGCTTCCAGTTTCATCATCACCGTGCTCTTCAGTAACGGCGGGGGAAGCGTGGTATGTTCGCGTAGCGGATAGGCCACGTTATCAAACACGTTCATGTCGGTGAACAGCGCCCCGGACTGAAACAGCATACTCATCCGTTTGCGTACCGTGTAGAGGCGCGAGCGAGACATCTCAGGAATGTTCTCGCCATCAAACAAGATCTCCCCCTTGTCTGGCACAATTTGTCCGCCGATCAGACGCAAGAGCGTCGTTTTACCGATGCCCGATGGCCCCATGATCGCGGTTACCTTGCCACGCGGTACGGTCAGAGAGATGTTATCGAAAATGCAGCGGTCGCCGCGCGTAAAGCTGACATCGCGCATATCGACTAAATTCGCCACAGACTGCCCCATTGATTCATCCTTCGTGTTGCTTGTTGATCTCAGCATGGCGTGGAATTCAGCCATGAACCCAACATATTTACAGAATATTACCCGTGCTGGTTAGCTAAAGCTGGCATTTGTTTTACTTTTTAGCTGCATAAAGTCAAAATTAAGACTTCGTTACGGTTTCCAGACGATCCCGGTGGACCGGCGAGTATACCTGAAGAAAGGACTTTAGATGCTTTTAGCAACGGCGCTGTTAATTATTGGTTTATTATTGGTCGTCTACGGCGCCGACCGCCTGGTTTTTGCCGCGTCAATCTTATGTCGAACCTTTGGGATTCCGCCGCTGATTATCGGTATGACGGTAGTCAGTATAGGCACATCTCTGCCTGAAATTATTGTTTCTGTCGCCGCCTCTCTGCACGGGCAGTTAGATTTAGCCGTCGGCACCGCGCTCGGCTCTAACATTACTAACATTTTGTTGATCCTCGGGCTTGCCGCGCTGATCCACCCTTTTACCGTGCATTCCGATGTTCTGCGTCGCGAATTACCGCTAATGTTGCTGGTTAGCGTAGTGGCCGGATCCGTACTGTATGACGGACAACTCAGCCGCAGCGATGGTATCTTTCTTTTACTGTTAGCCGTGTTATGGCTGCTGTTCATTGTTAAAATCGCCCGTCTCGCTGAGCGTCAGGGCAATGACAGCCTCACCCGCGAACAGGTTGCCGAGTTGCCGCGTGAAGGCGGATTACCGGTGGCGTTTTTATGGCTGGGCATTGCGCTGATTATCATGCCGATGGCGACCCGAATGGTGGTGGATAACGCCACTGTGATTGCCAATTTCTTCGCGATGAGCGAACTGACGATTGGCCTGACGGTGATCGCAATTGGCACCAGCCTGCCTGAACTGGCAACCGCTATCGCTGGCGTGCGCAAAGGTGAGAACGATATCGCGGTGGGCAATATCATCGGCGCGAACATTTTTAACCTCACCATTGTTCTCGGCCTTCCCGCTCTGATTACGCCGGGTGACGTCAATCCGCTGGCGTTCAGCCGTGACTACAGCGTGATGCTGCTGGTGAGCATCATCTTTGCATTACTTTGCTGGCGGCGTCCCCGCCAGTCCGGTCGCGGCGCGGGCGTGCTGCTGACCGGCGGTTTTATCGTATGGCTGGCGATGCTGTATTGGCTATCGCCACTTCTCGTTGGATAACTGGAAACAGACATATGTCGCACTTAGCGTTACAACCGGGTTTTGACTTTCAGCAAGCCGGCAAAGAAGTTCTGGCGATTGAACGTGAAGGCCTGGCGGAGCTCGATCAGTACATCAACCAGGATTTCACTCTCGCCTGTGAGAAAATGTTCAACTGCACCGGCAAAGTGGTGGTGATGGGCATGGGGAAATCGGGGCATATTGGCCGCAAAATGGCCGCGACCTTTGCCAGCACCGGCACCTCTTCCTTCTTCGTTCATCCGGGCGAAGCCGCCCACGGCGATCTGGGAATGGTGACCTCGCAGGATGTAGTGATTGCCATCTCCAACTCCGGGGAATCCAGCGAGATCGCGGCCCTGATTCCAGTTCTTAAGCGACTGCAGGTTCAGCTTATCTGCATCACCGGGCGACCAGAAAGCAGCATGGCGCGTGCTGCGGATGTCCATCTGTGTGTTAAAGTACCGCAAGAAGCCTGTCCGCTTGGACTGGCCCCGACAAGCAGCACCACCGCTACATTAGTGATGGGCGATGCGCTGGCGGTGGCGTTATTAAAGGCGCGCGGCTTTACCGCTGAGGATTTTGCTCTGTCGCATCCGGGCGGTGCGCTAGGGCGTAAACTGCTGTTGCGCGTGAACGATATTATGCATACGGGTGATGAAATCCCGCATGTCACCAAAGAAGCCAGCCTGCGCGATGCGCTGCTGGAGATAACCCGCAAGAACCTCGGGATGACCGTGATTTGCGATGATGCGATGAAGATCGACGGTATCTTCACCGACGGTGATTTACGTCGCGTCTTTGATATGGGCGTTGATGTGCGCCAGCTCGGTATCGCCGACGTGATGACGCCAGGGGGCATTCGCGTGCGTCCAGGAATACTGGCGGTCGATGCCCTGAACTTAATGCAGTCTCGTCATATCACCTCCGTAATGGTTGCCGATGGCGACCAGTTACTCGGTGTGTTACATATGCATGATCTCCTGCGTGCAGGCGTTGTGTAGAAATTCAAGGATAAAAAGAAATGAGCAAAGCAGGTGCGTCGCTTGCGACCTGTTATGGACCCGTCAGCGCAGACGTCATCGCCAAAGCAGAGAATATCCGTCTGCTGATTCTTGATGTCGATGGCGTGCTGTCGGATGGCCTGATTTATATGGGCAACAACGGTGAAGAGCTGAAGGCTTTCAACGTCCGTGACGGTTACGGGATCCGTTGTGCGCTGACGTCTGATATCGACGTCGCCATCATTACCGGACGAAAGGCTAAACTAGTAGAAGATCGGTGTGCCACACTGGGGATCACGCACCTGTATCAGGGGCAGTCGGACAAGCTGGTCGCCTTTCACGATCTGTTGGCAAAACTGGCGATTGCGCCGGAAAATGTGGCCTACGTCGGTGACGATCTGATTGACTGGCCGGTGATGGAAAAAATTGGCCTGAGCATTGCCGTTGCGGATGCGCATCCGTTACTGCTTCCGCGCGCGGATTATGTCACGAAAATCGCGGGCGGACGCGGCGCGGTACGAGAAGTCTGTGATTTATTATTACTGGCGCAGGGTAAGCTTGATGAGGCCAAAGGGCAATCGATATGAGTAAAGCCAGACGTTGGGTTATCATTCTACTGTCATTGGCCGTGCTGGTGCTGATTGGGATTAACCTGGCCGATAAAGACGACACGGCGCAGGTGGTGGTGAATACGAGCGATCCGACCTATAAGAGCGAGCATACGGATACCGTTGTCTACAGTCCGGAAGGTGCGCTGAGCTATCGTTTGATCGCCCAACATGTTGAGTATTATTCCGATCAGGCCGTTTCGTGGTTCACACAACCCGTATTAACGACGTTTGATAAGGACAAGATCCCGACGTGGTCAATCAAGGCTGATAAAGCCAAGCTAACCGAGGATCGAATGCTGTATCTTTATGGTCACGTTGAAGTCAACGCGCTGGTGCCTGACGCTCAACTTCGCAGAATTACCACCGATAACGCGCAGATCAATCTGGTGACGCAGGATGTTACCTCTGAAGACCTCGTCACGTTATACGGAACAACATTTAACTCCAGCGGACTGAAAATGCGCGGCAACTTACGCAACAAGAACGCCGAGCTGATTGAAAAGGTTAGAACCTCCTATGAAATTCAAAACAAACAAACTCAGCCTTAATCTTGTGCTTGCCAGCTCACTTCTGGCCGCCAGCATTCCGGCGTTCGCCGTCACGGGCGATACCGAACAGCCGATCCACATCGAATCGGACCAGCAGTCTCTGGATATGCAGGGCAACGTCGTGACCTTCACCGGTAATGTCATTGTGACCCAGGGCACTATCAAAATTAACGCCGATAAAGTGGTCGTTACCCGCCCTGGCGGTGAAGAGGGTAAAGAGGTCATTGATGGCTTCGGCAACCCGGCCACGTTCTATCAAATGCAGGACAACGGTAAGCCGGTAAAAGGCCATGCGTCGAAAATGCATTATGAACTGGCGAAAGATTTTGTCGTGCTCACCGGCAATGCGTATCTGGAACAGCTCGACAGCAACATCACCGGGGACAAAATTACCTATCTGGTGAAAGAGCAGAAAATGCAGGCCTTCAGTGAGAAAGGCAAGCGTGTGACCACCGTTCTGGTTCCGTCGCAGTTGCAGGACAAAAACAAAAACCAGGCTCCGGCTCAGAAAAAGAGTAACTAATTCGTTATGGCAACATTAACTGCAAAGAATCTGGCGAAGGCCTACAAGGGCCGCCGCGTCGTGGAAGATGTCAGCCTGACCGTCAACTCGGGCGAGATTGTCGGTCTGCTTGGGCCGAACGGTGCGGGTAAAACCACCACCTTCTACATGGTCGTCGGCATTGTGCCGCGCGATGCCGGTAACATCATTATTGATGATGAAGACATCAGTCTGCTGCCGTTGCACGCCCGCGCGCGCCGCGGAATTGGCTATCTGCCGCAGGAAGCGTCGATTTTTCGCCGCCTGAGCGTGTACGATAACCTGATGGCCGTACTACAAATTCGTGACGATCTCACCAGCGAACAGCGTGAAGACCGCGCTAACGAGCTGATGGAAGAGTTCCACATTGAGCATCTGCGCGACAACATGGGTCAGTCACTCTCCGGCGGGGAACGTCGCCGTGTGGAAATCGCCCGCGCCCTCGCCGCCAACCCGAAATTTATCCTGCTGGATGAACCCTTTGCCGGCGTTGACCCCATCTCCGTTATCGATATCAAACGCATTATTGAGCATCTGCGTGACAGCGGTCTCGGCGTGTTGATTACCGACCATAACGTCCGCGAAACGCTGGCCGTGTGTGAACGCGCCTATATCGTGAGCCAGGGACACCTGATCGCGCACGGCACGCCGACAGAAATCCTGCAGGACGAACACGTGAAGCGCGTATACCTTGGGGAAGACTTCAGACTCTGATAGGGTAGAAGTTTGCGACGTCATAGCGGGAGAAAACGACTCTGAACATGAAGCAAGGTTTGCAACTCAGGCTGAGCCAACAACTGGCGATGACGCCGCAGCTACAACAGGCGATTCGTCTGTTGCAGTTGTCCACGCTGGAACTGCAGCAGGAACTCCAGCAAGCGCTGGAAAGCAATCCGTTGCTGGAACAAACCGATCTTCACGACGAAGTTGATACCCGCGAAACTCAGGACAGCGAAACGCTGGATACCGCCGACGCGCTCGAACAAAAAGAGATGCCGGAAGAGTTGCCGCTTGACGCCAGCTGGGATGAAATCTACACCGCCGGAACGCCGTCGGGCACCAGCGGCGACTACATTGACGATGAGCTCCCCGTTTACCAGGGTGAAACCACGCAGACCCTACAGGATTACCTGATGTGGCAGGTGGAACTCACCCCGTTCTCCGATACCGACCGCGCAATCGCCACGTCGATTGTAGATGCCGTTGACGATACCGGTTATCTCACCGTTTCGCTGGACGACATCCTCGAAAGCATGGGCAATGAAGAGGTCGGCCTTGATGAAGTCGAAGCCGTACTCAAACGTATTCAGCGGTTTGATCCCGTAGGCGTGGCGGCAAAAGATCTGCGCGATTGCTTACTGATCCAGCTCTCGCAATTCGACAAATCGACCCCCTTCCTTGAAGAAGCCCGGTTGATCATCAGCGATCATCTCGATCTGCTGGCGAACCACGACTTCCGCACTCTGATGCGCGTCACTCGTCTCAAAGAAGAGGTGCTCAAAGAGGCGGTCAATCTGATTCAGTCACTCGATCCCCGGCCCGGGCAGTCGATCCAGACCGGCGAACCGGAATACGTGATCCCGGATGTGCTGGTACGCAAGCATAACGGTCACTGGACGGTTGAGCTCAACGTTGACAGCATTCCCCGCTTGCAGATCAATCAGCACTACGCCGCCATGTGCAACGGTGGGCGTAATGACGCCGACAGCCAGTACATCCGCAGTAATTTGCAGGATGCGAAGTGGTTGATTAAGAGTCTGGAAAGCCGCAATGATACCCTGCTGCGCGTCAGCCGTTGCATCGTTGAGCAGCAGCAAGCCTTCTTTGAGCAAGGCGAAGAATTTATGAAACCGATGGTGCTGGCTGACATCGCCCAGGCCGTCGAGATGCACGAATCGACCATTTCTCGTGTGACGACGCAGAAGTATCTGCACAGTCCACGCGGCATTTTTGAACTGAAGTATTTTTTCTCCAGCCATGTGAATACCGAGGGGGGTGGCGAAGCGTCCTCCACGGCGATCCGCGCACTGGTGAAGAAGTTGATTGCGGCGGAAAACCCCGCGAAGCCTTTGAGCGACAGCAAGCTAACATCGATGCTGTCGGAACAAGGCATCATGGTGGCGCGCCGCACCGTTGCGAAGTACCGAGAGTCTTTATCCATTCCGCCGTCAAACCAGCGCAAACAACTGGTTTGACCCAACCGATAAGGAAGACACTATGCAGCTCAACATCACTGGAAACAACGTCGAGATCACAGAAGCCCTGCGAGACTTTGTGAATACCAAGTTCGCCAAACTCGAACAGTATTTTGACAGGATCAATCAGGTCTATATTGTGTTGAAAGTGGAAAAGGTTACCCACATCTCGGATGCAACACTGCATGTAAACGGTGGCGAAATTCACGCCAGCGCGGAAGGTCAGGATATGTATGCGGCCATTGATGGCCTGATTGACAAGCTGGCAAGACAGCTCACCAAACATAAAGATAAATTGAAACAACACTAATTGTCCGGGCAGTTAGCGGGTGCAGGACGGCCTGTTGTGCAGAACAACAGGCCATTTGTACAGTTAGCGCTCCGAATCCGTTCCGCTGTTGTGGGACGGATTCTTAGGTGAAATTATGATAAATAACGATACGACTCTACAACTGAGTAGTGTACTTAACCAGGAATGTACGCGCAGTGCCGTTCACTGCCAGAGCAAAAAACGCGCGCTGGAAATCATCAGTGAACTGGCTGCAAAACAGCTCAGTCTACCGCCGCAGGTCGTTTTTGAAGCGATCCTGACGCGCGAAAAAATGGGCAGTACCGGCATCGGCAATGGGATCGCCATCCCGCACGGTAAGCTGGAAGAAGATACCCTGCGCGCCGTCGGCGTGTTTGTGCAACTGGAAACGCCCATCGCCTTCGATGCGATTGATAATCAACCTGTTGATCTGCTTTTTGCTCTGCTGGTTCCTGCGGATCAAACCAAAACGCACCTGCATACACTATCGCTGGTGGCTAAGCGTCTGGCGGATAAAACCATCTGCCGTCGACTGCGCGCCGCACAGAGCGATGAAGAGTTGTATCAAATCATCACTGACACCGAAGGCGGTCAGGATGAAGCGTAACTCCCCTTTTTCCCTGGTGAGGAGAAACAGTACATGGTACTGATGATCGTCAGCGGTCGTTCAGGGTCAGGTAAATCTGTCGCCCTGCGCGCGCTGGAAGATATGGGCTTTTACTGCGTGGATAACCTTCCCGTCGTATTGTTACCCGATCTGGCTCGCACGCTTGCCGAACGCCAGATTTCGGCTGCCGTCAGCATTGACGTACGCAATATGCCAGAGTCGCCGGAAATTTTTGAGCAGGCGATGAACAACCTGCCCGAGGCGTTCTCGCCGCAGTTGCTGTTCCTCGATGCCGATCGCAACACGTTGATTCGTCGCTACAGCGATACGCGTCGTTTGCACCCTCTCTCCAGCAAGAACCTGTCGCTGGAAAGCGCCATTGATCAGGAAAGTGACCTGCTGGAACCGCTGCGTTCTCGCGCCGACCTGATCGTCGACACCTCAGAAATGTCGGTGCATGAACTGGCTGAAATGCTGCGGACCCGCCTGTTGGGTAAACGTGAGCGTGAACTGACGATGGTGTTTGAGTCCTTCGGCTTTAAGCACGGGATCCCCATCGATGCCGATTACGTTTTCGACGTCCGCTTTCTGCCAAACCCGCACTGGGATCCGAAACTGCGTCCAATGACCGGTCTCGACAAGCCCGTCGCCGCCTTCCTCGACAGACACACAGAAGTACACAATTTTATCTACCAGACTCGCAGCTATCTTGAGCTATGGTTACCCATGCTGGAGACCAACAACCGTAGCTATCTGACCGTTGCTATCGGTTGTACCGGCGGGAAACACCGTTCGGTGTATATTGCAGAACAGCTGGCAGACTACTTCCGCTCACGCGGTAAAAACGTACAGTCACGCCATCGTACGCTGGAAAAACGCAAAACATGACCGTGAAGCAAACTGTTGAAATCACGAACAAGCTGGGCATGCATGCCCGGCCAGCAATGAAGCTCTTTGAATTAATGCAGGGATTTGACGCGGAAGTCCTGCTACGAAATGATGAAGGCACCGAAGCGGAAGCCAACAGCGTCATCGCATTACTGATGCTGGACTCCGCCAAAGGCCGACAGATTGAAGTTGAAGCCTCCGGTCCGCAAGAGGTTGAAGCGCTGGCGGCCGTCATCGCTCTTTTCAATTCGGGATTCGACGAAGACTGAGTTTTCTCGTTCCGCGGATACCTTCACAGAAAACGCCACCAGGCGTTTTTTTTCGTTTTTGCCCCCTAAACTGTACAATTCGTGCGCTTTTTAACTTAAGAATTACCTTAAGAAAACCTTAAGACAAGTCGTTTAGGTTTCATTTAACCTGAGTGTTCATACTGGATTATTGTCAGTAAATATTTCCAGGATATCACTCATGATTCGTTTATCAGCAGAGACTCCCCTGGGCACCGGACGACATCGTAAGTGTTATGCGCATCCGGATGATGCCCAACGTTGTATTAAGATCGTTTACAACAGTGGACACGGCGGCGACAAAGAGACACAGCGTGAACTGAAGTACTATGCTCACCTCTCTCGCTACCTGAAAGACTGGAGCGGTATCCCTCGCTATTACGGCACGGTCGAGACCGACTGCGGAACGGGTTACGTTTACGATGTGATTGCCGATTACGACGGCAAGCCGTCCATCACTCTCACCGAATTTGCCAAACAATGTCGTTACGAAGACGACTTTGCCGTGCTGCGTCAGCTGCTGAAGACGCTAAAACGCTACCTGCGTGACAACCATATCGTCACCATGACGCTGAAACCACAGAACATTCTTTGTCACCGTATCAGCGAATCGGAAGTGGTGCCGGTGGTTTGCGATAATATTGGCGAAGGGACGTTGATCCCGCTGGCGACCTGGTCAAAATGGTTCTGCCATCGTAAGCAGGAAAGACTGTGGCAGCGTTTTATCGCCCAACCGGTACTGGCCGTCGCGCTGGAAAAAGACGTCCACCCGAAAGAACGCAGCGGATTGTCACTCTCTTCGCGCGAGGCGTAATGCAGATTTAATGCAGGTGGTGGCGGGTCATAAACGACTCCCCACCCAACTGACGCATTTGACGCAGTATCCACGCCTGACGGCTACGCACATAGCCTGAAGGTGCTGCGACCTTAAAGCGCAGAGGATTGGGTAATACAGCGGCAAGCAGCGCCGCTTCTGACTGAGTCAATCGGCTGGCCGGTTTGCCAAAATAGCGCTGTGCGGCGGCTTCGACGCCAAATACGCCATCACCAAATTCCGCGATATTCAGGTAAACCGTCAGGATCCGCTTCTTGCTCCAGACCGTCTCTACACCGACGGTAAGTCCGGCTTCCAGCCCTTTCCGCAACCAGCTACGCCCATCCCAGAGAAAGAGATTTTTAACCGTTTGCTGTGACAATGTTGACGCGCCGCGAATGCGGTTTTCATTACGTTCGTTATGTGACAGCGCTTTTTCGATGGCAGCAACGTCAAAACCCCAGTGGTCCGGGAAGGTCTGGTCTTCTGCGGCAATCACCGCGAGTCCCATCCACGGAGAGATTTCATCCATGCTCACCCAGTCGGAATGAGCAATATAGCCAAAGTCACCCTGTAGCCAGGCACCGATCTGCCGCTCAACCATTACCGCTGAAAAAGGCACAGGCACCACGCTAAACAGCGCAATGCCACCGCCCCAGAAAACGGCGAGGATAATCACGACGCGCAATATCACTCGCCTCAGAAAGGCGAAAACTCCTTTTTTCATTCCGCCAGGACCAGCACGCGTGATACCAGTTTTTCGATCCCCATTGCCGCCTGAGCGATGTCCTGCGCCAACATGTAGGCCGGTGTGGTGACGATTTTATTATCTTCATCAACGACGATATCATCGACCGGGCACGGCACATGCTCCGCCCCCATCTCTTCCAGCACTTCCGCTGTATCAATATCGGTCCCGATTGTCAGACGTAGCGGAAAGTCGAAGATTTTCGGCAGCATCGCCGGGGCGATGCACATAAAACCCAGCGGCTTGCCCGACTGATGCATCGCCAGAGCGAGCCCGGCTAAATCCGGATCAACCCGGCATTCACTGCCCTGACTGGCAAAGTTGCTCAAATTTTTGGCCGCGCCAAAACCACCAGGAACAATCAGCGCATCCAGATCGGCTGAGACTGCCTGAGAAAGCGGACGAATGTTGCCGCGTGTAATACGGGCCGCTTCAATCAGTACATTACGGGTTTCCGCCATCGGTTCGCCCGTCAGATGATTAATCACATCGGCCTGCGCTTTGTCGGGCGCAAAGCAGACGGCCTGCGCGCCGCTGCGGGCAATGGACAGCAACGTCAGTACGGTTTCATGAATTTCAGCACCGTCATACACACCGCATCCACTGAGAACTACGCCAATTTTTTTCATTCAAATGTCCTTTTCACCACTATCTGCAGCACATTAATAATTGTGATTAAAATGCTACGCTTCACACATTTAACTGATTCATGTAACAAAGCATTTAAGATTTGCTATCTTAACTGCGTGCGGCCCGAATTTACGCGCTGCGCCTTTTAAATCACAATTATAACTTACGGCGCAGCCATGATTTCCCTGGTGTTGGCGCAGTATTCGCGCACCCCGGTCAAGCCGGGGTCATTTTTTTCCAGCGTTCGCCACCCAGGCCTTTAATACCGCAACGTCGTGTTGCCACTCCTGTTTCATCTCTTCAATCCATTCCCCCACGTTATCTTCCCATGCCGGAAGATCGGGTGACTGGATCTGCTGCCCCAGCTGTTGCAGATGACGAAGGCCAACAGAACCCGCCGCCCCTTTAATTTTATGCCCTTCTTCAACCACGCCTTTTTTGTCACGCGCGGTCAGATTGGATTCCAGAACGCTTAAATAACCTGGCATCATCTTCTCGAACACCGCCAGGCCATCGGTAATTAGTTTCGGCCCCACCAGCTCTATGTACTGTTCCAGCATCGGAATATCTAATAGCGCTTGCGATTTACTGCTCTCTTCAGATTTCACCGTGCACTCCTCCTCATCTTGGGTATCCCAGTACTTCTTAATCATGGCGGTTAACGCCGGTACCGACAGCGGCTTGCTCAGCACGTCATCCATACCGGCATCCAGATACTCTTTTTTATCTTTCAGGACGTTTGCCGTCAGCGCCACCAGCGGCGGCAGATCTTCACGCGCATAACGCTGGGTCAGTTCGCGTGAAATATCGAGGCCCGTCATATCCGGCAACTGAATATCCAGCAACACCAGGTCGTATTCGCCCGGCGTGAACATCTCCAGCGCCGCTTTCCCGGTCATCGCGACATCCACGCTATTGCCGAGTTTTTCCAGCACCGAGCGCGCCACAATGACGTTCAGTTCGATATCTTCTACCAGCAGGACATTTAACGCCGGCAGCGGCAAATCGTCATCCTCAAACGCATCTTCAACTTCTTCTGCCACCGCTGGCGCATGGACGGTCAGAGTAAAGATTGAGCCTTTACCTGGCTGACTTGCCACGGTGATATCTCCACCCATGTTTTTCGCCAGACGACGCGAGACCGCCAGACCGATGCCTGTACCGGTCGCTGGTTTTCCGCCGTGACTGTCTTTCACCTGATAATACATGGCGAAGATTTTGTCCTGCTCATCCTGCGGAATGCCGATGCCGGAATCTTCCACTTCAAAGTGCAGAGTACTGCCGGCATCGTAACGTACGCGCACGGTCACCTGGCCCTGCTGGGTAAATTTCACCGCGTTGCTGATCAGGTTCCACAGGATCTGCCGCAGACGCGTGCCGTCAGTCACCACTTTATGCGGCAGCGGCAAGGTCGGGTCGAGCACAAAACGCAGCCCTTTCTGCTGCGCCTGCAGGCCGGAGAGGTTCTCCAGATCGGCCATGAAGCTGGTGAAATCCACTGGCTGGTTATCCAGTTGAACCTTACGCCGCTCCATCTTATCCATATCAATGATATCGTTGAAGATGTTCCCCAACGTCACGGCGGAGACATGGATCGTTTTCAGGTATTTTTCCTGTTCGGCCGTCAGCTCAGTGTCCAGCAGAATACGACTCAGACCGACAATTCCGTTCAGCGGTGTGCGCAGCTCGTGGCTAATGGTGGAAATAAAGGTGGTTTTATCGCGGCTGGCGCGCTCAAGCGCATCCTGATAGCGCTTGCGCTCGGTAATATCGCGACCAAAACCCATCAGGCCATGACGTTTACCAACGCGATCGTAATAAGGCACTTTGCGGATTTCAAAACAGGCTTTGCGCCCGTCGGGATAATCAAGCCATTGCTCATAGGTCAGCGACACATTATGGCGGAAAACTTTTTCGTCGGTCTCAATGACTTTTTCGGCGGCTTCCGGCGAGTACACATCAGCAGGCTTTAAATGAACCAGTTGTTTTTCGCTTTTGCCGGTGAGCAACTCCATCGCCCGGTTACAGCCGGAAAACTCTTTATCTTCGTTGCGATAAAAAACCAAATCCGGCGAGGCATCCAGAAAAGAACGTAAAAAAGAGGATTGCTGTTCAAGTTGGATCTGCGCCTCTTCGCGCTCTTTGATCTCAACTTTGAGCTGCTCAAACGTGGACTGGCGTTCCGCCTCTGCCTTTTCGCGGTCAGCAATCTCCTGATTCAGCTGCGAAATATTATCTTTCAGTTGGACGTTGAGCTTGAGGTCGCGCTCACGCATCTCTTCCAGCTTTTGCACCAGTCGGGATAACCGCTGACGGGATTCCTCCAGTTGCTCCACCACCACCGACAAAAAATAGACCGCCCAGGGGGTGATTAACAAACCAAAGAAAATGGAGCGGATGACATCGATCTGTTCGACCCGACCATGTAGTACCATGGTGACCGCCATCTGCACCACAATTGCCAGCACAACGAGCGCTAACGCCAACAACAGCGAAAAGCGCACCAGACCCAATTTCATCATCAGGTCCACATAGTACTGCGCCAGCATACGAATTTGCTTCATCAGGGATTTCCTTTACGACAACCTGGCACAATAATACTCAATTCTGGGCAAGACGTTGAAGAATGTGCAAGAAATGCGAATGCCCGTCATAGTTCAGGCGTCAGGCGGAACCCATGCCCGTCCGATCGCTGAACCCTGCACGCCATGCGTATTCAGATAACGATCCAGCTCGACCATCCCGGTCCAGCGGTTTTCGCACCACAACGGTGCCAGCAGCGTGGGACGGCGCGCGCTGGCGGAAATACGATGATAAATCACCTCCGGCGGGGTATGACGGATCATCTCGCCTGCGGTTCGCGTGTAGTCATCCAGTTCAATCCCGTTCAGACGCCCTGCTTCCCACGCTCTGGCCATAATGCTGCCCTTCACGATGTGCAGCGGATGCAGTTTGATGCCATCCACTCCCGTCTCCACTACTCGCTCAAGCGTTTGCAGGCATTCCGCTTGCCGTTCTCCCGGCAGGCCGACAATAAGGTGCGAACAAACTTTCAGGCCGCGCTCACGGGCAAGGCGGGTCGTGCGCTGATAACAGGCAAAATCGTGACCACGATTAATACGGTACAGCGTTTTGTCATGTGCGGTCTGCAGCCCCAGCTCCAGCCACACTTCATAGCCCTGGTCTTTATACTCACAGAGCAGATCGAGAACCGCCTCCGGTACGCAGTCGGGACGCGTTCCCACGCACAGCCCGACAATACTGGCCTGACTGACCGCCTGCTGATACATCGAGCGCAACACCTGCACTTCAGCAAAGGTACTGGTATAGGCCTGGAAATAGGCCAGATAGCGTTTCGCACGATTAACCAGATGCGCCTGGTGCGCGAGTTGTTCGGCGATCGAATGATGCTGCTGCGCTTCATCCGCAAAAGAGGCAACATTACAGAAAGTGCAGCCGCCGCGTCCGATGGTGCCATCGCGATTTGGACAGCTAAATCCGCCGTGGAGCGTCAGTTTATGAACCTTTTGCCCATAACGCCGAGAAAGATCCCCACCAAACATATTGACTAATTTCTGTAACTGCATAATCTGATAGACCGCGCCTTGAAAAGAGGCCAAAGCCTGCCATTTTTAGCCCTTGTCGGCGATGACCTGGATCAATCGCCCCGGCAGGCTTTTATCAATTGCATATCCAGTCAAAATAAACGATATTTCATTCACAACCCAGCCAATTACTTTTCCTTATCTCCGGTCATTTTTTTTATCTTCTGACGTCGATTGCGCAAAAACAGTATCATGAAATGCCATATCGCAACAAACCAGCATAAAACACTACATCTGACGACGAATAAAGCGGAGACATGAGCTAACAAGCGGTTATGACAGTGAGACAGATCACACTCCTCGCCTCGTTTCCAGTACGTTAATTCAATGTCAAAATGATATTATTTTCAATGTTTTCATGAAGATAAATGCTCTATAGCACATTATTAGAGAAATAAGATTGCCATTTGACCTGTGTGTGGATTCCCGATAACGTGGAAATCCGCTGGAAGCTTTCTGGATGAGCGGTGTGCTCATCATATTTATGCAGTAATTGAGATTCCCTCTGACAGCAAGTCCTCAAACTTGTTTGACCTAAGCGAAATGGATAAAGAGGGCGAATGCGAGGTACGCGTATGACACGCAAACCCCGTCGCCATGCTCTTGGTGTGCCCGTGCGCAAACGGTATCGGAAGGGGGTCTCGCAGAGCCTGGGGAGGTTCACTGATATGTTGTACGATAAATCCCTTGAGAAGGATAACTGTGGTTTCGGCCTGATCGCCCACATAGAAGGCGAACCTAGCCACAAGGTAGTGCGTACCGCCATACACGCACTGGCCCGAATGCAGCACCGTGGCGCAATCCTCGCTGATGGTAAAACCGGCGATGGTTGTGGTCTGCTGCTGCAAAAACCTGACCGCTTTTTCCGCATCGTTGCGCAAGAGCACGGCTGGCGTTTAGCCAAAAACTACGCGGTTGGCATGATCTTCCTGAACAAAGACCCTGAACTGGCCGCCGCCTCTCGCCATATTGTCGAAGAAGAGCTTCAGCAGGAAACTCTGTCGATTGTTGGCTGGCGTGATGTGCCGACCAACGAAGGTGTACTGGGTGAAATCGCCCTCTCCTCCCTACCGCGTATTGAACAAATTTTTGTGAATGCCCCTGCGGGATGGCGTCCGCGCGATATGGAACGTCGTCTGTTCATCGCCCGTCGCCGTATTGAAAAACGACTACAGGAAGACAAAGACTTCTACGTCTGTAGCCTGTCAAACCTGGTCAACATCTATAAAGGTCTGTGTATGCCGGCGGATCTGCCGCGCTTCTACCTGGACCTCGCGGACTTGCGTCTGGAATCGGCCATTTGCCTGTTCCACCAGCGTTTTTCCACCAACACCGTGCCGCGCTGGCCGCTGGCGCAGCCGTTCCGCTACCTGGCGCACAACGGCGAAATCAACACCATTACCGGTAACCGCCAGTGGGCTCGCGCCCGTACCTATAAATTCCAGACCCCGCTGATACCGGATCTGCACGACGCCGCGCCGTTCGTTAACGAAACCGGCTCCGACTCCAGTTCCATGGATAATATGCTGGAACTGCTGCTGGCGGGCGGGATGGACATCATCCGCGCCATGCGTCTGCTGGTGCCGCCAGCCTGGCAGAACAACCCGGATATGGATCCGGATCTGCGCGCCTTCTTTGACTTTAACTCCATGCATATGGAGCCGTGGGACGGCCCGGCCGGTATCGTCATGTCCGACGGGCGTTTCGCCGCCTGTAACCTCGACCGTAACGGTCTGCGTCCGGCGCGCTATGTCATCACCAAAGACAAGCTGATCACCTGCGCATCTGAAGTCGGGATCTGGGACTACCAGCCTGACGAAGTGGTCGAAAAGGGCCGTGTCGGCCCCGGCGAACTGATGGTTATCGACACCCGCAGCGGTTGCATTCTGCACTCCGCCGAAACGGACGACGACCTGAAAAGCCGCCATCCGTATAAAGAGTGGATGGAGAAAAACGTCCGCCGCCTGGTGCCGTTTGAAGATCTGGCAGACGATCAGGTGGGCCAGCGTGAACTGGACGACGATACGCTCGCCAGCTACCAGAAACAGTTTAATTACAGCGCCGAAGAATTGGATTCCGTTCTCCGCGTGCTCGGCGAAAACGGTCAGGAAGCGGTCGGTTCAATGGGTGACGATACCCCGTTTGCCGTGCTTTCCAGCCAGCCGCGCATCATTTACGACTACTTCCGCCAGCAGTTTGCCCAGGTGACGAACCCACCTATCGATCCGCTGCGTGAAGCGCATGTCATGTCGCTGGCGACCAGCATCGGTCGCGAGATGAACGTCTTCTGCGAAGCGGAAGGCCAGGCGCACCGTCTGAGCTTTAAATCACCAATTCTGCTGTACTCTGATTTCCAGCAGCTCACTACGATGAAAGAAGAACATTATCGCGCCGACCGGCTCGATATCACCTTCGATGCGACGCAAACCACGCTGGAAGAGACAGTCAAAGCGCTGTGCGATACCGCCGAGCAAATGGTCCGCAGCGGCACCGTTCTGTTGGTACTGACAGACCGTAATATCGGCAAAAATCGCCTGCCGGTACCGGCGCCGATGGCCGTCGGCGCAGTACAAACGCGCCTGGTTGAGCAGAACCTGCGCTGCGACGCCAACATCATTGTCGAAACCGCAAGCGCTCGCGATCCGCATCACTTCGCCGTGCTGCTGGGCTTTGGCGCGACGGCCATTTACCCATACCTCGCGTATGAGACGCTGGGCCGTCTGATCGACACTCAGGCGATCGCCAAAAACTACCGTACCGTGATGCTGAACTACCGTAACGGCATCAACAAAGGGCTGTACAAAATAATGTCCAAAATGGGCATCTCAACCATCGCCTCCTACCGCTGCTCCAAACTGTTTGAAGCGGTGGGCCTGCATGATGATGTCGTGAATCTCTGCTTCCAGGGCGTGGTCAGTCGCATCGGCGGCGCGGGCTTTGCAGACTTCCAGCAGGATCTGCTGAACCTGTCCAAACGCGCCTGGCTGGCACGTAAACCTATTTCACAGGGCGGCCTGCTGAAGTATGTGCATGGCGGCGAATACCACGCCTACAACCCGGACGTGGTACGAACCCTGCAACAGGCGGTTCAGAGCGGGGAATACAGCGACTATCAGGAATACGCAAAACTGGTCAACGAGCGTCCCGCGACGACACTGCGCGATCTGCTGGCAATTAATCCTGGCGACAACGCGGTCAGCATCGAGGAAGTCGAACCGGCGAGCGAACTATTCAAACGTTTTGATACCGCGGCAATGTCGATCGGCGCACTAAGCCCGGAGGCACATGAAGCACTGGCCGAAGCGATGAACAGCATCGGCGGTAATTCCAACTCCGGCGAAGGCGGCGAAGACCCGGCGCGCTACGGCACCAATAAAGTGTCACGCATTAAGCAGGTGGCCTCTGGTCGCTTCGGTGTCACCCCGGCGTACCTGGTTAACGCCGACGTGATTCAGATTAAAGTCGCCCAGGGTGCGAAACCGGGAGAAGGTGGTCAGCTACCGGGTGATAAAGTGACCCCGTACATCGCCAAACTGCGCTACTCGGTACCGGGCGTGACGCTGATCTCCCCGCCGCCGCACCACGATATCTACTCTATCGAGGATTTAGCGCAGCTGATTTTCGATCTGAAGCAGGTGAACCCGAAGGCGATGATCTCCGTGAAGCTGGTGTCCGAACCGGGCGTCGGTACCATCGCGACCGGCGTGGCGAAAGCCTACGCTGACCTGATCACCATCGCCGGTTATGACGGCGGCACCGGCGCGAGCCCGCTCTCTTCAGTAAAATACGCAGGCTGTCCGTGGGAACTGGGCCTGGTGGAAACCCAGCAGGCGCTGGTCGCCAACGGCCTGCGTCATAAGATCCGTTTGCAGGTCGATGGCGGTCTTAAAACCGGCGTGGATATCATCAAAGCGGCGATCCTCGGAGCAGAAAGCTTCGGCTTCGGTACCGGCCCGATGGTGGCGCTGGGCTGTAAATACCTGCGTATTTGCCATCTCAACAACTGTGCAACCGGTGTGGCAACCCAGGACGACAAACTGCGCAAGAACCATTATCACGGTCTGCCGTTCAAAGTAACCAACTACTTTGAGTTTATCGCTCGCGAAACGCGCGAACTGATGGCGCAGCTTGGCGTGACGCGTCTGGTGGATCTGATTGGCCGTACCGACCTGCTGAAAGAACTGGACGGGTTTACCGCCAAACAGCAGAAACTGGCGCTGTCCCGGCTGCTGGAAACCGCGGAGCCGCATCCCGGCAAAGCGTTGTACTGCACCGAGAACAACCCACCGTTTGATAACGGTGTACTGAACGCACAGTTGCTGCAACAGGCGAAACCGTATGTTGATGAGCGCCAGAGCAAAACCTTCTGGTTCGATATTCGTAACACCGATCGTTCTGTTGGCGCGTCGCTCTCGGGATATATTGCTCAGACCCATGGCGATCAGGGGCTGGCCTCTGACCCAATTAAAGCGCACTTCAGCGGTACCGCAGGCCAGAGCTTCGGTGTCTGGAACGCGGGCGGCGTGGAGCTGTACCTGACCGGCGATGCTAACGACTATGTCGGCAAAGGCATGGCGGGTGGTCTGCTGGCGGTGCGTCCTCCGGTCGGTTCCGCTTTCCGCAGTCATGAAGCGAGCATCATTGGCAACACCTGCCTGTATGGCGCGACCGGGGGTCGTCTGTATGCCGCAGGGCGTGCGGGTGAGCGTTTCGGGGTGCGTAACTCCGGTGCGATCACCGTGGTGGAAGGGATTGGCGACAACGGGTGCGAATACATGACCGGCGGAATCGTCTGTATCCTCGGCAAAACCGGAGTGAACTTCGGCGCGGGTATGACGGGCGGGTTTGCCTACGTGCTGGATGAAGATGGTGAGTTCCGTAAACGTGTAAACCCGGAACTGGTCGAAGTGCTGGGCGTTGACGAACTGGCTATCCACGAAGAGCATCTGCGTGGCCTGATCACCGAACACGTGCAGCATACCGGTTCTCAGCGCGGGGAAGAGATTCTGGCTAACTGGTCAGCCTTCGCTAACAAATTCGCGCTGGTTAAACCGAAGTCCAGTGATGTGAAAGCACTGTTGGGTCACCGTAGTCGTAGCGCAGCAGAGCTGCGTGTGCAGGCGCAGTAAGGGGTAGCAGCAATGAGTCAGAACGTATACCAATTTATCGACCTGCAGCGCGTTGATCCGCCGAAGAAGCCGCTGAAGATCCGCAAAATCGAGTTTATCGAAATCTACGAACCGTTTTCAGAAGGTCAGGCAAAAGCACAGGCGGATCGTTGTCTTTCCTGCGGTAACCCGTACTGTGAGTGGAAATGCCCGGTTCATAACTACATTCCGAACTGGCTGAAGCTCGCCAATGAAGGACGCATTTTTGAAGCTGCGGAACTGTCTCACCAGACCAACACGCTGCCGGAAGTGTGCGGTCGCGTGTGCCCGCAGGACCGTTTGTGTGAAGGTTCTTGTACCCTGAACGACGAGTTCGGTGCCGTCACCATCGGCAACATCGAGCGTTATATCAATGATAAAGCGTTCGAAATGGGCTGGCGTCCGGATATGACCGGCGTTCGCCAGACTGACAAGCGGGTTGCGATCATCGGTGCCGGTCCAGCCGGGCTGGCTTGTGCCGACGTGTTGACCCGCAATGGCGTGAAGGCCGTGGTGTTTGACCGTCATCCAGAGATTGGCGGCCTGCTGACCTTTGGCATTCCGGCCTTCAAGCTGGAAAAAGAGGTGATGACTCGCCGCCGTGAAATTTTCACTGGCATGGGAATCGAGTTCAAACTGAATGTGGAAGTGGGACGTGACGTACAGCTCGACGACCTGCTGCAAGAGTACGATGCGGTATTCCTCGGCGTCGGCACCTATCAGTCCATGCGTGGCGGGCTGGAAAACGAAGACGCCGATGGCGTATTCGATGCCCTGCCGTTCCTGATCGCCAATACGAAGCAGATCATGGGCTTTGGTGAAACCACCGACGAACCGTACGTCAATATGGAAGGTAAACGCGTGGTGGTGCTGGGCGGTGGCGATACCGCCATGGACTGTGTGCGGACCTCCGTTCGTCAGGGCGCAACGCATGTCACCTGTGCCTATCGCCGTGACGAAGAAAACATGCCGGGTTCCCGACGCGAAGTGAAAAACGCGCGTGAAGAAGGTGTGGAGTTCCAGTTCAACGTGCAGCCGCTGGGTATTGAAATCAATGCGAATGGTAAAGTCAGCGGCGTGAAAATGGCACGTACCGAAATGGGTGCGCCGGATGCGAAAGGCCGCCGTCGTGCGGAAATCGTCCCCGGTTCCGAACATGTGGTTCCGGCGGATGCCGTTGTGATGGCGTTTGGCTTCCGCCCCCATAACATGGAGTGGCTGGCAAAACACAGCGTCGAACTGGATTCTCAGGGCCGTATTATCGCGCCGGAAGGCAGCGATAACGCCTTCCAGACCAGCAATCCGAAAATCTTCGCCGGCGGTGACATTGTGCGTGGTTCGGATCTGGTGGTGACCGCCATTGCCGAAGGCCGCAAAGCGGCTGACGGGATCATGAACTGGCTGGAAGTGTAGTAAACCTTTCTGACTCCCCTGCTCTGAGTTCTCGCTCAGGGATGGGGAGTCACCCTTTCTTTTCGCTATATCCCACCTTCATTCTTCGAAAGCGGCTCGCAAATTTCGCCGTAAATGAATGTAATGGGCTGAGTAGAATTGACCGTATATCCCTTTAAATGTACTGATAGCGAGATATTTTCAATCCGTAACTATCATGTCAGGGATAATATGATGGCAACAACATCGGCACAGCCCGCCGGCGATTATCAGCAAATCCACAACGGCATAATCCATCTGCTGGATACTGCCAGGACAGAGACCGTCCGCAATATCAACGCGATCATGACGGCGACGTACTGGGAAATAGGTCGACGTATTGTCCAGTTTGAGCAGGGCGGTGAAACGCGGGCAGCTTATGGTGCTCAACTGATTGAGCAACTGTCCATAGATTTAACCCGGCGCTATAAGCGTGGTTTCTCAACCGGCAACCTGCGGCAAATTAGAGCTTTTTACCTTTATTTTCAGCATATTGAAATTCACCAGACACTGTCTGGCGAATCTTTAAATCTCAAACAACTCGCCAGGATATTCCCGCTGCCCTGGTCAGCCTATGTCCGTCTCCTGTCAGTTAAAAACCCCGATGCCCGCACCTTTTACGAGAAAGAAACATTACGCAACGGTTGGTCAGTACGACAACTCGATCGGCAAATCGCGTCTCAGTTTTACGAACGTACGCTGCTGTCTCATGATAAACCCGCGTTGCTGCAACAGGCTGCGCCCACCGTGCCCGAAGTCTTACCAGAACACGCAATACGCGATCCCTTTATTCTCGAATTCCTCGATCTGAAAGATGAGTATTCTGAATCCGATCTGGAAGAAGCACTGATTAACCATCTGATGGAGTTTATGCTTGAACTCGGGGACGATTTTGCGTTTGTCAGCCGACAGCGCCGGTTACGCATTGACGATAGCTGGTTTCGCGTCGACCTGCTTTTCTTCCATCGCCGCTTGCGTTGTCTGTTAGTTGTTGACCTGAAAATGGGCAAATTCAGCTATGCCGATGCACGACAAATGAACATGTACCTTAACTACGCCAAAGAGCACTGGACAATGCCGGGGGAAAATCCGCCAGTAGGGTTAATCCTGTGTGCGGGAAAAGGGGCTGGAGAAGCGCACTACGCGCTGAACGGTTTACCGAATACCGTGATGGCAAGTGAATATAAAGTGCAATTGCCTGACGAAAAATTACTGGCAGATGAACTCATTCGTTCGCAATTGGCACTGACAGCGCAGCAAGCGGTATCCTCAGAAACATCATTGACAAAATAATGAACGGGATGGATGTGTAAAGCGTAAGACCGGATGGTAAAAACCATCCGGCATTTTCATGCGCCTAACAGGCTGGCGCGAACCTTGACGACAACTTTCTTAATCTCTTTCGGTTCTCCCACGCTGCACCCCGGTTTGTGCGGCTCTCCGGGCATAAATACCGCGAACATGCCTGGCTGTAGGGTAATGGTCTGACTACCCGCTATCTCGCGACAAAGCTGATAATCCTCTTCAACATGTACCTCTTCACATTGCCGCGCAGAATCCGCCACGCCGAAATGAATGCGTTCCTCTCCCGCCAGCAGTAGCTGGATATCGATGTATTGCTCGTGCAGTTCGGCCTTTTTCTCTGCGGCCGATTGCGTGGCAAACTGCATTACGTTCATAAAGATATCGTCCTCGCGTAGCTCAACGCGACCAGGGGATTGCTCCTGCGGTCTGGCGGTCAACGCCAGCGTCAGCGCCTCTTCCAGCACGGGATGTAAACCGGCAGCAGACAACGTACAAACTTCACCCAGTATCATCCTTTCTCTCCTTGTGCTAACAATGCCGCACCCAACAGCCCCGCGTCGTGGCGGTAATGCGCCGCGCTGAGTTCGACGTGATAGAGCGGGGGCATTTGTTCGAGACAGGCGCGGACCTGCGACAGATACCCTTGCGCCAGCCCAACGCTGCCGCCGACAACCACCCGCTGACAATCGGTGACCGCTTTCGTATCGGCAATCAGCCGTGCCAGCACCTTTGCGGAGTCAGCGACCAATCGGCGGGCCTGTTCATCGCCCTCTGCCGCACGGGCAAAAATGGTTTTCGCATCGCATCCGGCAAGCGAGCCTTGCGCTGCGGCAGCAATACCGCGTCCCGACGCGATAGCCTCGACGCATCCCACTCGTCCACAGCCGCACACCGGCCCATTAGGGTCCGCGAGGGTATGACCCAGGTGTCCGGCCAAACCACCTGTACCGGTGACTAGCTGACCGTCGCTGACCACACCGCCGCCGACGCCGGTTGAAACGGTGATAAACACCATATCCCGCGTTTCATCGGCAATTGCATGATATTCCGCCCATGCGGCAGCCTGTGCATCGTTGATCGCCAGCGTTGGTAAGCCGGTGAGGGCTTCTAACGTCTGCACCAGCGGAAAGTGAAGCAACCCGCCCAAATTAGAGGGATTTATCGCCAACAGGTGGCCTTCGCGGATAATCCCCGTCGAGGCTATCGCCACCCGATGCGCTTGCGACTGCAACGGTTGCACCAGTGTTTTCAGCGCGTCGCGTAGTGCCGGAGACGTTTTACTGGCAGGGGTGGGCAGCTCACGACGTTCGCGAATCTGCAAATCATCCACCACCAGCGCGGCGGCGAGTTTCGTACCGCCAATATCAATGGCCAGCGTCGTCATAGCACCGCCCTTTTCAACGCTGTGTTATACCATTCACAGATGTGCTCCAGCCGGGTAATCGCAGATCCGACCGTCACTGCCCAGGCGCCGTGACGCATTGCTTCACCGGCCTGCGCCGGGGTATTGTAGCGGCCTTCAGCAATCACCCGGCACCCGGCTTCACTCAGCGATTTCACTAGCGCCAGATCCGGTTCATCAGGGGTTTCTGCGGTGGTATAACCCGAAAGCGTGGTGCCAATAATATCTGCACCGAGCGCCTGACAGGCCAGGCCGTCCTCCTGCGAGGAGCAATCGGCCATTGCCAGTAACTGGTGGTGATGGACACGCGCCAGTAGCGCCGCAACCGGCACCGGACGCACGCGGTCGGTGCCATCAATCGCGATAATGTCCGCGCCGGCCTGCGCCAGCGCATCGACATCCTCCAGAAACGCGGTGATGCGCACAGGAGAATCCGCGAGATCGCGTTTGAGAATGCCGATTATCGGTACGGAAACCACGGCACGCGTCGCCTTCAGATTCTCAATCCCTTCAATACGTAACGCGACGGCCCCAGCCTGCTCTGCCGCCAGCGCCATCGCCGCCACAATCTCGGGTTTATCCAGTGGACTGCCGGGAACCGGCTGGCAGGAGACAATCAAACCACCACGCGCGGCAATGCTTTTATCCAGTTGTGCAAGTAACGACATACTTCTTCCCTTACGTGTATTGCCCGGTGCAGGACCGGGCAAGTGGATTAACTTTTGCTTTTGACTAAGGGGCTTTTATCGCCGCCGAACGGGATAGCGCCGCTGAACGGCTTACCGTCAATGGCGTCATGGGTACGCAGCGCCTCCGGTCGCAGCCAGCGCTGGACGCGGGATGGCATATCCAGACCAATCAGTAGAATCACCACAAAGGTCAGGCTGAAAGAGAGCGATCCCAGCGCGGTGCCCAGATCCAGTCGTTGGGCAATCAGCGCCCCCAGGATCGGTGCCAGCGCCCCGCCGAGCGCCCCGACGTTATAGGTGAAACCCAGACCCGCCGCACGCTGATCGGTATCGAAATAACCGCCAATCAGTTTCGGTAAGATTCCGGAGATCCCTTGCCCCAGCATCTGCTGGAAAAACAGAAGTAAACCAAGTACCCAGACATTGGTACCGCCAATGGCAAACACCGGAATGATCAGCAGTTGTGAGGCCAACAGACTGTAAACATAAGCTTTGCGGGTCCCCAGCCAGTCACCAAGGAAGCCACCGACGCAGCAGCCGACCGCAGCACCAAAGCCGCTAAAGAAGAGTACGCGCGCCACGGTGGAAGGATCGTATGCCAGTTCCGTTTTCAGATAGGTGGGCAACAGCGCCTGAATCGGCCACGAGTAGAGGAAAGCAAACAGGACAACAATCATGAGCATCACGCCCGTCGGCCAGCGCTTGCCGCTACTTTGTACCATGAAGCTGATAAAGATCACCGCACACAGCAAACCCAGTACCGCGACAATCGCCGCATTTTGCAGGTCCCCGGCAAAACAGAACCACAGTGCGATCGCCGCCGCTGTCGTCATCAGAATGTTGACGACGCGATGTTCACCCCGATAAAGAATATCGACCATCGTGCGTACCGGCGCTTTGCCTTCATGCTTCTCTTTCCAGTCCTCTGCTTCCGGTATGTTTTTGCGTAGCCAGAGGGCAAAAATAATCGGCAGAATGCCAATGAAGAACAGCGCGCGCCAGCCCCAGACCGGCACCACCAGGCTGTAGACCTGAGCCGCAATCACGGCACCAACGGAGAACCCCGAGATCAGAAAACCACTGGCCTTATTACGCAGATGTTTTGGCCAGCTTTCAATAACATAGGTCGCACTGGAACCGTATTCGCCCGCCATCCCCATGCCAATCACCAGTCGGGCGATAAACATAGTGGTGTAACCCGGCGCAAAACCACAGGCCAGCGTTCCCATTGAGAACAGAATAATACTGGTGACCATCGCCAGACGACGCCCATACCGGTCACCCATCGCGCCCAGCATTAACCCGCCAAACCAGCGGGAAATAAAGGCTGCCGAAATCAGGCTCGCCGCCTGAACCGTCGTCAGCCCGAACTCTCCTTGTACTTCCGTCAGCACAAGGGCTATCAACACAAAATCAAAACCATCCAGCAAATATCCCAACCATGCGGCGGAGAATGCCCGCCATTGCGCCCGGTTGAGATGGCGATACCACGGGATGCTTTGGGTAGAAGTACTCATTTTACTCTCCCGACGATTTTTGTTGTTGTGCCGGATGACGATTCAGCCTTATCCGGCACACGATGCTTTTTTGTCGGCCGGGTAAGCGCAGCGCCCCCGGCACTACGTTACGCGGTTACGCCTTCTCTGCCATTAACTGCTGCGCCAACGCCTTCAGTTCCGGCAGATATTTTTCATCCACGGGGGCAAACGGCTTACGGCACAGCGGTACAGAAACCACGTCCATATAGTGCAGAACCGTTTTCAGCCCACGGAACACGCCAGCCTTAATGAGGAGATCGATAACCTTATTGCACTCTGTTTGCAGTTTTTGCGCAGTCCGGATATCTCCTTCTTTGAGCGCTTTCACAATTCCCAGATATCGCCAGCCCATGATGTTGTAAGTGCTGCCGATACCGCCGTCCGCTCCGGCCAGCAGGCCTGAAGCGAAAATTTCGTCATAACCGTTATAAAGCACCAGATCCGGATGCTCGCGACGGATCTGCTCCATCTGGAACAGATCGCCCGATGTTTGCTTCAGTGCACCAACGCCCGGCAGGGTGACCAACGTGTTGATCTGATCCAGCGTTAACTTCACGCCGCTCAACGCCGGAATGTTATAGACCACCATCGGCAAACCATCCGCCGAATCAATAATGGCCCGGTAATGATCGCAGTGCTCTTCAAAGCTGAACGGATAGTAGAACGGCGTCACCGCAGAGACCGCGTCAAAGCCGTAACGATGCGCGGCACGGGCGAGCTGCTGGCTCTCATGGGTGCTGACCGTTCCAACGTGAGCGATTAGCGTGACTTTGCCCTTCGCCTCTTCCGCGACGACTTCCAGCACCTGCTCCCTTTCCGCACAGCTCTGTACAAAGGCTTCGCCGGTGGAACCGCCCACGTACAGCCCATCGATCCCCTGAGCGATGTTAAAACGCACCAGCCGGCGCAGGCTTTCAATATCCAGCTTCTGTTGGTTATCGAAAGGGGTTAACAACGCTGGCATTACGCCTCGTAACTCTTTTGCCATAACGACCTCTGTCATGATTAGTGTTATCTAACTGCATACCTTTATACCTGTTATACCAGATCAAATAAGCAGCAATACAATACAGAACGCTTATAGTGCGATCTGCTTCACTAAACGATCGTCAGGATCGCGATCACTTACGCATTTTTGAATGTTGACCGAGGGCGTGCCAGGTGGCGGAAACGCTGTTGAGATGAGATTGCAGTGCGCGATCGGCCTCATCTGGATCGCGTCGGCGAATCGCATCAACGATAGCGATATGCTGCTGATAACTTATATTATTATGCTCGAAGAGCTCGCGATCCGGCACGGTCGGGCGAGCGGCGATCAGCCAGTCCAGCAGCGCAACGTGGATCGCCATAAAGATCGGATTGCCGGGGATCTCCGCCAGCACGCGATGAAAATCGACATCTGAACGGATGAACAGCGTATTGTCATCCAGCGACTGGCTGTTGATCTCCAGCGCTTTTGCCAGCAGATCGATCTGTTCTTCTGTGGCATTCTCCGCTGCATAACGCACGAGACTGGACTCAAAGAACAGGCGCAACTGCTCAAAGTGGGCAATGCCGCCAGGATGTGCGAGGAAATCTTTTGCCATTCCGGACAGCTCACCAATGATGGTATCCGCCGAAGGACGGGAAACACGGGCACGTTCGCCGTTGTTGATTTGCACCAGGCCTTTACGCTTCAGCGCGGCCAGTGCCTCACGCACAGAGGGACGACCGACGTTGAAAAAGGCCATCAGTTCCCGTTCGGACGGCAACTGTTCCCCCTCGCCGAACTCACGGCGACGGATCATCTGCTCTAACTCTTCCTCGACCATTTCCGACAGCTTTTTTCGCGCCAGCGGACGACGGCGAAGGCTACGCCCAATAGTGGCTGGAGAATCTTCTGCTTGAGAATCGAATGCGTTCATAAGACCTATTTGCGAGTCACGGTGACAAACAACAGCAGGCTCATCGTAACACAGGATCGGAAGGAGGGTGAAACCACGGTCGGTGCGATCAAAAACAGGCCCAGCGGGGCCTGTTTTCATCTATTTAACAACACGTAATGCCGGTCGCCCACCACGCGGCGGCGGCGGATCGTCATCCGGATTGTTGTCATCGTCATGATCCGGTTTATCACCATCAATGACTGACATAACGGTTTCGCTCTCTGCGCCAGATGTCGCGTCATCATCATTAAGACTGGCAACATCTTCGTCATAGGCCGCTTCCGGTTCAAACATCGTTCCGGCACCGTTTTCACGCGCATAAATAGCCAGCACTGCCGCTAATGGCACAGAAACCTGACGCGGAACGCCGCCGAAACGCGCATTAAAACGCACCTCATCGTTAGCCAGCTCCAGATTCCCCACCGCGCGCGGTGCAATGTTCAGGACAATCTGCCCGTCGCGGGCATATTCCATCGGAACATGCACACCCGGCAACGTCACATCCACCACCAGGTGCGGCGTGAGCTGGTTGTCCAGCAACCACTCATAAAATGCACGCAGCAGATACGGACGGCGCGGTGTTAGCTGTGACAAATCCATCAGTATTAACCCCGGCCAAGACGCATTTCGCGTTCAGCTTCGGTTAAGGACGCCAGGAAAGAATCACGCTCAAAGACGCGGGTCATGTAACCCTTCAGCTCTTTCGCGCCCGCACCGCTGAACTCAATACCCAGCTGCGGCAGACGCCACAACAGCGGCGCCAGGTAGCAATCCACCAGGCTGAATTCATCGCTCAGGAAATACGGTTTCTGACCGAATACCGGTGCAATCGCCTGCAGTTCTTCACGCAGTTGTTTGCGAGCAACGTCAGCTTCTGAAGCAGACCCGTTAACGATGACGTTCATCAGCGTATACCAGTCTTTTTCGATACGGTGCATGTACAGGCGGCTTTCGCCACGTGCTACCGGGTAAACCGGCATTAATGGCGGATGCGGGAAACGCTCATCCAGGTATTCCATAATGATGCGAGATTCCCACAGGGTCAGCTCACGATCTACCAGTGTCGGGACGCTCTGATTCGGGTTGAGGTCAATCAGATCCTGAGGTGGATTGTCCTTTTCCACGTGCTCGATCTCGAAACTTACACCTTTCTCAGCCAGCACAATGCGGACCTGATGGCTATAGATGTCAGTAGGACCAGAAAACAGCGTCATTACCGAACGTTTGTTGGCAGCGACAGCCATGAAAACCTCCAGGTATATTCAGAATTTTTACTGCTACCAGCCATCGCATGGCCAGTCAGAAGTGATGTCACCCACGTCGGAAAAGTCATCATCGTTCAAAAAGCAAACAAAAAATGAGCAATACCCGATATTTGGGCAGAAAATTGGATGATAGTTTACCAGATTTTGTGACCTTTGTGGTGAGTCGATTCTGGAAATGGGGAAAAAGAGGGTTTTGTCAGAGGATTACGCCAGATTTATCCATAAAAAAACCCGCCGAAGCGGGTTTTTTCGCCAACCGTAATCTGCCAAAGGCAGAAAACAATTAACGTTTGGAGAACTGCGGACGACGACGTGCTTTACGCAGGCCGACTTTCTTACGTTCAACCTGACGAGCATCACGAGTAACGAAGCCTGCTTTACGCAGTTCGGAACGCAGGGACTCGTCGTACTCCATCAGAGCGCGGGTGATACCGTGACGGATCGCACCAGCCTGACCAGAGATACCACCACCTTTAACAGTGATGTACAGATCCAGTTTCTCAACCATGTCGACCAGTTCCAGCGGCTGACGAACTACCATGCGGGCAGTTTCACGACCGAAGTACTGTTCCAGAGAACGTTGGTTGATAACGATTTTGCCGTTGCCCGGTTTGATGAAAACGCGAGCTGCGGAACTTTTGCGGCGACCAGTGCCGTAGTATTGATTTTCAGCCATTGCCTATAATCCCGATTAGATGTCAAGAACTTGCGGTTGCTGTGCCGCGTGGTTGTGCTCGTTGCCAGCGTAAACTTTCAGTTTACGGAACATAGCACGACCCAGCGGGCCTTTTGGCAGCATGCCTTTAACCGCGATTTCAATCACACGCTCAGGACGGCGAGCAATCATCTCTTCAAAGGTCGCTTCTTTGATACCACCGATGTGACCGGTGTGGTGATAGTACACTTTGTCAGTACGCTTGTTGCCGGTTACAGCAACTTTGTCAGCGTTCAGAACGATGATGTAATCACCGGTATCTACGTGCGGAGTGTATTCCGCTTTATGCTTACCGCGCAGGCGAATAGCCAGTTCAGTAGCCAGACGGCCCAGAGTTTTACCGGTCGCGTCAACAACGTACCAGTCGCGTTTTACGGTTTCTGGTTTAGCTGTAAAAGTTTTCATTAAAAGCTTACCCAATAAATAAGTTACACGTTGGTGAACACCCAAACGTTATGTCAGTTGAGGTTCACACGACAAAGTCCGGCAAACCTACCCCTTCGAATAGCCAATGCCAGCACACAAAAAGTTTTGGGAAAAAAACTTTCTTGTAACGTGGGGTCGCAAGATTATAGAGAAGTCGGGGTCAAAGATCGACCCCTTTCTGTGATTTGCACAACAGTTTATTGGCCGCGATCAGGGCATGTGTTCTTGCTTGAGATATTCCTCGCTCTGCATCTCCTGCAAACGCGACAGACAGCGCTGGAATTCGAACTTCAGTCGCTCCCCCTGATACACCTCATATAAAGGCACAGCGGCGCTTACCACCAGCTTGACGTGGCGTTCGTAAAATTCATCCACCAGCGCGATAAAACGACGCGCTTCGCTTTCCATTAACGGTGTCATCACCGGCACGTCAAACAGCATAACCGTATGGTAGAGGCGTGACAGCGCAATATAGTCGTGCTGGCTGCGGGCATCAATGCACAGCGTATGAAATGAGACCGCCAGCGTCTGGTTTTCCATGCCCAGCGTCGGCAATGGACGATGATTAATCTCCAGAACCGGTCCCTGCTGTTCACGTTTGGTGCCAGCCAGCGCCAGCCAGAGGTTATCCATCTGCTGCTGCGTTTCATTATTCAGTGGTGAGAGCCACAAATGCGCCTGGGTCAACGTCCGCAGTCGATAATCCACGCCTGCGTCTACGTTCATGATGTCGCAATGCTGCTTAATCGCATCGATGGCGGGAAGAAAACGCGTACGCTGTAACCCGTTACGGTACAGCTCATCTGGCGGAATATTCGAAGTTGCCACCAGCGTAATACCGCGCGCAAACAGCGCCTTCATCAGGCCGCCGAGCAGCATGGCATCGGTAATATCAGACACAAAAAACTCATCAAAGCACAGCACATCTGTTTCTGCCTTAAAACGGTCAGCCACGATGTCGAGCGGATCGGTTTGTCCCTGCAGCGCGGTTAACTCCTCATGCACGCGCAGCATGAAGCGATGGAAGTGCAGACGCTGCTTACGAACGCCAGGCAGGCTGTGGTAGAACAGATCCATCAGCCAGGTTTTCCCCCGACCAACTCCCCCCCACATATATAAGCCTCGCACCGGCGCGCTGTGTACCTCTTCCTTTTTCCCCAGCAGTTTGCCCACGCGGGCCATAAACCCTTTTGCGTCGGAAACCGCAGGGGGGTTCGCCGTTAACGCCTGGTAAATGCTCTCCAGACGATTGACCGCTTCTCTCTGCACGTCGTCGGGTTGGTGAGTGCCTTCGTTAATGGCTTTCAGGTAACGCGATGTGGGGGTAAAGCTCTGCATGATGTTATTGTTATTCCTTGAAAATCGGTGTGCCGTCGTTCACGGTTGACGAAAAAAAGGCCGTTCTACACTACGCGATATAAAGACGGGATTCCACTTCTGTGGGATTAGCGGTTATAGTGGCAGTATCAGGCGCAGGTATGGAGCCTAAAGCCAACACCCTACGGAAACAAAAGACAACGGGAGATGTTCATGACCTGGGAATATGCGCTAATTGGGTTAGTCGTCGGCATCATCGTCGGTGCTGTAGCCATGCGTTTTGGTAACCGGAAATTACGCCAGCAACAGGCGTTGCAGTACGAACTGGAAAAGAATAAAGCTGAGCTGGAAGAGTACCGCGAAGAACTGGTCAGCCATTTTGCCCGCAGCGCCGAGTTGCTGGACACCATGGCTCACGATTACCGTCAGCTGTATCAGCACATGGCGAAAAGCTCCAGCAGCCTGCTGCCGGAACTGTCTGCGGAATCTAACCCGTTCCGTAACCGTCTGGCTGAATCTGAAGCCGGCAACGACCAGGCTCCGGTACAAATGCCGCGTGACTACTCCGAAGGCGCATCCGGCCTGCTGCGTAGTGGCGCAAAGCGCGACTGACTGCACAGCGATAATATTTTTCCTGGGCGCAGCGATTGCGCCCACCTCTTCTCTCCCGTCCCGACTATCATTTAATCATTATCCGCATTGTTAGCAGACTGAAAATTCAATAACATCAAACTGTTTTGAATCGTCTTTCCCTTTACTCAAGGTACGAGAGCAGGATCAATGAAAATACAAACCCAGCTGTTGAGTGCATTAGCGTTAAGTGTCGGGTTAACTCTCTCGGCGCCGTTTCAGGCCATTGCGTCGATCCCAGGCCAGGTTCCCGGCCAGCCCGCGCTTCCCAGTCTTGCCCCGATGCTCGAAAAAGTGCTGCCTGCCGTCGTTAGCGTGAAGGTTGAAGGCACCGCCACTCAAACGCAGAAAGTCCCGGAAGAGTTTAAAAAATTCTTTGGCGATGATCTGCCCGATCAGCAGGCACAGCCGTTTGAAGGACTGGGTTCCGGGGTCATTATCGATGCCGCAAAAGGCTATGTTCTGACCAACAATCATGTGATTAATCAGGCGCAGAAAATCAGCGTTCAGTTGAATGACGGGCGTGAATTCGAGGCCAAACTGATTGGCAGCGACGATCAAAGCGACATCGCCCTGCTGCAAATTCAAAACGCCAGCAAGCTGACGCAAATCGCCATCGCCGACTCGGATAAACTGCGCGTTGGTGATTTTGCTGTGGCGGTCGGTAACCCGTTTGGTCTGGGGCAAACCGCCACCTCCGGTATCGTCTCCGCGCTGGGACGCAGTGGGTTGAACCTGGAAGGTCTGGAGAACTTTATTCAAACCGATGCTTCAATCAACCGCGGGAACTCCGGCGGCGCGCTGCTTAACCTGAACGGCGAGCTGATCGGCATTAACACCGCTATTCTTGCGCCTGGCGGCGGCAGCGTCGGGATCGGTTTTGCCATCCCCAGCAATATGGCCCGCATCCTGGCGCAGCAGCTAATTCAGTTTGGTGAAATCAAGCGGGGCCTGTTGGGGATTAAAGGGACCGAAATGTCCGCCGACATCGCCAAAGCATTCAAGATAGATGTGCAGCGCGGTGCCTTTGTCAGCGAAGTACTGCCAAACTCCGGTTCAGCCAAAGCGGGCATTAAGTCCGGCGATGTGATTACCAGTCTCAACGGCAAACCGCTCAATAGTTTTGCTGAGCTGCGCTCCCGGATTGCCACCACAGAACCCGGTACTAAAGTGAAGCTGGGCCTGTTGCGTAACGGCAAACCGCTGGAAGTGGAAGTGACGCTTGATACCAGCACCTCGTCATCTGCCAGCGCGGAGATGATTGCCCCGGCGTTACAGGGCGCGACGCTGAGCGATGGTCAGCTCAAAGACGGCAGCAAAGGTATCAAAATTGACAGCGTTGAAAAGAGCAGTCCCGCCGCACAGGCTGGTTTGCAGAAGGATGATGTGATCATCGGGGTCAACCGTGACCGCGTGAATTCTATCGCCGAGATGCGCAAAGTGCTGGAAGCCAAACCGTCCATTATTGCGCTACAAATCGTCCGCGGTAACGAGAGCATTTATCTGCTCCTGCGTTAAATCCAGACGACCGGGCATCAGCCTCGCGTGTGATGTCCGGTTAACTCGTGATATGCTGCTGCCGTTCCCTTTATTAATGACGCCTCCATCATGTTAGTGAAGCTCTTACGTTCGGTTGCAATTGGTTTGATTGTTGGCGCCATTCTTCTGGCCGCCATGCCTTCGCTACGCAAAATCAACACGCTTTCTGCACCGCAATATGACAGTGCCGACGAGACGCCCGCCAGCTATAACTCTGCGGTACGTCGCGCGGCCCCCGCTGTGGTCAACGTCTATAACCGCAGTATGAACAGCACCGCGCATAATCAGCTGGAAATCCGCACCCTGGGTTCAGGCGTGATCATGGATCAGCGCGGCTACATCATTACCAACAAGCATGTGATCAACGATGCCGATCAAATCATCGTCGCCTTGCAGGATGGGCGTGTGTTTGAAGCGCTGCTGGTTGGCTCCGATACGCTGACCGACCTGGCGGTACTGAAAATCAACGCCACTGGCGGTCTGCCGACGATTCCGATCAACGCCGGGCGTTCACCGCATATCGGTGACGTAGTCCTGGCGATCGGTAACCCTTATAATCTCGGACAAACCATCACCCAGGGCATTATCAGCGCCACGGGGCGTATCGGCCTGAACCCAACCGGACGACAGAACTTCCTGCAAACGGATGCCTCGATCAACCACGGTAACTCTGGTGGGGCACTGGTGAACTCGCTGGGTGAGCTCATGGGTATCAACACCCTGTCGTTTGATAAAAGCAACGACGGCGAAACGCCGGAAGGGATTGGCTTTGCCATTCCGTTCCAGCTGGCAACCAAAATTATGGATAAGCTGATCCGCGATGGCCGTGTTATCCGTGGCTACATTGGGATTGGTGGTCGTGAAATTGCCCCACTGCACACGCAGGGCGGCGGTATGGACCAAATCCAGGGGATCGTCGTGAACGAAGTGGCGCCGGATGGCCCGGCGGCGCAGGCCGGTATTCAGGTTAACGACCTGATTATCTCCGTGAACAGCAGACCGGCGGTCTCCGCACTGGAAACCATGGACCAGGTAGCAGAGATTCGACCAGGTTCGGTCATTCCGGTGATTGTCATGCGTGATGATAAGAAGCTGACGCTACAGGTCACTATTCAGGAATACCCGGCAACCAATTAGTTATCGGCAATCAGGCAATAAAAAACCGGAGGCATATTGCTCCGGTTTTTTTATGGCTTCGCGGTTCGCTTACTTGTTAACGAACTCTTCACCCAGTTGAATATCTTTCTTCAGGGTATCCAGCATACCTTCCAGCGCATTCTGCTCGAATGCGCTCAGTTTGCCGATAGACTGACGCTCTTCGACGCCGTTTTTACCCAGCAGCAGCGGCTGCGAGAAGAAACGTGCGTACTGACCGTCACCTTCAACGTAGGCACATTCAACAACGCCTTTTTCGCCCTGCAGTGCGCGCACCAGAGAAAGACCGAAACGAGCGGCCGCCTGGCCCATAGACAGGGTTGCCGATCCGCCACCCGCCTTCGCTTCAACCACTTCGGTACCTGCGTTCTGAATACGCTTGGTCAGGTCAGCGACTTCCTGGTCAGTGAAGCTCACGCCCGGGATCTGCGACAGCAGTGGCAGAATGGTCACGCCAGAGTGTCCGCCGATAACCGGAACTTCAACTTCAGTCGGCAGTTTACCTTTCAGTTCCGCCACAAAGGTGTTGGAGCGGATGATATCCAGCGTGGTTACGCCAAACAGTTTATTTTTGTCGTAAACGCCCGCTTTTTTCAGTACTTCTGCTGCAATAGCGACGGTGGTGTTCACCGGGTTGGTGATGATACCGATGCAGGCTTTCGGACAGGTCGTCGCGATCTGCTGTACCAGGTTCTTCACGATGCCCGCATTGACGTTAAACAGGTCGGAACGATCCATACCCGGTTTACGCGCTACACCTGCGGAGATCAGCACCACGTCCGCACCATGCAGTGCAGGGGTCGCGTCTTCACCGGAGAAGCCTTTGATTTTCACAGCAGTTGGGATATGGCTAAGATCTACAGCCACACCGGGAGTCACTGGAGCGATGTCGTACAGGGAGAGTTCTGAACCTGAAGGCAGTTGGGTTTTTAACAGTAGTGCAAGCGCCTGGCCGATACCGCCGGCAGCGCCGAGGACTGCGACTTTCATCCTAAACTCCTTATTATATTGATAAACTAGTGTTTGTTGCTCCGCGGCGGCGACGTTAAACCACAAATTCGATGAATACAATCACCCGTATTCAATTCTGTGTTGTCACGCGAATTTAGCTTTTATGCATTTAATTGACGTAATCCGAAGCTGTCTGTGCAGTAGAGCAACTTTCCAACAGGTGGTGACAATATACCCTACTACCAGCCCAAAACAACATCAATTTGATAACAATTAATTTACTTTTAAGCTTATTTGCGAGGCGTGACACAGGCATGTTTCTTGATAACAATATTTGATAAAATTCCGCTCTTTCATAACATTATTTCAGCCTTCACTTGGGCAGACTATTTGCATAAAAATTCATCTGTATGCATAATAATGTTGTTTCCACTCTCATACTACGGGTGACTTATGCGAAGCTCAGCTAAGCAAGAAGAATTAGTTAAAGCGTTTAAAGCGCTACTTAAAGAAGAAAAATTCAGCTCTCAGGGCGAAATTGTCCTCGCATTGCAGGATCAAGGCTTTGATAACATCAACCAGTCCAAAGTGTCACGCATGCTGACAAAGTTTGGGGCAGTCCGTACCCGCAATGCGAAAATGGAGATGGTGTACTGCCTCCCGGCTGAACTGGGCGTACCCACCACCTCCAGCCCACTGAAAAACCTGGTTCTTGATATCGATTTTAACGATGCAGTGGTGGTGATCCACACAAGTCCTGGCGCGGCGCAGTTGATCGCACGCCTGCTGGACTCGCTGGGTAAAGCTGAAGGCATTCTGGGCACCATCGCCGGGGATGACACCATCTTTACCACCCCGGCTAATGGCTTTACGGTAAAAGATCTCTACGAAGCCATTCTGGAGCTGTTCGAACAAGAGCTCTGACCCTCTCACCCCGTCGTCTGAGGCGGCGGGGTAAAACCCTGCTTTAACGTTCACTTCCCGTTATTTTATCTGCCTGTTATTTAGCAAATAGTGCGTTTATCTGCCCAAAATCATTCAAGCAGTGAATATGCTCATGCAAAACCGCACAAATCGCAAAATTTCATATCCATATGATTTTATTAGATATAAACAAAAAACCATCACTTTTTAATTCCAGACAGGCATAAAAAAATAAATTTTCATTACTTACGCATCGCTGAAACCATTAGCGTGGTATTAATTTATCACGTGATTAGTGTATACTTGATTTTGTGATGAGGGTCACGAAACGAAGACCCCCAAATAATAAATTCGACGAGGTACTTATCATGAAAATCAAAACAACTGTTGCTGCGTTAAGCGTTCTCTCTGTTCTTTCATTCGGCGCATTCGCCGCAGATTCTATCAACGCAGAACAAGCACAAAATCGCGAAGCGATTGGCTCTGTCTCCGTAAGTGCAATCGGCTCCAGCCCAATGGACATGCATGAAATGCTGAACAAGAAAGCCCAGGAAAAAGGCGCATCAGCGTATCAGATCACCGAAGCCCGTAGCGGTGACACCTGGCATGCCACTGCCGAATTGTACAAATAAACCCTCGTCGTCTAGTCCGACGACCTTGCCCCCGACTGTCGGGGGCTTTTTTATCTCTCAATGACGAACATTAAAACGCAACTGACCTTCCAGTTCTTCTTCTACTTCATCAAACAACAAAATCAGTGCGCCATAACGCCGGCGTGATTTCTCGGGTAGATGTACAAACTCGATCTCCAGCGGTAACGGCAGCGCTTCACTCATGATGATGTCCCACAGAGAGTCGAGATCGCTTACTTTCTCTTTGGCCAGGCCAAACATTCGCGCAAACTCACGATAAAAGTCGTCCTGATCCTCAATTTCATCAAAATCAAATGTATAGATATTCATCTATCGCCACCTTCCCGATATCGGTCTGACTACAGGCCGCCAATATGCAGGGTTTTCACTTCCAGAAATTCGTCTAACCCCAGAACCGATCCTTCACGTCCCAGCCCGGACTCTTTCACCCCGCCAAACGGTCCCAACTCGGTGGAAACCGCACATTCGTTTATCCCGATCATACCGCTCTCAATAGCCTGAGAGACGCGGAACACCCGTTGTAGGTTTTGCGTATAGAAGTAAGCGGCCAGGCCAAACGGCGTGTTGTTCGCGCGCTCAATTACCTCTTCTTCTCGGGTAAAGCGGAAGCAAGCGGCAACCGGTCCAAACGTCTCTTCGCTCGCCAGTTTCATGTCATCACGACATTCACCCAATACCGTTGGTTGCCAGAAGTTACCGCAGAGTGTGTGCGCTTTCCCGCCCGCCAGCACTTTGGCTCCTTTCGCAACGGCATCTTCCACATGCTCACGCACTTTATCGACCGCAGACGGTTCGATCAGCGGCCCGACGACGACGCCGTCATCCAGGCCATTCCCCACCTGCAATGCCTGAACCGCATCAGCCAGTTTGCGGGTGAATTCGTCGTAGACACTCTCCTGGATATAAAAACGGTTCACGCTGACACAAACCTGCCCGGCATTACGGAACTTATTGGCAATAGCGCCTTTTACCGCCGCATCGATGTCCGCATCGTCAAACACGATATAGGGAGCATTGCCACCGAGTTCCATCGACACTTTTTTCATGGTTTCCGCTGCGTTACGCACCAGCGTTTTGCCGACAGCCGTTGAACCGGTGAACGAAATTTTGCGCACCGCATGGCTTGCCATGATGGCATCGCTGATTTCCGGTGTATTGCCCGCTACGGCATTGAGCACGCCATCAGGGACCCCCGCTTTCTTCGCCAGCGTAAGCAGCGCAAAGGCACTCAGTGGTGTGTTATTGGCCGGTTTTATCACCCCGGTACAGCCCGCCGCCAGCGCCGGGCCGAGCTTACGGGTCAACATCGCCATCGGGAAATTCCACGGCGTGATTGCCGCCACGACGCCAATCGGTTCGCGGGTCGCCAGAATGCGAGAGCCGGGTTTGATCGGCGGGATGATTTCGCCATTGGCACGCTTCGCCTGCTCGGCAAACCATTGGATAAAGCTGGCAGCGTATTCGACCTCACCTTCGGCTTCTTTTAGCGGTTTCCCCTGTTCGGTGGTCATCAACCGTCCCAGCCAGCTTTTGTTTTCGATGATCAATTCATACCAACGGTACAGAATTGCCGAGCGCTCTTTTGCCGTTTTTGCCCGCCAGGCAGGAAATGCCTTACTGGCCGCGGCAATCGCCTCCTCGGTCTGCTGTTTTCCTGCTTTCGCCACCTTCGCGATCGCGTCGCCGGTCGCCGGATTGATCACATCAAAGGTGGTATCAAGCGTTTTCCACTGCCCATCAACCAGATATCCCGTCTGAAAAAGTTCGTTGTCCTGAAGCGTTTGCATGGTGTTTTCTCCTTCTGATGTCCTGCATTGCGCACATCGAATAAGTATAGCCATAAAAAAACCGACGCTTTTGGCATCGGTTTCTGAGGGTTAGCTGTCGGTTAGCGCATGCTGGTACTTGTGCAACATACCGGTCAGTCGTTTCACCGGTTCAATGACCTGCGGGGGCGCTTCCCAGACTCGCAGCTTTTCCTGATACACGTCCAGCTCATCCAGTAGCTGACCAAAGTAGCGTCGACGCTTGTCGTCATTCACGGCTGAAATGACATGATCCGCCGTACGACGCAACTGCTGGTGGAACGCGGAGAGATCGTCGTTGACCGGAATCGGCGCATCCCGCAGACGCTGGTGCGCAATGATCATGGTCAGCGCCAGACGGAACTTCGGCAAATCCCCCGGGAATTTATTCATCAACAGAAACAGCTGCTGATAAAGCGCGGGAAGATGGTTCTCTTTGCGTCGTACCACGTTGGTGGTCATCGCTGACACCGCCGCAGAAACAAACTGGTTGAGCAGCACACGACCCGTACGATCGCGAGAATTATCGCGCACAATCACAATGACCAGAAAGGCCAGTACGCAGCCCACAATCTGCCCTAACGCACTGTCCAGGAACTGGCTGAAGTGGAAGGTCATCGGGTTATCCAACACGATAATGTTAATGGTACTGGCCAGCGCGCCCATCGACCCCAGACGCCGCTTCTGTACTTCGATCCCCAAAAAGAATCCCAGCACCGCGAGGCTCAGACAAAGCAACAGCATGCTCTGTTGGGTATTGGGGAGGATCACCAGAAAATAGAGCGCCCCCAACGGCAGCGCGGCAAGCGTACCGTAGATAAAGTCGATAGCGACCATGCGTGGGTTCGGCAGACGCATCGCCAGCGAAGTCACCACCGCAATCATCACCATTGCGCCGTTACCGGAAGTCCAGCCTGTCCACAGCCAGAACAGCGTTCCCAGCACACAAGAGAGCGTGGTGCGCCAGAAGTTCACCATGGCATGGTGACGTTCCGCGGACTCGACTTTCACCACCGGTTCTCCCTGCAACACCTCCTCTTCCGTGGCGCTGATTTTGGTATTGCTGATCACGCCACGCTTCAGCAGCAGATAGCGCGTTGCCGCCCCAGCCCAGGTATATAGCGTGACGGGCGTTTCACGCTCACCGGTCCAGGCAATCACCCGGCGCAGGCGCTTAAGCTGCTTATGCACATCCTGCGCGGTTTCAACCGGCATGGCGAAAAACTCGCGGAAGGTATCGGTGATCAGCTCAGGACGCGTGTTCTGGATCAGATAGGTTTCGCAAGATTGCGTAATCATGGTCAGCGACAGGGTATTGATCGCCTTCAGGCGGCGATTCGCCCGCGCCCAGCGGGAGGATTCCATGTTCAGGTTGCTGCGCATTCCTTCCAGCGCCGTGGCCCGACGTACCAGATCGCCCCAGGCTTTGTCCACTTCTTCGCTATCGCCATGTTTAATGCACAACTGCATCAGTTGGTACTGCGCCACCAGCAGGCTATCCAGCTCACGATCGACCTCTTGCTTGATCGATCGCGGAGAAAAGAGCAGATCTGCGATAATGGCGCAGACAATCCCGATGACAATCTCGCTACAGCGTTCTACGGCAAACTGTGGCGTAAGCAGCGGTTCGGTTTGAATAGTGATGACAATAATCAGCGCGGTGTAACCCGATAACCCCCATGCATAGGAGTTCTCAACGCGCACCAGCGAAGAGATCCACGTACAAAACCCCGCCCAGATACAGCACACCAGAATCATCAGCAAAGGTGCGCGGATCATCGCAATGATGATCACCAGTGCCGCAATACAACCAATAAAGGTGCCGACAATGCGCAACATCCCGCGATAACGAATCGCGCCAGAATACGGTTCGCCGCCGGCGGCAAAGGCCGGACCCGCCGCGACAATCGCCGCCGTCAGCACCGCCCAGCGTGGTGTTTCAAGCTGAAAGTGAAAGCCAACAAACAGCGCCAAGACAATCGCGCAGGCCAGTTTGACCGCAAAGCGAATGTGCTGGTTGGCGATGGAAAAAATGCCCATCGCGATTAACCAAATTCGCGCAGACGGTGCGCCATTTTACGGAAGAACGAATCATTATTTTCGTCACGATCCTGCTTGCCGGTGATCACGACAGTCGCCGTGGTGCCGGCAGGCCACAGATTTTCCTGCTGATCGTCAAGCTGGATACGCACCGGAACGCGCTGCGCCAGGCGTACCCATTCCAGATTGGAATCGATCGTCGCCATGCCTTTATCGTCGCGGGTACTGCTGGCATTGGTGACCCCTGCCGCGATGCTATCGACTCTCCCTTTTAATACCTTATTGCTACCCAACGGGGTAATTTCTGCGCGATAGCCCGGACGGACGCCCTCCAGCTTGGTCTCTTCCATATAGGCCAGCACATAGAAGGAGTTCTGTTTCACCAGCGCCACGGCGGTAGAGCCTCGGGTAATAAACTCACCGGTATAGACGTTCAGGTTAGTCACCCAACCATCCGCAGGCGCGCGAATAACGGTACGTTCGAGATCTAACCTGGCGAGGTCGCGAGTCGCCTGCGCTTTAGCAAGCTGATGTAATACGGTTTGCAGAACGTTATTGGCCTGATCAATCTCTTCACGGGACATCGCCTGGACGCCAAGACGGTTACGACGTCCGGCTTCCTGGCGTTTCTCTTGCGCCAGCACCTGATAATAGGCGACGTCGGCTTCGGCCTCTTCCAGCGCTTTTTGGTAGCGCGGTTGATCGATGGTGAACAGCACCTGATCTTTCTTCACCAGTTGATTATCATGCACCTTAACGGCAGTGATGAGTCCGGCAACGTCCGGCGCGATGGCAACCACGTCTGCGCTGAATCGGGCATCACGCGTCCACGGTGATTCAGTGTAATAGACCCAGGCGCGGAAAATAGCGATGAATGCCAGGATGACCAGTACGAGGGTAATGGCCGTACGGGAGATTTTTCTTGTTAGTGTTTTCACTTCAACCTCAAACGAACAGGCGCGATATCAAGTAAAAGAGACAGCAATACAGCGCAGTATTAAACAGAGCCGGATGCCAGACAAAATCATAGATGCCCGTAGGCACAAGCACCCGGCGCACCAGCCAGAAAATCGCCAGTGACAGAAGCAATTCAAAGAATATCGGTGGGAAGGACAGACCAAACACCACGATAACGGGAAACAGACTCATATTGACCTTGATATTGTAGAGAGTGCAGGCGATACAGTTTTCAGCAAATGTCGACGCGGAGAAGGGCAAGGAAAGCCAGGCGAGAGCGACATAGCCTTTATTTGAATAATAATATATTACCGTAACTGTTATGCTGTTATCTATAATATGTGATCTAAATCACTTTTAAGCCAGAGTGAATAATGGAACGATTAAAGCGCATGTCGGTGTTCGCGAAAGTGGTGGAATTTGGTTCCTTCACCGCCGCTGCCAGACAGCTACAAATGAGTGTTTCGTCGATTAGCCAGACGGTAGCAAAACTGGAAGATGAGCTGCAGGTCAAGCTGCTGAACCGCAGCACGCGTAGCATTGGCTTGACTGAAGCCGGGAAAATTTATTATCAGGGCTGTCGGCGTATGCTGCATGAAGTGCAGGATGTTCACGAGCAGCTTTATGCCTTTAACAACACGCCGATTGGTACGCTGCGCATTGGTTGTTCTTCAACCATGGCACAAAATGTCCTCGCGGGGATCACCGCTAAAATGCTCAAAGAGCACCCTGGCCTGACGGTCAATCTGGTCACCGGTATTCCGGCCCCCGACCTGATTGCCGACGGTCTGGATGTGGTTATCCGCGTGGGTGCCCTCCAGGATTCAAGCCTGTTTTCCCGTCGCCTGGGTGCAATGCCGATGGTGTTATGCGCGGCGAAACGCTATCTCGCACAGTATGGGACACCGGAAAAACCGGCCGATCTCACCAACCACTCCTGGCTGGAATACAGCGTGCGTCCGGATAATGAGTTTGAGCTGATCGCCCCGGAAGGGATCTCCACGCGACTGATCCCACAGGGACGCTTTGTGACCAACGATCCAATGACCCTCAGCCGCTGGCTGACCGCCGGCGCAGGGGTTGCCTACGTCCCGCTGATGTGGGTGATCAATGAGATCAACCGGGGCGAACTTGAGATCTTACTGCCGCGCTACCAGTCCGATCCGCGTCCGGTCTATGCACTGTATACCGAAAAAGACAAACTGCCGCTGAAAGTACAGGTAGTGATTAACTATTTGACCGACTATTTCGTCGACGTGGCACAGATTTTTCAGGGAATGTATGGTCGGGGAAAAGAAAAGTGAGAAATTGCCCGGTGGCGCTGCCGCTTACCGGGCCTATGGGAGCATCAGTTGTTGACCGGACAGGCGTAAACCACTATCCGGCAACTGACAGTCAGGCGGTGCCGCCGACCGTCAGGTTATCCACTTTCAGCGTCGGTTGACCCACACCCACCGGCAGGCTCTGGCCTTCTTTGCCACAGACGCCGACGCCGTTATCCAGCTTCAGGTCGTTACCGACCATCGAAATCTGCTGCATCGCTTCGATACCCGAACCAATCAACGTGGCCCCTTTCACCGGCTTCGTCACTTTGCCGTTCTCAATCAGATACGCCTCTGAGGTAGAGAAGACGAACTTACCGGAGGTGATATCCACCTGACCGCCGCCAAAGTTTGGCGCATAGATCCCGTACTCTACGGACTCAATGATCTCCTGCGGCGTGGATTTACCCGGCAGCATATAGGTGTTGGTCATACGCGGCATCGGCAGATGCGCGTAAGACTCGCGGCGACCGTTTCCGGTCGGCGCAACGCCCATCAGCCGCGCATTCAGTTTGTCCTGCATGTAACCTTTCAAAATGCCGTTTTCGATCAATACATTGTATTGACCCGGCGTGCCTTCGTCGTCAATGGCCACCGACCCCCGGCGCTCCGCCATCGTCCCATCGTCCACCACGGTGCACAGTTCAGAGGCGACCAGTTCGCCCATATGACCGCTGAATACCGATGTGCCGCGACGGTTAAAGTCCCCTTCCAGGCCATGTCCCACCGCTTCGTGCAGCAGTACGCCAGGCCAGCCAGCCCCCAACACAACGGGCAGCGTCCCGGCAGGCGCGGCAACCGCAGACAGGTTCACCAGCGCCATGCGTACGGCCTCTTTCGCCCACGCGTCGGCGCGGACGTCGCCATCCAGATCGGCGAGGAAATAATCGTAGCCAAAACGCCCACCGCCACCGCTGGCGCCGCGCTCACGTTTACCGTCTTCTTCCACCTGTACGCTGACCGACAGGCGCACCAGCGGACGCACATCGGCGGCCAGTGTCCCGTCAGTAGCGGCAACGAGGATCAATTCATACACGCCGGTCAGGTTGGCCGACACTTCCTGCACGCGTTTATCCGCTTCACGGGCAACTTTATCGACGCGGCGCAGGATATCGAGCTTCTCTTCACGGCTCATGCTTTGCAGCGGATCGACAGAGGTGTACAGCGCAGGATACTCAACGGCACCGAGGGTCTTCACTTTCCCGTCGCCATTGTCACGCACGATGGTACGCGCGGCGCGCGCACTCTGTTCCAGCGCCTGCAGACTGATCTGGTCAGCATAGGCAAACCCGGTTTTTTCACCGCTCACTGCGCGAACACCAACGCCCTGATCGATATTGTAAGAACCATCTTTAATGATGCGGTCTTCTAAAACCCAGGATTCGTGATAGCTCGACTGAAAATAGAGATCGCCGTAATCAAGACGACGTTCGGCCAGTTGGCCCAGAATGGCAAACAGATCCTGATGTTTCAGGCCGTTCGCCGCTAGCAATTGTTCACTTACCAGGTTCAGACTCATCGTTATTGCTACTCGTTAATGACTGCAGATAGAGGATCTATGTACTGAGAGTGGGGCAATTCCTTGCCCCCGTCAAATCATTGCGAATTTTCTTTCCGCGGCTGGCGCAGGACTTCGTTGATTTGTGGTTTGTCGACCGGACCGGTGATCCGATAGCGCAGAATCGAGACTTTACTCCATAGCGGTCCTAGCACTTTACTGGCGGCAAAGACTGCCGCACCAACGATCGGGTTCACCGCAAACGCGGCGGCTACCCCCACCGTGGCGGAGATTTCCGGTGCCACCACCGCTTCAATATCCAGCTCGCGGCGCACCAGGTTGACCGACCCTTTCATGGCGATATCCGCTTCCAGCCCGTCTACCAGCGTGTCGTCCGTATGCAATATGCCGTCTTTGATCCAGGCAGTGCTGCGAATGGAGTCGAAGTAAAAACCTTCATTGAAGGTATCGCTAAAATCGAAGCGTAGTTTACGCAGCAGCGCGTCAAAGCTCAGCAAGCGCAGCAACTGTCCCGCGTGCCCGGTGCTTAGCTCGGTGATCTCCCCTTTACCCAGACGGGTGCGGATAATGCCGTTCAGCGAGGCTTCCTCCGGCTTCCACGGCGGATTGCGCCAGTGCAGATCGTAATCCACGTTGAACGACGCGTTGCGAATCGGTGTAGAGACGCCAAAGAACCCTGCCGCGGCGTCAATTTTGTTACCCCGCAGTTTTCCTTTTAAAGAGGTACGCTCGCTGCCAGGGGTGTTAACCCACTGTCCGTCCGCCGTCAGCCTGGTGAAACCGGTGTCCAGCAGACCGTTACTCAGGTTCAGAGTGTCACCCTGAATGGCCACATCCGCATCGATGCGTCCGTATTTCTGTCCCCACATCCAGCACTCTTCACAGCGTAACTGGACGTCAGGCCAGCCACGGAAACTAACGCGTTCTACGGATGCAAATGCCGATGCCGGCGTGTCGCTGTTATCCGTTTTGGCCACGGTGGGGTTGTAATAGAGGTATTTGATATTTGCCAGCCACGGTGCGTTATTGCGCATTGCCAGCGTTGCGTTGATCTCACGCCCCTGCGCCTCGACTTTAGTGCCATTCGATGCCGGTTCAGACACGAGGCTCAGGTTGTTCCACTGTTGTCCGCCCAGCGTTAACGCTGGGGTGCGCAGCGTAATGTGTTGCGGGAAGTTCGCGTTGGCACCAACGTTGTCCGCCGCACCTTTCTGGAACAGGGCCAGCCATTGTGCGCCATCCATCGCGGGCAGATTCAGCTCAATGCCTTCGCGTTCAGGCAAAGGCGGCGGCGTCCGGCTTTCCGCCGTCCAGATCGCGCGATCCAGCGTCAGCTTCTGATTTAACAGCCAGCGGCTGTTAAAATGATTTTCCTGTCCGGCGCTACCGGTCAGCGTAAAGCTGCGCAGGTCGCCCGTTGCTTTAATTTTAACGGGTAATGCCTCACCCGCGCTTTTATCCAGCGGAGAAGGTAAGTGACTGCTCACATTCCTGAGATCGCCGTTCAGCTCAACGTTGTAGGTCGTGCCGGAATGATACGGCAGGTCGATACCCACTTTACCGTCCCACGTCAGACTGCCGCTGAGCGCGTCATTAATTTGTGATGGCAGAACGCCAGTACGAGCGGGCTGCCAGTTACCGTTAAGATTCACCGCAACCTGATAGGCTTTCGTCCCTTCCGTGGTGGCGAAATCAACGTTCACTGGCTGATTAAACCAGTTCGCCGTCATCGGCTCGCTTTTCAGGTTGCCATTGGTAAAGCTGAATTTGCCGCTGAGGTTTTTCAGGGTGCTGTCGAGCGGTTTGATGAACAGGCTATTATCGCGCAGCGACACATCGCCTTTTGCGGTAACTAATTCGCCGTCCAGCGGGATATCCAGATGTAAGCGAGCATTCACATCGCCGTCGATCTGCAGTTGCTCAAGCGTGGCACCCAGCGAATCCTTCAACGGCGTGTCGTCAAAATACGGTCCTACCGCCTTGCCTGGCCCCTGAATATCAGCATCAATCAGCAACTTCTCTTTGGCGTAGTCCGGGATGATCGCCGTCAGGTTCGTGGCCTTCACGCCGCCTAAATTGACGCCATCGGTTTTCATCCACAGGCCGTCATTCAGGAAATCCAGCTCGATATTCAGGTCGGTCAGCGCAGGCCAGTCCGGCTGAAAGGCAAATTTCGCATTGCGTAATGGGACCAGCACTTCAAACTGGCCTTCGTTGTGCTTGTACGGGAACAAATGCGGATTACCGCCATACACCAGCGTCGCGTTTTCCGCTTCTCCACCCTGAATCGCACCGCTGAGATAGTCCACCAGCGCCTTGCCCATCAGATTTTCCGGGAAGTAACGCCAGGCCTGAGAGCCGTCATCAGTGCTGATACCCGCCAGAATCCCCAGCCAGGGGTCATCGCCTGTCGGCTGTAGATAGCGGAAGCCGCCACGCGCATGGACCGCTTTCGCTTTCACATCAATATTACGTCCGTCCAGCTGAAAACCGTTGTCATTCTTTAGCCAGTTCAGCGTGGCAACGCCGTCTTCAATTTCTAATGGCGCACGGAAGACCGTTTCGTAGGGCATTTTGGCCTGTTTCATCGACGCGGTCAGCGCGCCATTTTCCACACTCCCGGAGAGCGTTCCGGAGAAGTGCTCTGCCCCTGGCAACAGCTTCCACTGTTTCCACGCCAGATCGCGCCATGAGGCCTGAAAACGCGTCTTTTCCGTGGCCTGAAGCGGGATATCCAGCGCCAGGGTATCGATATTTCCGCTCGGTTGGGTGGCAAGCCAGATGTCACCCAGCTCGGGCGAAAGCTTCGACACCATCGGGCGTAGCCCCTCAAGCCCGGTCAACTCCAGATGGCTGGCGCGGATGCGCAGTTCGTCACTGCGTTTTCCGTCTGCGCCACCGACTTCCTGCTCGGGGATCCAGGCGAGCTGTAGCGCACCGCGCGGCCAGGCCTTGCCGTCCATTGTGATGCGAGTATCGGGAATAGAAAACTGCCAGCCCGGCTGTTCACGACTGATATGCGCCGTCAGATTGTCGACAGAGAGCGTATGGAGGTTATTGTCGCCTTTCCAGCTCGCGCCCCCCTGTTTCAGCCAGACATCGCCACCAGCGATCTCACCTTTGCTGATGGTCATCCAACCTTCGAGGCTAAAGCGCGCGGTCTCCAGCGCCACGTTATCCTGCATCCATTTTCCCAGCCACGGCTTCACGTCGATATCGTCGGCCTGCAACCAGACCCGACCATTATTCAGCAACCCTTCATCATCACGCAGATCCATGCGCACCTGCATGACGCCGTGCTGACCGGTCAGACTGGAGAGGCTGACTTGTCCTTCCGCGCGGTGGCGGTTTTTACCATTAACCCAGGTCAGTTGCGGAATCGCCAGTTCGGCGCGCTGACCGGAGAGCGTCAGAAAGCTGATTTGACTGTCGCGGAGATCGAAGTGATCGAACTGGCGCAGGAAAAGATCGTTGATTCGGCTGGCTTCCAGACCGTCACCGCTTTCGCTGCGTTCAATCGGCGTGTTGGTACGGAAATTCAGTTGCCAGAAGGTGAGATCGCGAAATTGCCAGCGCATGTGCAGCAAACTTTGCCAGACATCCAGCGCCAGGGTAACGCGTTTTACCGAAAATTCGCCGCCGTCTTTCAGTTCCGCGCGGATATCACGTGCTTCGAGAGTGGGACCAAAATTTTGCCAGTTGGCGGAGATCTGGCTGGCCTTGACCGGCAGCCCCGTCGCAGACTCAATTTTGCTGAGGATCGTCGGACGCCAACTGTCGAGATGCGGTAATGCCAGGCGCAAACCACTGACCAACAGCGCTACGACAACGACGAGCGCGGCTCCAGTGAGCAATAATATCCCCGGCAATCGCCTCACGCGTCTCTCCTTGTCTGCCTGAAAATGCGCCGCCCGTCACGCGGCACCGTATCGGTTTACATCATTACGACGTCAAACTGCTCCTGGTTATAGAGCGGTTCAATTTGTACTTTCACCTGTTTGCCGACAAAAATCTCAACTTCCGCCAGCGCGTGCGACTCTTCCCCTTTCAGGGTTTCCGCTACTGCCGGAGAAGCATAGACCAGGAAGCGGTCGGAGTCGTAGGCGTGGTGCACGCGAACGATCTCACGCATGATCTCATAGCAGACAGTTTCCACCGTCTTCACCGTGCCGCGTCCGTGACAGGTCGGACATTCGTTGCACAGCACATGCTCCACACTCTCACGCGTGCGCTTGCGCGTCATCTCCACCAGACCCAACTGCGAAAAACCGTTAATGCTGGTTTTCACCCGATCTTTACTCAGTGCCTGCTCAAGCGAATGCAGAACCCGGCGACGGTGATCCTCATTATTCATGTCGATAAAATCGATAATAATGATACCGCCGAGATTACGCAGTCGCAGCTGACGGGCAATCGCCTGGGTCGCTTCAATATTAGTGTTGAAGATGGTGTCATCAAGATTACGATGGCCGACAAACGCGCCGGTATTGATATCGACGGTGGTCATCGCTTCAGTTTGATCGATAATCAGATAGCCGCCGGATTTCAGTTCCACTTTGCGCTCCAGCGCTCGCTGGATTTCATTCTCAACGTCAAAGAGATCGAAAATCGGCTGGCGTCCGCTGTAATGCTCCAGCTTGCTGGTCATTTCCGGGATGTATTCCGCAGTAAACTCCAGCAGGGCTTCATAGGTCAGACGGGAATCCACGCGAATGCGGTCTAACTGTGCGTCAGCAAAATCACGCAGTACACGCTGCGCCAGCGCCAGCTCGCCATACATCTGGTAACGCGTCTGCGGGCGCTTTTTGCGCTCCATTACTTTGGTCCAGACGCGCTTGAGGTACGCGGCGTCTGACGCCAGATCGTCTTCACAAACGCCTTCCGCCGCAGTGCGGATGATAAATCCCCCCTGCTCGTCGCAGTACTCAGCGACCACTTTCTTCAGGCGCTCACGCTCGGCTTCACTTTCGATACGCTGAGACACACCCACGTGCGAGGCGCCGGGCATAAAGACCAGATAACGAGACGGTAAAGTGATGTCGGTGGTCAGACGCGCGCCTTTGGTGCCCAACGGATCTTTCACCACCTGCACCATCAGATCTTGCCCCTGACGCACCAGCTCCGAAATATCGCGAACAGTAAACTGCTTCTGCTCTTCACCCGCCACGCATTCGGTGTGCGGCATAATGTCGGAAGCGTGAAGAAACGCGGCTTTATCCAGCCCAATATCTACAAAAGCCGCCTGCATACCCGGAAGTACGCGACTGACCCGACCTTTGTAGATATTGCCTACGATCCCGCGTCGCGCTTCGCGCTCAATATGAATTTCTTGCAGAATACCGCCATCAATGTACGCCACGCGTGTTTCCGATGGCGTTACGTTTACCAACAATTCAGCCGTCATGTGTATCCCTTTTCTCACGCAGTGAGTTAAAATTGCTCAGCAACTCATACGTTTCAACCAGCGGTAAGCCGACTACGGCGTGATAGCTGCCATTTATCTTCCTGACAAAACAGCCACCCTGCCCCTGAATACCGTATGCACCTGCTTTATCCATCGGTTCACCGCTGGCGATATAGTCAGCGATATCCGCATCCGTCAACGCTCTGAACGTCACCTCGGTTATCACCAGGCAGTCAAGCACATACTGGCTATCCGCCAGCGCAACGGCCGTCATCACCTGATGCGTTTGCCCGGACAATTTGCGCAACATCAGCGCCGCAAGGTGTACGTCACGTGGCTTCTCTAACACTTCCCCATTGAGGATAACGATGGTATCCGCCCCCAGAACAGGGAGATCGCGCGGCGTCTGCGCCACGCCGGCCTGGGCTTTTTCTCGCGCCAGACGCGACACATATTGCTGTGCGCTTTCCCCCTCGCCACGCGTTTCTTCGATTCCCGTAACTATACGTTCGAAAGAAACGCCTAACTGCGTGAGCAGTTCCTGACGACGCGGCGAACCGGAAGCTAAGTATAGAGATGTCATAGAAACCTTTATTGCACTGCAAATTGCTGGCGGACTTTACGCATCAGCAAGAAAAGCCACGGCCAGAGCACTCCGTTGACTACACTACTCCAGAACACTTCAGGTCTGAAAGAGACGTTGATCACTAAAAACTCTGACCAGAAAACAATAATATCCACCACCAGCGAAAGCAACATCACCACCAGTGCCTGCTGCCAGAGCGCCAGATTGCGAAAGAGCTGAAATTTCAGCGCAACCAGGTAAGCGATGATGCTCATCGACAATGCCCGCACGCCAAGCGTGGAACCACTAATGAGATCCAGTATGGCACCCATCACGAAACCTGTGCCCACATTGACGCGATGCGGCAGGGCGAGGATCCAGTAGAGTAAAATAAGCAGCACCCAGTTTGGCCGAAAGACAATGATCTCATCCGGCCAGGGCATCACTTGCAATAACAGAGCGATAAAGAACGAGAGCCAGATAACCCAGCGACCCTGGCTACGATAGCTTGCCACTACTGGCCTCCCGGCGCACGCGCTGGAGGCGGCGTCGCACCCGCTGGCGGAGCGGCAGGTGATGACGTGATACCGGTTGCTGGCGCAGGCACGGGCGACGGCGGCCCCATCATGTCCGGAGACGGCAACACTTGCGGCATCATCTGCATCAGACGTTCATTCGCCACGCGATGCACATCTTCCGGCGTCATCGGGTTGGCGCCGTTACGGTCGGCCCCCCACAGCAACAGCAGATAGCGCAGACGCTGTAAGCCCGCAGTAGGACGCGCCTGAATCACGGTGTAAGCACGTTGAGTATCCAGCTTAACGGAAGAGACCACGCCAACCGGATAGCCTTCCGGGAAACGACCGCCCAGACCAGACGTAACCAGCACATCGCCAACGCGAATATCGGTATTGGCTGGCAGGTGTTCGAGTTGCAGATCGTCGGTGCAGCCGTTACCGGCCGCGATCACCCGGATGTCGTTGCGCAACACCTGAATGGGTAAGGCATGCGTGGCATCACAAATCAGCAGGACGCGGCTGGTCAGCTTCGCCACCGCGACGACCTGACCGACAACGCCTTTGTCGCTGATTACCGGTTGGCCTTCGTAAACGCCGTTCACGCTGCCTTTGTCGATAACCACCTGGTCGCTGTAGGGATCGTTAACCGTGGAGATGACCTGCGTCACCATCTTTTGTTCATCCTGACGCAGCGGCGAACCCAGCAGCTCGCGCAGGCGCGCGTTCTCCTGTTTGTACTGCCCCAGCATCAACAGTTCACTGTTTTTCAGCAGCAGTTCCTGACGCAGCGCCCGGTTTTCAAGCTCAAGCTGGTCGCGTGAGGCGAGCGTTTGCGAGACGCCATCAAGCAGTTCACGGGGACCATTGGAAATAAAGTAGAAAGGACTGACGGCGGTATCCATGTAGGTACGGATCTGACTGAACGTACCCAGGCGGCTGTCGGCAATAATAACGCCGAGCGCCACCAACACCGCCAGAATAAGGCGAATCTGTAGCGAGGGGCCACGGCTAAAAATTGGCTTCATAAGTTTGCGTATTCTCGTATCAGAGTCGGCAGGACAGCATAATGCTCTCCTGCCGGCACCCGATTACTCTTCGCTGAACAGGTCGCCGCCGTGCATGTCGATCATTTCCAGCGCTTTGCCGCCGCCACGCGCCACACAGGTCAGCGGGTCTTCAGCGACAACAACTGGAATACCGGTTTCTTCCATTAACAGACGATCAAGGTTACGCAACAGCGCGCCACCACCAGTGAGCACCATTCCGCGCTCGGAGATATCAGACGCCAGTTCCGGCGGGCACTGTTCCAGTGCAACCATCACCGCGCTAACGATACCGGTCAGCGGCTCCTGCAGGGCTTCCAGAATCTCGTTAGAGTTCAGGGTGAAGCCGCGAGGAACACCTTCTGCCAGGTTACGACCGCGCACTTCGATTTCGCGCACTTCGTCGCCCGGATAGGCAGAACCAATTTCATGCTTGATACGCTCTGCGGTGGCTTCACCGATCAGAGAACCGTAGTTACGGCGCACATAATTAATGATGGCTTCATCGAAGCGATCGCCGCCGATACGAACAGAAGAAGAATAGACCACACCGTTCAGGGAGATAACGGCGACTTCCGTCGTACCGCCACCGATGTCCACAACCATCGAGCCGGTTGCCTCAGAAACGGGCAGACCCGCACCGATTGCCGCCGCCATCGGCTCTTCAATCAGGAAGACTTCGCGGGCGCCAGCGCCCTGTGCGGATTCACGAATAGCACGACGCTCAACCTGAGTGGCACCAACCGGTACGCACACCAGCACACGCGGGCTTGGACGCATAAAGCTGTTGCTGTGCACTTGCTTGATGAAGTGCTGGAGCATTTTTTCAGTCACGAAGAAATCGGCAATAACGCCGTCTTTCATTGGGCGAATAGCAGCAATGTTGCCCGGCGTACGACCCAGCATCTGCTTCGCATCATGACCTACTGCAGCCACGCTTTTCGGTGAACCGGCACGATCCTGACGAATGGCCACAACGGAAGGCTCATTCAATACGATGCCTTGTCCTTTTACATAAATGAGGGTATTCGCGGTACCCAGGTCAATGGACAAGTCATTGGAAAACATGCCACGAAATTTTTTCAACATACTAAGGGATAATCCTGAAAGCTGGGGCGGAAAACAAAATCCGCTTACTTTACCAACCACACGCAGCAGCGACAAGGCGCAAAAATCATCTGCTACGGTGAAAATTAGTGCAGTTCGTTTCCTTTGTTACAAATCTCTACCTGAGTCCCTCAGGGCTGAGCACTTCAGCAGCAATCCTCGCCCTCATTTGCAACCGGTTTAAGGTCATTCACCTGCATATGTGCTGTTACAAAATGGCGAGCAGACAAGCACACCCCCATGAAGGCACAGCGCGCGTTATTCTACGTGAAAACTGAACAAACGGCAGGTTAAACCGAGTATCTTTGAGAATATTTTTTCACATTGGTATCCAGCGGCTGGGAGGCAGCAAAAAAATCCCCCTGTCCACCGGAAACACCACGCGCTGTCAGCGTCTGCCACTCACCGCGCGAACGTACACCCGTTGCGTAAACCTGGGTGCTGGTGCCTGAGCACGCCTCCACCAGGCTTTGAACCAGCAACTGGTTTTCCGTTCGCTTCTCAATGTTCCTGACCAGACTCGGATGGAGCTTGATCAATTCCACATTGAGTTCCTTAATCCAGCTGGTACTCACCAGCGTTAAACCCGCCTGCGTGACGGCAACCCGAACGCCTAATGCATTCACTAAGCGGATAACGGGCTGCAACCGGCTGATGTGTTGACCTACATCCGCCTCCGCAAGTTCAATAATTATGCGTTTTCGTTGCGATTTTTCACACTGCATCAAGGTATCGCGTAACCAACGCTGAAAACGTGGACGAATCAGCGACTCTACCGTCACCTGCATCGCCAGATTCTCTTCCGGCCAGTAGTTTAGCAGCGGGATGACGCGGCTTATTTGTAAGCGGTCATACTCTTCTGATAAACCGAACTGTAACACCATCGGCATGTATTCCGCCGTGCTGACCTCTTCATTACCATCAAAGATGCGGCACATCAGTTCCCGATGATGCACATGTCCGTCCCGGGTGACGGCCGGTTTCTGATAAATTCGCGGGCCGCCGCGGCTGAGCATCTGCTCAATCAGCGTTCGCCAGCGCACGTTGCCACGCCCTTTTTCCGGCAACGAGTCGTCATACACCGCCCAGCTATTTCCGCCCTGCAACACAGCATTGCGGGTCGCCGCCTCTGCATGTTCCATCACCTGTTCCGTCGACTGCCCGCTACGCCAGGCGCAAATGCCGATATGTACCATATCGTCACGATCGAGCATTTTATTAGTCGGAAGTGCATCGACTGCTTTTAAAAGTTGTCCGGCTACGCTTTCCGCCTCTTTCAAAGTGCGGTGCGGCAGTAAAACGGCAAAGTCGCTGCGATGGTAGCGCGCCAGTAGCGACCCCGGAAAACGCATCATAAAAGTGGACAATAAATTGATCAGACTAAACAGTTCTTCTTCGGCGAGGTTACGCCCCCAACTGTCGCGCAACAGGTTAAAGTCCGGCAGGCGAATCATCATCACCACGCCATGCGCGCCGATCTTCTCCTGATCGTCCAGCAACGTCGCCAGTTGGTTGTCAAAAAAGAGCCGATTGCTGAGGCCGGTTTTGGTGTCCTGCGCGGCGTAAGAGCGAATCAGCGTATCGAGACGGCTCCGCTGCTCCTGGGCGCTCTGGATTTCGGACAACAGCATATCCAGCGCGCTACTGGTGCGCGCCGGCCATTCATAGACCGTACCCCGTACACTGGCTCCCCGTTCTCCATTCAAAATGCGCGTCGAACGTATCTCCAGCAGTTCCTGACCGGAAAGTTGACGCTGTAACCAACGTACCGACAGAAACAGCATCAGTACAATAAAACCAATGGCCAGCGTGAGCGGTGCCGTCGTCATCAGTGAATGAAAATAGTTGCCCATCGGATCCTGATAGACCAGATCCATCGTCATTCCCGGGTGCTTCATCAGTGGAACCGAGAGCTCGCGAAAGAGATTACTGGTGCCAACCGGGCGATAGCTACTGTTACGGGTTTGGCTATAAATGACCTTTTCACCCTGCAGCAGATCGACGCGTACGACGTCGGCAGACACCATCAGTTCGTCAATTTGCGATGTTAACTGTTTGAAATCGCGTGAAACAAGATGCGTGTCAATGGCTGTCGCCACCGCCTGGACACGATGGGCCATCTTGTACTGGATGGCGTTGTAAAAGCTCAGCGAGCAGCCGATCAGGGTGACAAAGATCGTTAACCCGGTGAGCAGCGTGACAAAAGCTGAGAATTTCGTCGTTAATCGCATCCTTGAGTTAACTCCGACGGTTGAATTGCGACACGAAACTGCTTAACCAAACGCAAAATTCGTCCGGTTGCGCAAAGAGTGAGTGCATACTACCAAATCAGGTGTATCTGGCAATTTATTGCGTTGCATCGGATTCACGTTTCAATTAGCGAGTATAGTCTTCAGACGTCATTTTCCAATCCACCATGCAGAATTGAGGACAGGTTATGCAGGCTTTGATCTTAGAACAGCAGGACGGTAAAACCCTTGCTTCCGTGCAGACTCTTGAAGAAAGTCGGCTGCCGGAAGGCGATGTCACAGTGGATGTCCACTGGTCCAGTCTGAACTATAAAGATGCGCTCGCCATCACCGGAAAAGGAAAAATCATCCGCAACTTTCCGATGATTCCTGGCATTGATTTCGCTGGCACCGTTCGGACCAGCGAAGATCCTCGTTTTCATGCGGGGCAGGACGTGTTGCTGACCGGTTGGGGCGTTGGCGAAAATCATTGGGGTGGCCTGGCAGAACAGGCACGCGTGAAAGCGGACTGGCTGGTTGCGCTGCCAAAAGGGCTGGACAGCCGTAAAGCGATGGTGATCGGCACTGCCGGGTTTACTGCCATGCTGTGCGTGATGGCGCTTGAAGAGGCGGGCATTCGTCCGCAAGACGGTGAAATCGTGGTCACCGGCGCCAGCGGCGGTGTCGGCAGTACCGCGGTCGCGCTGCTGCATAAACTGGGCTATCAGGTTGTTGCGGTGTCCGGACGTGAAAGCACCCATGATTATCTCCGCCAGTTGGGCGCAAGCCGTATTCTGGGTCGTGATGAGTTCGCCGAAGCCCGTCCACTGGAAAAACAACTGTGGGCCGGGGCAATTGATACCGTGGGTGATAAAGTGCTGGCGAAAGTGCTTGCGCAAATGAACTACGGGGGCTGTGTCGCCGCCTGTGGTCTGGCGGGCGGTTTTGCCCTGCCAACGACAGTGATGCCGTTTATTTTGCGCAACGTTCGTCTGCAAGGGGTGGATTCTGTGATGACACCACCGGCGCGCCGTGCTCAGGCCTGGCAGCGTCTGGTGAATGACTTACCGGAATCATTCTATGCACAGGCAGCAACGGAAATTTCGCTGGCTGAGGCGCCGAAGTTCGCCGATGCCATCATTAATAACCAGGTACAAGGCCGTACGCTGGTTAAAGTGAAGTAAACACAAACGCCGTAGAAATTTACACTTAATTAACGAAATTTCGCTGCGCACTGACAGACTCCCTGCCATAGTAACTACGCATTATATGTACGCCTGGAGTCTGTTATGAAGAAATTACGTCCACTCAAAGAAGCCGATGTCACTGCCGAATCGGCTTTCTTTATGCATCGCCGCCAGGTGCTGAAAGCGCTGGGGATCGGGGCTGCCACGCTGTCGCTGCCGATATCCGCGCAGGCGGATCTGTTGAGCTGGTTCAAAGGCAACGATCGTCCACCCGCGCCCGCCGGCAAACCGCTGGAATTCAGCAAACCCGCCGCATGGCAAAACACGCTGCCTTTAACGCCAGAAGATAAAGTCACTGGCTACAACAACTTCTACGAGTTTGGTCTGGATAAGGCCGATCCTGCCGCCAATGCGGGCAGCATGAAAACCGATCCCTGGACGTTGAAAATCAGTGGTGAAGTGGCTAAACCATTAACCCTGGATCACGATGCGCTCACCACACGCTTTCCTTTAGAGGAGAGGATTTACCGGATGCGCTGTGTTGAAGCCTGGTCGATGGTGGTGCCGTGGATTGGCTTTCCTTTACATAAGCTGCTGGCGCTCGTCGAACCCACCAGCAATGCAAAATATGTCGCGTTCGAGACGCTTTATGCGCCGGACGACATGCCGGGACAAAAAGATCGCTTCATTGGCGGCGGTTTGAAATATCCTTATGTCGAAGGACTGCGCCTGGACGAGGCAATGCATCCCCTGGCGCTGCTGACCGTTGGTGTATACGGTAAAGCATTACCGCCGCAAAACGGCGCGCCTGTACGCCTGACAGTGCCGTGGAAATATGGCTTTAAAGGCATTAAATCGATCGTCAGCATTAAACTGACCCGCGAGCGGCCCCCCACCACCTGGAATCTTGCCGCTGCCGATGAGTACGGTTTTTACGCTAATGTGAATCCGCATGTTGATCACCCGCGCTGGTCGCAGGCAACGGAACGATTTATCGGCGCAGGCGGGATTCTGGATGTCCAACGGCAACCCACCCTACTGTTTAACGGCTATGCCGATGAAGTGGCCTCGCTGTATCGCGGCCTGAACTTGCGGGAGAATTTCTAAGTGCGGCTGAGTGCAAAGCAGATTACCTGGCTGAAAGTGGCGCTTCATCTGGCGGGATTGCTACCATTTCTCTGGCTGTTCTGGGCCATTAACAACGGCGGGCTCAGCGCCGATCCGGTAAAGGACATCCAGCACTTTACCGGTAGGACAGCTCTGAAATTTTTGCTCGCTGCCTTGCTGGTCACGCCGCTCGCACGCTACGCTAAACAGCCATTATTGATACGCACCCGTCGTCTGCTGGGGTTATGGTGTTTCGCCTGGGCTACGCTGCATCTGACCAGTTACGCGCTGCTGGAGTTAGGTATCCATAATCTCGGATTGTTGGGACGAGAACTGATTACGCGCCCGTATTTAACGCTTGGGATCATCAGTTGGCTCATCCTGCTCGCGCTGACGCTAACATCAACACAGGCAGCACAACGAAAATTGGGTAAGCGCTGGCAATTTTTGCACAACTTCGTCTATCTGCTGGCGATCCTCGCGCCGATACATTATCTGTGGTCGGTGAAGATTTTGTCACCTCAACCCATCATTTATGCTCTGCTCGCACTGCTGCTTTTGGCCTGCCGTTACAAGAAGTTCCGCCAGTGGTGGCGCTAGTTCGGCGAACTGTGCAGTCGGTTACAAAATGCAGAGACTCGGATGTTATTTGTGTGTTAGCGGTTGATTATCTTCCCTGATAAGACCAGTATTTAGCTGCCAATTGCTACGAAATCATTATAATGTGCGACCTTGGCTCCCTGGACAGCGTTTTTAGACCGCTGAAAAGGTGACAATCGAGCATTGAAGGTATATTTTGTTTTTTGCCGGAGGATTGCAGCAAATCGCTGCATGTTAACCGACAAGTCTCACATGAATCGTTGAGGCGGAATATACCGGCGTCCTGGCAGGCGCAAGCCGTTTTGCCATCGGGACTCACGCTTTACAGACAGCGCTTAATGCCTGTCACAATCACACTAAACAAAGAGTACGGAACCCACTCATGGATATTCGTAAGATTAAAAAACTGATCGAGCTGGTTGAAGAATCAGGCATCTCCGAACTGGAAATTTCTGAAGGCGAAGAGTCTGTACGCATCAGCCGCGCAGCGCCAGCAGGTAGCTTCCCGGTGATGCAACAAGCCTACGCTGCACCAATGATGCAGCAGCAACCGGCTCTGTCTAACGCAGTTGCTCCGGCAGCAGAAGCGCCGGCAGCCGCCGCAGCAGAAATCAGTGGTCACATCGTACGTTCCCCAATGGTTGGTACTTTCTACCGCACCCCGAGCCCGGACGCTAAAGCGTTCATCGAAGTGGGTCAGAAAGTCAATGTAGGCGATACCCTGTGCATCGTTGAAGCCATGAAAATGATGAACCAGATCGAAGCGGACAAATCAGGTACCGTGAAAGCTATCCTGGTCGAAAGTGGTCAACCGGTAGAATTTGACGAGCCGCTGGTCGTCATCGAGTAACGAGGCGAACATGCTGGATAAAATTGTTATCGCCAACCGCGGCGAGATTGCATTGCGAATTCTTCGTGCCTGTAAAGAACTGGGTATCAAGACTGTCGCTGTGCACTCAAGCGCGGATCGCGATTTAAAACACGTATTGCTGGCGGATGAGACGGTTTGTATTGGTCCGGCTCCGTCCGTAAAAAGCTATCTGAACATCCCGGCTATCATCAGCGCCGCTGAAATCACTGGCGCGGTAGCGATTCACCCGGGTTATGGCTTTCTCTCTGAGAACGCCAACTTTGCTGAGCAGGTTGAACGCTCTGGCTTTATCTTCATCGGCCCGAAAGCGGACACCATCCGTCTGATGGGTGACAAAGTATCGGCGATCACCGCGATGAAGAAAGCTGGCGTCCCGACCGTACCGGGTTCTGACGGCCCGCTGACCGACGATATGGATGCGAACCGTGCCCATGCAAAACGCATCGGCTATCCGGTTATCATCAAGGCGTCCGGCGGCGGCGGCGGTCGCGGTATGCGCGTAGTACGCGGCGATGCCGAACTGGCGCAATCCATCTCCATGACCAAAGCGGAAGCGAAAGCAGCTTTCAGCAACGACATGGTTTATATGGAGAAATACCTCGAGAACCCACGCCACATCGAAATTCAGGTGCTGGCAGACGGTCAGGGTAACGCGATTTATCTGGCGGAACGTGACTGCTCTATGCAGCGTCGTCACCAGAAAGTCGTCGAAGAAGCACCGGCACCGGGTATTACCCCAGAACTGCGTCGCTTCATTGGCGAGCGTTGCGCGAAAGCCTGTGTGGATATCGGCTATCGCGGCGCGGGCACCTTTGAGTTCCTGTTCGAAAACGGCGAGTTCTACTTCATTGAAATGAACACCCGTATTCAGGTTGAACACCCGGTTACCGAAATGATCACCGGTGTTGACCTGATCAAAGAACAGTTGCGCATTGCTGCTGGCCAGCCGCTGTCGATCAAGCAAGAAGAGGTGCAGGTCAAAGGCCACGCGGTGGAATGCCGTATCAATGCTGAAGACCCGAACACCTTCCTGCCGAGCCCGGGTAAAATCACCCGCTTCCACGCGCCAGGCGGTTTTGGCGTGCGCTGGGAGTCGCATATCTATGCCGGTTACACCGTACCGCCATACTATGACTCCATGATCGGCAAGCTTATCTGCTACGGCGAAACCCGTGATGTGGCGATTGCCCGCATGAAAAACGCGCTGCAGGAACTGATCATCGACGGTATTAAAACCAACGTTGATCTGCAGACGCGCATCATGAACGACGAGCACTTCCAGCAAGGTGGTACTAACATCCACTATCTGGAGAAAAAGCTCGGCCTCACTGAGAAGTAATTCTCGGTGCACAGCAAAATGGGCTCGGAAGAGCCCATTTTTTTACACCGATTTATCTTCTTCTAAGGCCCGAATTTTCGGGCCTTCTCTTTTTACCGGCGAGAAGAAAATTCAGACATTACGGAATATTTTCCACCACCCAGAAAGAGCATACAAAACCCACCACACAGATATATAGCCTGTAACTCCAGGGCCCATGATCCCTGAGGCGTCAGAGCCAATACTTTCCCGTCCATCACCAGATATGTCGCAAACAGCATTGTGAAGGTAAAAATTGCCGCCGCATAACGTGTCATGACGCCGAGAATCAGCATTAACGGCGCGACGATTTCGCCGATGAACGATCCCCACGCGATAAAAGCCGGCAAATGGTGAGATTCCAGCAGGAACACGACTGCGCCAAGTCCGTGTTTCGCTTTCGCTACGCCATGAAATAGCATGAGTCCGCCAAAAACCACCCGCAGTATTAATTTTGCCGCATCCGGGTTATTAGTATATCGATGAAATACTTCATTCCATTGTTTTAACATTCTGTGCAACTCCATTTCATCCCTTGCTTTAATAGGTATACTGGAAACCTATCCGGAAACGTGTTTGCCTGTCGTCTTGCAGTCTGTTAACGGAGACATTGCCAATCTCAATATAAGGTGCCCAGTTTTTGGTGACAGAGTAGGCGACCTTCATGTCATGCTCATAGTCAGTGTGACTTTCATTATAAATATCGGTATTGGCATGTAAGTAAACAAAGTTGTATTCAAACTTCCAGTCACCGGTCTTATAGCCAAGCCACGCGTCATAACGCCCAGTTGCTTTATTATTCAGGTCTTCATTATCCTGCAAGGTGTAATCATAACGATAGCGCAGGTTCAGATAAAAACCATTACCCAGTACGGTCCCGAGTAACAGGTTAGGTTTATAGATGGTATTACCCGAATTACTATCAATATTAAAAGCAGGGATCAGATACATTTTGGGATTAAGGATAAAGCGATAGCTGATAGTGGCTTCACTACCGTTATTATCTAATTCATTAAAAGGCTCATTTGCATCGTCACCACTTGATTTATAACGGGTCTCGACAGAGAAACCGAATTGGTTATCAAACCGATGCGCAAAATAGATACGATCTTTATTAATTTTTCCATCATCGAAGTAGTCGTGACGTAAATCGATAACAGATTCAGCGGCCAGGACATTGCAGCTAACCAGTATTGCCACCGCACTAATAGTCATTCTCTTATTTAATTTCATATTAAAGTCCATGTATGAACGCAAAAAAAGACCTTTCCGTCTCTGACAGAATTAAGAAAAGGCATTGCCACTGAGAATCTCGCTACTCAGAAAACCCGATAACAGGTTCAGCGCCGGTTAAGAATATTATTGTTATATCACCCTGTAAATTGCAGTCATTAATAAAATATGAGATCTGGCGAGCAAAATAAGAGGCATAAGAAAACATCCATATAAATAGCCATTGAGAAAAAACAGCGCATTCATCGACTTTATATAGTCGTCACAGCTTATTACGTCATTAATTAATAACATACCGTTAGTCGCCTTATTATTAATTAATAACGGAGGAGCTATCTAATTTAGGTACTTTGCCCAATAAAAACGAGAGTAATCAATATTATTATCTAAAACAAAAATAGAAAAATAAAAATAGAATACGTTGATTTTCAGAACAGTTCGTTTTGATTAATTGATCGTGATTATTTTGTCTCCTCACCCCACAGGGGCAAGATCGTTCTTCAGCCGCCACCTTTCTCTCCCCCCTGACCAGCGGCTTAAGGTACAATCCCCGCTTTCTTTTTCAACAAGGGACAAAAAATGGACAAACGTTTTGTTCAGGCCAATAAAGAAGCGCGTTGGGCGCTATGGCTGACCCTTCTCTATCTGGCTGCCTGGCTCGCCGCAGCTTACATTCCAGGGGTGACGCCGGGCATAACCGGGTTGCCGCACTGGTTTGAAATGGCTTGCCTGTTAACACCGCTGATCTTCATTTTGCTGTGCTGGGCCATGGTGAAATTTATCTATCGTGACATTCCCCTGGAGGATGACGATGCAGCTTGAAGTCATTCTGCCGCTGGTTGCCTATCTGGTTGTTGTGTTCGGTCTTTCTGTTTATGCCATGCGTAAACGGCAGACCGGCACCTTCCTGAATGAATATTTTCTGGGTAGCCGTTCCATGGGGGGGATCGTCCTGGCGATGACCCTGACCGCGACATACATCAGCGCCAGCTCATTTATTGGTGGACCTGGTGCGGCCTATAAATACGGACTGGGATGGGTGTTGCTGGCGATGATTCAGCTTCCCGCCGTCTGGCTTTCGCTGGGGATACTCGGCAAGAAATTCGCCATCCTTGCCCGTCGCTATAATGCCGTCACCCTCAACGACATGCTGTTTGCCCGCTACCAGAGTCGCCTGCTGGTGTGGCTGGCGAGCCTCAGCCTGCTCGTGGCGTTTGTCGGTGCCATGACCGTGCAGTTCATCGGCGGCGCACGCCTGCTGGAAACGGCGGCGGGTATTCCCTATGAAACAGGCCTGCTGATTTTCGGTATCAGTATCGCGCTGTATACCGCGTTCGGCGGCTTTCGTGCCAGCGTACTTAACGACACAATGCAGGGACTGGTGATGCTGATTGGCACCATCGTGCTGCTGGTCGGTATCGTGCATGCGGCCGGTGGCCTGAGCCATGCCGTAGAGACCTTAAACACCATCGACCCAAAACTGGTTTCACCGCAGGGCGCCGATGACATTCTGTCTCCGACCTTTATGACCTCATTCTGGGTACTGGTCTGTTTTGGTGTGATCGGTCTGCCGCATACGGCGGTGCGCTGCATCTCCTACAAAGACAGCAAAGCGGTACACCGCGGGATAATCATCGGTACCATCGTGGTGGCGATCCTGATGTTTGGTATGCATCTTGCCGGCGCGCTGGGTCGTGCGGTTATCCCTGACCTGACGGTGCCGGATCTGGTGATCCCCACGCTGATGGTCAAAGTGCTGCCGCCTTTCGCCGCCGGGATCTTCCTTGCCGCGCCAATGGCGGCCATTATGTCGACGATCAACGCCCAGTTGCTGCAAAGTTCCGCTACGATCATTAAAGATCTCTATCTTAATATTCGCCCGGAACAGTTGCAGAACGAGACGCGGTTGAAACGAATATCGGCGATGATCACCCTCATCTTAGGCGCGCTGCTCTTACTTGCCGCCTGGAAACCGCCAGAGATGATCATCTGGCTGAATCTGCTGGCGTTTGGCGGTCTGGAAGCCGTGTTCTTGTGGCCGCTGGTGCTTGGCCTTTACTGGGAGCGCGCGAATGCGACCGGAGCGCTGAGTGCGATGATTGTCGGCGGCGTGCTGTATGCGATTCTCGCCACCTTTAACGTTCAGTACCTGGGCTTCCATCCGATTGTGCCCTCGTTGCTGCTAAGTTTGCTGGCTTTCCTGGTCGGAAACCGTTTCGGTTCTCCTGCCCCGCAAGCCGCTGTATTGACTACTGATAAATAAAGAGTTTTGCCATGCCATGGATCCAATTAAAACTGAACACGACGGGCGCTAACGCGGAAGCATTGAGCGATGCCCTGATGGAAGCGGGTTCCGTTTCCATCACCTTCCAGGACACGCACGACACGCCGGTTTTTGAGCCATTGCCGGGCGAAACACGCCTGTGGGGCGACACCGACGTTATCGGTCTGTTTGATGCCGAAACCGACATGAAAGAAGTCGTCGCCATCCTGGAACACCATCCGCTGCTGGGCGTCGGGTTCGCGCATAAAATTGAACAACTGGAAGATAAGGACTGGGAACGCGAGTGGATGGATAACTTCCACCCCATGCGTTTTGGCGAACGCCTGTGGATCTGCCCAAGCTGGCGCGACGTGCCGGATGAAAATGCCGTCAACGTAATGCTCGACCCCGGTCTGGCGTTTGGTACCGGCACTCATCCCACCACCTCACTGTGCCTGCAGTGGCTCGACAGTCTCGATTTAACCGGTAAGACCGTTATCGACTTTGGTTGCGGTTCCGGCATCCTCGCAATTGCCGCACTGAAACTGGGCGCCGCAAAAGCGATCGGTATCGATATTGATCCGCAGGCGATTCAGGCCAGCCGTGATAACGCCCAGCGTAATGGTGTATCAGAACGTCTTGAACTCTACCTGCCACAGGATCAGCCAGACGCCATGAAAGCCGACGTAGTGGTCGCCAACATTCTGGCAGGCCCATTACGCGAGCTGGCACCGTTAATCAGCGTCCTGCCCGTTACAGGCGGTCTGCTGGGCCTTTCCGGTATCCTTGCCAGCCAGGCGGAAAGTGTTTGTGAAGCTTATGCCGATCTCTTCGCTCTCGATCCGGTGGTGGAGAAAGAAGAGTGGTGTCGAATCACGGGCCGTAAGAAGTAACCCTGTCTCCCGCGCGTGGCCGTACTACCGGCCACGTTTTTCAGCATTTCGCCCGCTCCTTCCTCTTCCTCTCATACGGTAAAATAGACGCGTAACTCATTGAAGTTGCAAATATAAAAAACTATTTTATTCATTGGAAGAATTTCATGAACCCTTTTTTGAGCAAGGCAACGCTTCTCGCGTTAAGCATCATGTCATCCACCGCGATGGCGTCACACTGGAGCTATGAGGGTGAAGGATCCCCGGAACACTGGGGCGCACTCAGTGAAGAGTATAAAACCTGTCAGCCCGGGATGAATCAGTCCCCAATAAACATCGACCAGTCGGCAAATGCCCACCTGAAGCCCCTGAAAACCCACTACACTGAGGGCCCCATTACTCTCATTAACAACGGTCACACAATCCAGGCCGCGTTAAAGAGCGCAACGGCTGATACCATCGCGATTGACGGGACTCCGTTTACATTGCAGCAATTCCACTTTCATGCCCCAAGCGAAAATACGGTTCACGGTAAACATTACGCGATGGAAATGCATCTTGTGCACAAAGACGCAAATGGTGCTATCGCCGTTGTTGCGGTCATGTTTGATAAAGGGGCGGCAAACACTGAGCTGGACAAACTGTGGGCGACTATGCCTGAACAAACCGGGCAGGACGCTAACGTCACCTCACAAATGGATCTGAATGCCCTGCTGCCGAAAAACAAACGCTTTTGGCGTTTCAGCGGTTCACTGACCACACCGCCCTGCTCTGAAGGGGTAACCTGGATTGTCATGAAGCACCCTCTGACGCTGTCCGCCGCGCAGTTAGAAAAATTCAGCCATACGATGCATCATGACAATAATCGTCCGCCCCAACCGCTGAACGGTCGTGTCGTGGTCGAGTGATGACCGATGCGTTGCGCAATCATCTGCTGAAATGAGAGCGATGTCACATTAACTCAAGATAATCTGCTGATTAATTCAGCAGATTATCTTGCAAGCCCGCGCAGATTCGAAGAAAAAATGAGAAGTTACGCAAAATTATAAGCGTACAGAATTTCGTCACGCTTTTGTAATGCAATGATTTGTATGGCTAATTATTTTATGGCGTTGACGTTAACGGCGATTCTTTGATCCACCGCAGAGGATTGGTCAAAGTTTGGCCTTTCATCTCGTGCAAAAAATGCGTAATATACGCCGCCTTGCAGTCACAGTATGGTCATTTCTTAACTCATGCGCATCGGACAATACCAGCTTAGAAATCGCCTGATCGCAGCGCCCATGGCTGGCATCACTGACAGACCTTTTCGGACGCTGTGTTATGAGATGGGAGCCGGATTGACCGTATCCGAGATGATGTCGTCTAACCCGCAGGTTTGGGAAAGCGACAAATCCCGTTTACGGATGGTGCACGTTGATGAGCCAGGAATTCGCACGGTGCAAATTGCCGGTAGCGACCCTGTTGAGATGGCCGATGCCGCACGGATTAACGTGGAAAGCGGCGCCCAGATTATTGATATCAATATGGGGTGTCCGGCTAAAAAAGTGAATCGCAAGCTCGCAGGTTCAGCCCTCTTGCAGTACCCGGATTTAGTGAAGTCGATACTAACCGGGGTGGTTAATGCAGTGGACGTTCCTGTGACCCTGAAGATTCGCACCGGCTGGGCTCCGGAACACCGTAACTGCGTAGAGATTGCCCAACTGGCTGAAGACTGTGGCATTCAGGCTCTGACCATTCATGGACGCACCCGCGCCTGTTTGTTCAATGGAGACGCTGAGTACGACAGTATTCGGGCAGTTAAGCAGAAAGTTTCCATTCCGATTATCGCGAATGGTGACATTACTGACCCGCTTAAAGCCAGAGCTGTGCTTGACTATACGGGGGCTGATGCCCTGATGATAGGCCGCGCAGCTCAGGGAAGACCCTGGATCTTTCGGGAAATCCAGCATTATCTGGACACTGGGGAGTTGCTATCCCCCCTGCCTCTGGCAGAGGTTAAGCGCTTGCTTTGTGCGCATGTTCGGGAACTGCATGACTTTTATGGCCAGGCAAAAGGGTACCGAATCGCGCGTAAACACGTCTCCTGGTATCTCCAGGAGCACGCTCCAAATGACCAGTTTCGGCGCACATTCAACGCCATTGAGGATGCCAGCGAACAGCTGGAGGCGTTGGAGGCATACTTCGAAAATTTTGCGTAAACAGAAATAAAGAGCTGACAGAACTATGTTCGAACAACGCGTAAATTCTGACGTACTGACCGTTTCTACCGTTAACTCTCAGGATCAGGTAACCCAAAAACCCCTGCGTGACTCGGTTAAACAGGCACTGAAGAACTATTTTGCTCAACTGAACGGTCAGGATGTTAATGACCTCTATGAGCTGGTACTGGCTGAAGTAGAACAGCCCCTGTTGGACATGGTGATGCAATACACCCGTGGTAACCAGACCCGTGCTGCCCTGATGATGGGCATCAACCGTGGTACGCTGCGTAAAAAATTGAAAAAATACGGCATGAACTAATCTCGATTAGCTAATTGCTTGTTTAAAAAGGCGCTACTCGGCATGGGGAAGCGCCTTTTTTATACGCCTCTTTTGTGGAGCCGATATGAACTCACGATGTGAGCCACACTACTTTGGTGATGAATCCGCGTCGATCATCCACGGAGATGCGCTGACAGAACTTAAGAAACTCCCCGCTGAAAGCGTCGATTTAATCTTTGCCGACCCGCCTTACAATATCGGAAAGGATTTTGACGGGATGGTCGAGTCCTGGGACGAAGACATCTTCCTGGGCTGGCTGTTCGCGTGCATTGAGGAGTGTCATCGGGTGCTGAAAAAACAGGGCACGATGTACATCATGAACAGCACCGAAAACATGCCGCATATCGATCTCAAATGCAGAACGCTGTTTACCATCAAAAGCCGGATTGTCTGGTCTTATGACAGTTCAGGCGTGCAGGCGAAGAAATTCTTTGGCTCAATGTACGAACCGATCCTGATGATGGTCAAAGATGCCCGACAGTACACTTTCAACAGTGACGCTATTCTGGTTGAGACCAAAACCGGTGCGAAAAGAGCGCTGATTGACTACCGTAAAAACCCACCACAGCCTTACAACACGCAAAAAGTTCCGGGCAATGTCTGGGAATTTCCCCGCGTGCGTTATTTGATGGATGAATATGAAAACCATCCGACGCAAAAACCTATCGCCCTGCTAAAACGGATCGTTCTGGCCTCCTCCAATCCTGGCGATACGGTGCTGGATCCCTTCGCCGGCAGCTTTACGACAGGTGCTGTGGCCGTGGAATCGGGACGTAAATTCATCGGTATTGAGGTCAATAATGAGTATGTGAAGATGGGGCTCAGACGGCTGAACATCAGCTCACACTACTCCCAGGAAGAGCTGACGAAAATCAAAAAGAGAAAGACGAAAAACCTGTCGAAAAAGAGTCGAACGGCGTCAGATGTGGTGAAGATGACAGCAAAGTAAAAGCATTGTAAGCCTGCTTTTCAGGACGCATTTTTCGTGTATATTTCCTGCACGCTTGGGCATGAATACACAGGATTTGGCAATGATTCGTAAGTATTGGTGGCTGGTTGTTTTTGCGGTCTCCGTGTTCCTTTTTGATGCGTTACTGATCCAGTGGATTGAACTGATCACCACAGAAGTCGATAAATGCCGCAATATGGATTCTGTCAATCCGCTCAAGCTGGTCAACTGTACCGAATTACAATAGCGTGCCATTGATAGACAGGAGAAATGATTATAGGGTTTCCGATGTTAATTGCATGACATATCCATCAGGAATTAACATCCTTAATACATTATCCACCAGCGCCGGTGCCTGCTGATAAAGATCGTAGCGGGTAGAATTCATCAACCAGTTTTTCACGATCCCGCTAAAACTACCGTGAATAATAATTAACACAACGTCTAAATCCAGGGTTCTGGAAATTAACCCTTCCGTCATACTCGCCTGCAACGCGTCGCGTAGTCCCCTCTGGCTAAACCCAATTTTCTCGCGTATTTCCTGTTCTGATATCATCCCCTCATGAAATTCACATTTATGATATAAAATTTGCAGCAAGGCCTGCTGCCGGGGAATTTCCGCGATATATTGTAATCCGGCAATTAACTTTTCGCGCAACCGCTGCAAGGGATTATCGCAGTCATGCAAAGCTAACCGGTCCTGAATAAGATCACGTAATGGCGGTTGCTGTTGCCAGAGTTCATTGAAGAGCTGCGTTTTGTTGTCAAAATGCCAGTAGATAGCCCCCCGCGTGACCTGGGCCGCGTCGGCAATGTCGTTAAGCGTCGTGTTGCCAACGCCTCGCGTGGCAAACTGGATGATTGCAGTCTCAATCAAATGTTGTCGCGTTTTTAACGCTTCGGCTTTTGTTCTTTTAGCCATAAGTTATCGTTTCAGGAGCAGGATAAAAAACAGAAATATGGCAATTCACAATTGCCGTTCAAAAAGAACTGTATCACCTCATCCGTTCCGAGATGAAACAAAAGCGAATAGCCTCAGCACAAAACATTCAATCAAATAACCCCCACAAATAAAAACCAACAAAAACATTCATACAACAAATGTACATTTCCAAATATATTAGCCAGCAACAAGGCATGACAAAGAAAAACAAAATGAAAAGACAAAGCCATCACTTTTTTGTTTTTACGTGCCGTAGACCCGGCCATAAAATAACTATCGCTTACATCGCACGCTAATAATTTGTAGGATAGCCAACTATTATTTCTTCGTGCACGTTATCGCCTTACCGTTATCCGGTAAATAACGAGCTATTGGTTTTTAAGGAACAGTAATGACGAAACATGCCAGGTTTTCACTCCTGCCCTCATTTATCCTCATCTCTGCTGCGTTACTTGCCGGTTGTAACGATCAGGGAGATAAGCACGCTCAGGCAACCGAACCGCAGGTGACCGTTCATGTGGTTACCGCCGCGCCATTAGCAGTAACCACCGAACTGCCAGGACGCACCTCGGCATTCCGCATTGCGGAAGTTCGTCCACAGGTCAGTGGTATTGTTCTCAAAAGAAACTTCACCGAGGGCAGCGATGTTCAGGCCGGGCAGTCACTGTATCAGATCGATCCTGCCACTTATCAGGCAGATTACGATAGCGCGAAAGGGGAACTGGCGAAAAGTGAAGCTGCCGCCGCCATCGCACACCTGACGGTTAAGCGCTATGTTCCGCTGGTAGGGACAAAATACATTAGCCAACAGGAATACGACCAGGCGATTGCAGATGCGCGTCAGGCCGATGCGGCAGTCATTGCCGCACGAGCCGCAGTGGAGAGCGCACGTATCAATCTTGCTTACACCAAAGTCACCTCGCCGATCGATGGTCGTATTGGCAAATCCAGCGTGACGGAAGGTGCGCTGGTCACTAATGGCCAGGCAACAGCACTGGCTACCGTGCAGCAACTCGATCCTATCTATGTCGATGTCACACAGTCCAGCAGCGACTTTATGCGACTGAAGCAGTCCGTTGAACAGGGTAGCCTGCATAAAGACAGCGCCAGCAGCAGCGTCCAGTTGGTGATGGAAAATGGTACGGCGTATCCCCTGAAAGGGACATTGCAGTTTTCGGATGTCACGGTGGACGAAAGCACAGGCTCCATCACCCTTCGCGCCGTCTTCCCTAACCCACAGCACGCTCTGCTGCCGGGGATGTTTGTTCGCGCTCGCATTGACGAAGGCGTTCAGCCCAACGCTATTTTGATCCCCCAGCAGGGCGTAACGCGTACGCCTCGTGGCGATGCGACGGTACTGGTCGTCAATGACCAGAGCCTGGTTGAGCCACGCGCCGTTGTCGCTTCGCAGGCTATCGGCGACAAATGGCTGATTAGCGAAGGCCTACATCCAGGCGATCAGGTGATTGTCAGCGGATTACAAAAAGCCCATCCCGGCACGAAAGTGAAAGCTACCACGGATGCCAATACTCCTGCGGCAAAAGCGGCGCAATAAGGTAACCGAACATGGCAAATTTCTTTATCAGGCGTCCTGTTTTTGCCTGGGTTCTGGCCATCATACTGATGCTGGCGGGCGCTCTGGCGATTATGCAACTGCCCGTTGCGCAATACCCAACTATCGCGCCACCAGCGGTAGCCATTTCCGCGAACTATCCAGGGGCAGATGCGCAAACGGTGCAGGATACGGTGACTCAGGTTATCGAACAGAATATGAACGGTATCGATAACCTGATGTATATGTCCTCCACCAGCGACTCTGCGGGTAGCGTGACCATTACGTTAACCTTTCAGTCCGGAACCGACCCGGATATTGCCCAGGTGCAGGTACAGAACAAACTGCAGCTGGCGACGCCATTGCTGCCTCAGGAAGTTCAACAGCAAGGGATTAGCGTAGAAAAGTCGAGCAGCAGTTTCTTGTTGGTGGCGGGGTTTGTCTCTGACGATCCGCAAACGACCCAGGACGATATCTCCGACTACGTCGCCTCAAACGTAAAAGATACGATCAGCCGCCTGAACGGTGTAGGTGACGTCCAGCTGTTTGGCGCACAGTACGCGATGCGTATCTGGCTGGATGCGAATCGGCTGAACAAGTACCAGCTCACACCGGTCGATGTGATCAATCAACTAAAAATACAGAACGACCAGATTGCAGCAGGTCAGTTGGGCGGAACGCCTGCTCTACCGGGGCAGCAACTGAACGCCTCTATCATTGCGCAGACGCGACTGAAAGATCCTGAGGAATTCGGCAAAGTCACATTACGGGTAAACAGCGATGGCTCTGTCGTTCGCCTTAAAGATGTCGCTCGTATCGAGCTGGGGGGAGAAAACTATAACGTTGTCGCCCGAATTAACGGTAAACCGGCTGCGGGTCTGGGGATCAAACTGGCGACCGGGGCCAACGCTCTGGATACCGCCAAAGCGATTAAAACCAAACTCGTTGAGCTGCAACCCTTCTTCCCGCAAGGGATGAAAGTGGTTTACCCGTATGACACCACGCCGTTTGTGAAGATCTCCATTCACGAAGTGGTAAAAACACTGTTCGAAGCGATCGTCCTGGTCTTCCTCGTGATGTATCTGTTTTTACAGAATATCCGCGCAACGCTCATTCCGACGATTGCGGTTCCCGTTGTGCTATTGGGTACATTTGCCGTGCTCTCGGCGTTTGGCTACTCGATCAACACCCTGACGATGTTTGGGATGGTGCTGGCGATCGGCCTGCTGGTCGATGACGCCATTGTGGTAGTGGAAAACGTTGAACGGGTGATGATGGAAGAAAAGTTGCCGCCCAAAGAGGCAACCGAGAAATCCATGTCGCAGATCCAGGGGGCGCTGGTTGGGATCGCGATGGTGCTGTCTGCCGTCTTCATCCCGATGGCCTTTTTCGGCGGCTCCACCGGGGCTATTTATCGCCAGTTTTCCATCACGATTGTGTCGGCAATGGCGCTTTCGGTTCTGGTGGCATTGATCCTGACGCCGGCACTTTGCGCAACGCTGCTAAAACCAGCGTCCGCCGAACACCACGAGAAGAAAGGCGGATTTTTCGGCTGGTTTAATGCCAAATTTGATCTCAGCGTTAACCACTACACCAACAGTGTCAGCGGCATTGTGCGCAAAACCGGACGCTACCTGCTCCTTTACATCCTGATTGTTGTCGGAATGGGGGTACTGTTTTTCCGTCTCCCCACTTCCTTCCTGCCTGATGAAGATCAGGGCGTATTCATGACGATGGTTCAGCTACCCGCAGGTTCAACCCAGGAACGAACCCAAAATGTATTGGATCAGGTCACCCATTACTACCTGACTCACGAAAAAGCGAACGTTGAAAGCGTGTTTACGGTCAACGGTTTTAGCTTTAGCGGCCAGGCGCAGAACGCGGGTCTGGCCTTCATCAGCCTGAAGCCCTGGGATGAGCGTAGCGGCAAGGAAAACAGCGTTGAAGCGGTAATTGCGCGTGCAACTCGCGCGTTCAACCAGATCCAGGATGGACTGGTCTTCCCCTTCAACATGCCGGCGATAATTGAACTGGGCACCGCGACGGGTTTCGATTTTGAACTGCTTGACCAGGGGGGGTTGGGGCACACAGCGCTAACATCAGCACGTAATCAGTTAATGGGTATGGTGGCTAAGCATTCCGATCTGCTGGTCCGTGTTCGACCTAACGGCCTGGAGGATACCCCTCAGTTCAAGCTGGATGTCGACCAGGAAAAAGCACAGGCGCTTGGCATTGCGCTGTCAGACATTAACGAAACCATCTCTGCGTCGTTAGGCGGCAGCTATGTTAACGACTTCATTGACCGCGGACGAGTAAAGAAAGTGTATGTTCAGGCAGATGCGAAATTCCGTATGCTGCCAGAAGATATCAATAATCTGTACGTTCGTAGTGCTAACGGCGAGATGGTCCCTTTTTCAGCCTTCAGCTCAGCCCGCTGGGTGTATGGTTCTCCGCGCCTGGAACGCTTCAACGGTATGCCATCGATGGAGTTGTTGGGTGAGGCTGCCCCCGGTCGAAGCACCGGTGAAGCGATGGCCATGATGGAAAGTCTCGCGTCAAAACTGCCTAATGGTATTGGTCATGACTGGACGGGGATGTCATATCAGGAACGTTTGTCCGGCAATCAGGCGCCGGCACTGTATGCTATCTCGCTGATCGTCGTGTTCCTCTGTCTTGCCGCGCTGTATGAAAGCTGGTCCATTCCGTTCTCGGTGATGCTGGTGGTCCCGCTCGGCGTGGTGGGTGCCCTTTTGGCCGCTTCCCTGCGTGGGCTAAATAACGACGTCTATTTTCAGGTCGGACTGTTAACCACGATTGGGCTTTCCGCGAAAAACGCCATTCTGATCGTGGAATTTGCCAAGGATCTGATGGAGAAAGAAGGTCGTGGCCTGATCGAGGCAACGCTTGAGGCTGCGCGCATGCGCCTGCGCCCTATTCTGATGACCTCACTCGCCTTCATCCTCGGCGTAATGCCGCTGGTCATCAGTCGCGGGGCAGGGAGTGGCGCCCAGCATGCAGTCGGAACCGGTGTGATGGGAGGGATGCTGACAGCAACGCTGCTGGCTATCTTCTTTGTCCCGGTGTTTTTTGTGGTCGTCAGAGGCCGGTTTAACAAATCCCAGCGTTAATGTGTAAATTAAGGCGTCTACGGACGCCTTTTTCCTTCAGGTATCTTTATTTATTAAACAGATAGTCATTTGCACTGCGGAATACTAAATTCACTCCTTCATTATTTTTACAATTCACATGAATTGAGATTATTCCATATGCCAATCTTTTTTTAAGCGGTGGTAAAATTCATTTCGTATTCGCAAAGCAGCATTCCCTGTTGCTGCATTTAGCGGAACGCTTATTTTTGAGGTAACACCATGAAAAGATTAATTCCAGTAGCATTGCTCACTGCATTGCTGGCGGGCTGTGCACACGATTCCCCCTGCGTTCCGGTTTATGATGATCAAGGACGTCTTGTTCATACCAACACCTGTATGAAAGGGACGACTCAGGATAACTGGGAAACCGCAGGCGCCATTGCTGGCGGGGCCGCAGCGGTTGCAGGCCTGACGATGGGGATCATCGCACTGTCAAAATAACATTCTCAGAGCGCGGTACTTGCCGCGCTCTTAGCCTAAGAATACGGTTTTTCATATCATTCAATGTGTTGAAAAATACGTGTTCTAATACATTTTAATAATCAATAACGTCCACCCCTTTCTCTTTTCGCATTTATCTTTCAATACTCACGCTCTCGATATTCACGCCTGAAATCGTTATTTCATTTTGCGAGCATTATTTTAAATATTTTGCTCCAAAATGTGGCTTACGTTTCAATTTCGCACCATTTCAGGGCGCTGCTTTTATTTTTTCCTGTCTACACTCTGCTTATTGCGTCGGATATTCACGCGCAAAACCTGGCATTACCTTTGCTTAGAAGAGTATGGCCAATGCCACAGACAGGTTAAAGACGTTGCAGAACGTCTCTCTATAACAATAATTTCTTTGCCACACAGGATGCATTATGAAAAAGATGATGATAGCCACACTGGCTGCGGCCGGTGTGCTGCTTGCGGTTGCCAATCAGGCACATGCGGGAACCACGCTGGATGCTGTAAAAAAGAAAGGGTTCGTACAATGCGGTATCAGTGACGGTCTTCCCGGTTTTTCTTACGCTGACGCAGACGGGAAATTCTCCGGGATAGATGTGGATGTTTGCCGTGGCGTTGCCGCCGCCGTCCTGGGAGATGATACAAAAGTAAAATATACCCCTCTCACCGCAAAAGAACGCTTCACCGCATTACAGTCTGGCGAAGTCGATCTTCTCTCCCGTAATACGACCTGGACCTCCTCACGTGATGCAGGAATGGGCATGTCCTTCACTGGCGTTACCTATTACGATGGCATTGGCTTCCTGACCCACAACAAAGCGGGTCTGAAAAGCGCGAAAGAGTTAGATGGTGCCACCGTTTGTATTCAGGCGGGAACAGATACGGAACTGAACGTGGCGGATTATTTCAAAGCCAACAACATGAAATACACCCCGGTGACTTTTGACCGCTCAGATGAGTCGGCAAAAGCGCTGGAGTCCGGACGTTGCGATACCCTCGCCTCTGACCAGTCCCAACTGTATGCCCTGCGCATCAAACTCAGCAACCCGGCTGAATGGCTTGTACTGCCAGAGGTGATCTCGAAAGAGCCGCTGGGGCCAGTTGTTCGTCGCGGTGATGACGAATGGTTCTCTATTGTGCGTTGGACGCTGTTTGCCATGTTGAATGCCGAAGAGATGGGCGTGACATCGAAGAATGTCGATGAGAAAGCGGCGAACCCGGCAACACCAGATATGGCACATCTGCTGGGCAAAGAAGGCGACTACGGCAAAGATCTGAAGCTCGACAATAAATGGGCTTACAACATCATCAAGCAGGTGGGTAACTATGCGGAGATCTTTGAACGCAACGTCGGCTCGGAAAGCCCACTGAAGATCAAACGTGGACAGAACAATCTCTGGAATAACGGCGGCATTCAATACGCACCGCCGGTGCGTTAAGTCGTTGTGATGTAACGGGCGCCGCACTAGCGGCGCTCAGTTCAGAGTTATGGTTACCGAGGCTTTCTTATGTTCCATCGCCGCTCAAATGTAAAAGGGTCGCTCTCCTTTTCAAACCCTGCGGTCCGCGCCTGGCTGTTCCAGATCCTCGCCATTCTTGCGGTCGTTGCAGTTGCTATCTATCTCATTCATAACACGATTAATAATCTAAGCAGTCGCGGCATTACCTCGGGCTTTGCCTTTCTCGACCGTAGCGCTGGGTTTGGCATCGTCCAGCACTTAATCGACTATCAGCAGGGTGACACGTACGGACGTGTTTTTGTGGTGGGTTTGCTTAACACGCTGCTGGTTTCCGCGCTGTGTATTGTCTTTGCGTCATTTATCGGCTTCTTTCTCGGGCTGGCACGCCTTTCAGATAACTGGCTACTGCGTAAACTCTCGACGATTTATATTGAGACCTTTCGTAATATCCCGCCTCTGCTGCAAATCTTTTTTTGGTACTTCGCGGTTCTGCGCAATTTGCCCGGCCCCCGTCAGGCCGCAAGCGCGCTGGATATGGTCTTTCTGAGTAATCGGGGACTCTATATCCCGTCTCCGCAGTTAGGGGAAGGCGTACTCGCTTTCGTGCTCTCGGCAGTGATTGCCATTGCGCTGTCCGTGGGTCTGTTCCGCTTCAATAAAATGCATCAGATGAAAACGGGACAACTTCGCAGAACCTGGCCTACTGCATTAAGCCTGATTGTGCTGCTGCCGCTCATCGCGCATTGGCTTTTTGGCGCGGCGCTGCACTGGGATATCCCGCAACTACGCGGATTCAACTTCCGTGGCGGAATGGTGCTCATTCCTGAACTGGCAGCCCTGACGCTGGCGTTATCGGTATATACCTCGGCGTTTATTGCCGAAATCATTCGTGCAGGCATTCAGGCCGTTCCCTACGGTCAACATGAAGCCGCCCGTTCTCTCGGGTTACCTAATACTGTGACCCTTCGCCAGGTCATCATTCCTCAGGCACTTCGCGTCATTATTCCACCGCTGACCAGCCAGTATCTGAATATTGTCAAAAACTCATCGCTGGCCGCCGCCATTGGCTATCCCGACATGGTATCGCTGTTCGCCGGGACGGTACTTAATCAGACCGGACAGGCCATCGAAACGATCGCCATCACGATGTCGGTGTACCTGATCATCAGCCTGAGCATCTCGCTGCTGATGAACATCTATAACCGGCGAATCGCCCTCATTGAGCGCTAAGGAATCATGATGACAAAAGCACTGCTGTCTCATCCCATGCGCCCGGCCAGTAACGGCCCTGGTCGTTCGATCGTATGGGTACGGAAGAACCTCTTTTCTAGTTGGTCAAACAGCCTGCTGACGCTGTTCTGTCTGTGGCTGATGTGGGAGTTAATTCCCCCTTTGCTGAACTGGGCGTTCCTGCAGGCCAACTGGGTGGGCTCCACGCGTGCTGACTGTACCAAAGCGGGCGCCTGCTGGGTGTTTATTCATGAACGATTTGGACAATTCATGTATGGATTGTACCCACATGATCAGCGTTGGCGTATCAACCTGGCGTTGATCATTGGGTTGGCTTCCATTGTGCCGATGTTCTGGAAAGCGTTGCCGGGTCGCGGGCGTTATATCGTCGTCTGGGCCGTGATCTACCCGATCACTGTCTGGTTCCTGTTGTATGGCGGATTTCTTGGTCTGGATCGCGTTGAAACACGCCAATGGGGTGGGCTGACGCTGACCTTAATCATCGCATCCGTCGGGATCGCGGGGGCTCTGCCATTAGGAATTTTGTTGGCACTGGGACGTCGCTCCCACATGCCCGTCGTGCGGATCTTATCCGTCATTTTTATCGAGTTCTGGCGTGGCGTCCCGCTGATCACCGTCCTGTTTATGTCTTCGGTCATGCTGCCGCTGTTTCTGTCAGAAGGAACCAGCATCGATAAGCTTATCCGGGCGCTGGTTGGCGTGATCCTCTTCCAGTCTGCCTACGTCGCGGAAGTGGTTCGTGGGGGGCTCCAGGCATTACCGAAAGGGCAATACGAAGCAGCAGAATCGCTGGCGTTGGGCTACTGGAAAACCCAGGGGCTGGTCATTCTTCCCCAAGCTCTGAAGCTGGTGATCCCTGGACTGGTGAACACCATTATCGCCCTGTTTAAGGATACCAGTCTGGTCATCATCATCGGTTTGTTCGATCTGTTCAGCAGCGTGCAGCAAGCGACAGTTGACCCTGCCTGGCTGGGTATGTCGACAGAAGGCTATGTCTTCGCTGCTCTGATTTACTGGATTTTTTGTTTCAGCATGTCGCGCTATAGCCAGCATCTGGAAAAGCGCTTTAACACCGGGCGTACACCGCACTGAGGATTCTATGAGCCAACTATTAATACAACCTGCCGACGCGATGATTACGCTGGAAAACGTCAATAAGTGGTACGGACAGTTTCATGTCCTTAAGGATATCAACCTGCGCGTTAAACAGGGGGAACGCATTGTGTTATGTGGGCCTTCAGGTTCGGGAAAATCAACCACCATCCGCTGTATTAACCATCTGGAAGAACATCAACAGGGACGAATTATTGTCGATGGCATTGAGTTGAATGAAGACATCCGCAACATCGAGCGCGTCCGACAGGAAGTCGGCATGGTATTCCAGCACTTCAATCTCTTTCCTCATCTGACGGTTTTGCAAAACTGTACGCTGGCACCGATTTGGGTGCGTAAGATGCCGGTAAAAGAAGCCGAAGCGCTGGGGATGCACTACCTGGAACGTGTGCGTATTGCAGAGCACGCACATAAATTTCCAGGGCAGATCTCCGGAGGACAGCAACAACGCGTTGCCATTGCCCGCTCGCTATGTATGAAACCCAAAATTATGCTCTTTGATGAACCCACGTCGGCGCTGGATCCCGAAATGGTGAAAGAGGTGCTGGATACGATGATTGGCCTGGCGCAATCAGGAATGACAATGCTTTGCGTCACGCATGAGATGGGATTTGCCAGAACGGTGGCTGACAGGGTGATCTTCATGGATCGTGGGGAAATTGTTGAGCAGGCCCCGCCGGATGAGTTTTTTGCACATCCTAAATCAGAACGTACTCGAGCATTCCTGTCTCAGGTGATTCATTAGTCGTTTGCTCTGCCGGGTGACGGCTTCACCTTACCCGGCCTACCGTTTTTTCGGCGTATAAACGCAAAAAGGCCATCCTTTCGGATGGCCTTCTCACTTGTTTGATGTCTGGCAGTTCCCTACTCTCGCATGGGGAGACCCCACACTACCATCGGCGCTACGGCGTTTCACTTCTGAGTTCGGCATGGGGTCAGGTGGGACCACCGCGCTACAGCCGCCAGACAAATTCTTTTCCACTGTGCCGAACTTTAACCTAATTAAGTGGTGCTGATACCCAGAGTCGAACTGGGGACCTCACCCTTACCAAGGGTGCGCTCTACCAACTGAGCCATATCAGCACGCTAAATTTGATGCCTGGCAGTTCCCTACTCTCGCATGGGGAGACCCCACACTACCATCGGCGCTACGGCGTTTCACTTCTGAGTTCGGCATGGGGTCAGGTGGGACCACCGCGCTACAGCCGCCAGGCAAATTCTGTTAATCTGTATCAAGCTGAGTTGAATGCGTCATCTCTTCGCCGAAACAGCTTCGGCGTTGTAAGGTTAAGCCTCACGGTTCATTAGTACCG